>NZ_JBSPTN010000017.1:0-109698 GCF_053850495.1 Pseudomonas sp. CFBP 5748
TCCAGCTACGACAACGCGAAGGAAAAATCCTGGCAACTGCGCCATGACTTCAACTTCGCCGCCGTCGGCGTGCCGGGTTTGACCCTGATGAACCGCTACATCAGCGGTGACAACGTGCACACCGCCACGGTTGACGACGGCAAGGAATGGGGACGGGAAAGTGAGCTGGCTTACACCGTGCAGAGCGGTGCGCTGAAGAGCCTTAATGTGAAGTGGCGCAACTCGACGATGCGCCGGGACTACAGCAACAATGAGTTCGATGAGAACCGGTTGATTGTCAGCTATCCGATCAGCTTGCTGTAAAAACCAACATGGATGGAGGCTGTACCACCGTCATCGCGAGCAAGCTCGCTCCCACAGGGGATCAGTGTCGAACACAAAGTTTTGTGCTCACTGAAGATCCAGTGTGGGAGCGGGCTTGCTCGCGAAGGCGTCATCACATTCAACATCGAAGCAAACTGACCCACCGCTTTCGCGAGCAAGCCCGCTCCCACAGGATTAGCGGCGGTTCCTAAGTCCGGGACTCGACGCCTAGCTCATCCCACACCGACTCGGCGAGATGGAAGGTGGCGTTGGCTGCCGGGATGCCGCAGTAGATGGCGCTCTGCATGATCACTTCCTTAATCTCGCTGCGGCTCACGCCGTTGTTGGCGGCGGCGCGCAGGTGCAGTTTGAGTTCTTCGTTGCGGTTCATGCCGATCAGCATGGCGATGGTGATCAGGCTGCGGGTATGGCGCGGCAGGCCCGGGCGGGTCCAGATATCGCCCCAGGCGTGACGGGTGATCATCTCCTGGAATTCGCTGTTGAACTCGGTCAAGGCATTGAGGCTGCGATCAACGTGGGCATCGCCCAGCACCGCGCGGCGTACTTGCATGCCTTCGTCGTAACGTTGTTTCTCGTCCACAAAAAACTCCTCAGGCGCGGCCAGAATCAAGCAGGAAATCCAGCACCCGCGCGCTGAACGCGGCGCCGGCCTGGACGTTGGACAGGTGCGCGGCGTAGAACTCGGCGTACTCGGCACCGCTGACCCGCTCCTGGATAAAGTGCCCACCCGACGGCGGCGTCACGGCATCTTCAGTGCCGGCGATCACCAACAGCGGCACGCGGATCGACGACAGTTGCTCGCGGAAATCGGCATCGCGCACCGCTGCGCAGTTGGCCGCATAGCCCTGGGGTGAAGTGGCAGCGAGCATGTCAGTGATTTTTTTCGCCGTCGCTGGCTGCGCCTCAGAAAAATCCGGGGTAAACCAACGGGCAATCGAGGCATCACGCAACGCTACCATCGCTGCCTGGCCGTCACGCAGCACGGTTTCGATGCGCGGGTTCCACACCGAAGGATCGCCGATCTTGGCGGCTGTATTACACACCACCAATTTATGCAGACGCTGACCGGCATTGATCCCCAACCATTGGCCGATCAACCCGCCCATGGACAAGCCACAGAAATGCACCTTGTCGATGCCCAACTGATCAAGCATCGCCAGTACATCGCGACCCAGTTGTTCGATGCTGTACGGCCCTTCGGTGACCAGCGACTGACCGTGACCACGGGTGTCGAAGCGCAGCACGCGAAAGTGTTCGCTGAAAGCCGCGACCTGCTCGTCCCACATGTGCAGATCAGTGCCCAGGGAGTTTGAAAGCACCAGCACCGGGGCGTCTTGCGGCCCGTCAAAACGGTAGTTCAGTTCGCCCTCGGCGAGTTTGACGAATCCCACAACAATCTCCTTTCAGGCGTTCAAGGCAAGGTGTTCGGCCACGGCCCGGGCAACCCAGGTCTGGGCCTGGCCGAGGTAATGGGCGGGGTTGAGCAAATGATCGAGCTCGGCGGCGGAGAGTTGCGCCGTGACTTGGGGTTCGTCCCCCAGCACCGCGCGCAAATGCCGTTGTTCGGCCACGGCGCGCTTGCAGCATTGCTCCAGCAGATGATGCGCGGTGTCGCGCCCGACCCGCTGGGCGAGGACGGTGCTGACCGCCTCGGCCAGCACCAACCCCTGGGTCAGTTCCTGGTTACGGGCCATGCGCGCCGCGTCCACTTCCAGCCCTTCGGCCAACAACCGCGCTTGTTGCAAGGCACCGGACACCAGGCAGCAGATCTCCGGCAGGGTCTCCCATTCGGCGTGCCACAAGCCAAGACTGCGCTCATGTTCCTGGGGCATGGCGCTGAACAGCGTCGACAACAAACCAGGCACCCGGGTCGCCGCGCCGATCAGCACCGCCGCGCCCACCGGGTTACGTTTGTGCGGCATGGTGGACGATCCGCCCTTGCCCGGTGCCGACGGTTCGAACGCTTCGCCGGCCTCGGTCTGCATCAACAGGCTGATGTCGCGGCCCAGTTTGCCCAGGCTGCCAGTGATCAAACCGAGCACCGAGCCGAATTCCACCAGGCGATCCCGCTGGGTGTGCCACGGCTGCTCCGGCAGGTTCAATCGCAGCTCGGCAGCCAGGGCTTCGGCGATGGGCAGGGCCTGCTCACCCAGTGCGGCGAGCGTCCCGGAAGCGCCGCCGAATTGCAGCACCAGCAAGCGCGGCTTGAGCTCTTTCAAGCGTTGGCGACTGCGAGTGATCGCCCCCAGCCAACCGGCGATTTTCATGCCCAGGGTCACCGGCGTGGCGTGTTGCAGCCAAGTGCGCCCGGCCAGCGGTGTGGCAGCGTAACGTTCGGCTTGGCGGGCCAGGGTAACGGCCAATTGCGCCAGCTCGTCTTCGATCAGCGTCAAGGCTTGGCGCAGTTGCAGGATCAGCCCACTGTCCATCACGTCCTGGCTGGTAGCGCCCAGATGCACATAGCGCTCAGCCTCGGCATCCTCGCTCGCGATACGCTTGCCCAGTGCCTTGACCAACGGGATCGCCGAATTGCCGGCACTGGCAATTGCTTCGCTCAACGCCGAAAAATCGTACAACTGGGCGTGACAGGCGTTCTCGATCGGCGCCACCGCGCTCTGGGGAATCAACCCTACCCGCGCTTCAGCCCTAGCCAATGCGGCCTCGACATCCAGCATGGCCTGTACCCGGCCCGCATCGCAGAACACCTCGCGCATCTCGCGAGCCGTGAAGTAGGTATCGAACAGCTGATTGCTCGGTCGTTCGCTCATAAACAGTCCTTGGATGCGCCCGCCTCTCGGTCGAGCGCGGTGGGGTCAAAGGTCGTGATGCAAATACGCCGGTTGCTTGGGCAGGCGCAGGCTAAACAGAAACGCCACCACCATCATCACCGTGACGTACCAATAAAAGGCGTTTTCCATGCCTTGGGCCTTCAGGCTCAGGGCGACGTACTCGGCCGAGCCACCAAAAATCGCATTCGCCACCGCATAGGCCAACCCTACCCCCAGCGCCCGTACTTCGGGTGGAAACATTTCAGCTTTTACCAATCCGCTGATGGAGGTGTAGAAGCTGACGATCGCCAGCGCCAGGGTAATCAGCACAAACGCCAGGAACGGGCTGCTGATACTTTTGAGGGTCAGCAGGATCGGCACTGTGCACAACGCACCCAGGGCGCCGAACCAGAGCATGGAGTTACGCCGACCGATCTTGTCCGCCAGCATGCCGAACAGCGGCTGCATGCACATATAGAGGAACAACGCGCCGGTCATGATGTAGCTGGCGGTCTTGGCGTGCAGGCCGGCGGTGTTCACCAGGTATTTCTGCATGTAAGTGGTGAACGTGTAGAAAATCAGCGAGCCGCCAGCGGTGTAACCCAGCACGGTGATGAACGCGGCCTTGTGATCGCGAAACAGCGCGGCGATGCTACCGGCGTCCTTGCTCTCGCGCATTTCCTTGCTGCTGGTTTCCTTCAAGGAGCGCCGCAGCAACAGAGAAATCAACGCCGCCGCCGCGCCGACCACGAACGGGATCCGCCAGCCGTAGGCACGCAATTCGTCTTCGCTGAGGAACTGTTGCAGGACCACCACCAGCGACACCGCCAGCAGTTGTCCGCCGATCAACGTCACATACTGGAACGAGGCAAAAAAGCCGCGCTGGCCCTTGAGGGCGACTTCGCTCATGTAGGTGGCCGTGGTGCCGTATTCACCGCCCACCGACAGGCCTTGCAGCAAGCGCGCGAGCAACAGCAGCACTGGCGCCCAGACGCCGATGTCCTTGTAGGTGGGCAGGCAGGCGATGAGCAAGGAGCCGAAGCACATCATCAGCACCGAAATCATCATCGAGTTCTTGCGCCCGTGACGGTCCGCCACCCGGCCGAAAATCCAGCCGCCGATGGGCCGCATCAAGAACCCGGCGGCGAACACACCCGCGGTGTTGACCAGTTGCACCGTGGGGTTGTCCGACGGGAAGAACGCTGGCGCAAAATAAATCGCGCAGAACGCATAGACGTAGAAGTCGAACCATTCGACCAGGTTGCCGGATGAGGCACCGACGATGGCGAAGATGCGCTTGCTGCGTTCTTCGCCGGTGTAGTGGGTCATTGGAATCGTCATGTTTTTTCACTCATGGGGACTGACAGTGTCTAGACACACTTTGTAACAGCCCCGTTCCACAGTCCTTTCACCCGTGGCGAGGGAGCTTGCTCCCTCGCCACGGGAAAATTGTCACTCAGTAATCGAAAAACACCGTCTCGGCATCCGTCCCCTGCAGGATCACGTTCCACTGATACACGCCCGAAGCATCGGGCTTGCTCACGAGAGTGGCGCGACGCTCCTCAGGCACGCAGGCCAAAAGCGGGTCGGCCTCGTTGGCCTGTTCGCCATCGAAGTAGATGCGCGTCAGCAGATGCTTGACCAGCCCACGGGCGAACACCAGCACCACCAGATGCGGTGCCTGAGTCGTGCCCCCCAGTCCCGGCACGGTGCCCGGCTTGATGGTGGTGAAGCGAAAGCGTCCTTCGGCATCCACCGGCACCCGGCCGAAGCCTTCGAAATGGGGGTCCAGGGGTTTGTCCTGGTCGTCTTCAGGGTGGGCGTATTTACCGGCAGCGTTGGCCTGCCAGACTTCCAGCATCGCGTCGTTGACGAACGCGCCGTTGCCGTCGACCACCTGCCCGGTGATCGCCACCCGTTGGCCAAGGGTTTGGGCGACGGTCAGGTCTTCGCGGTTCAACCAGGTCAGGCCGATGTGGTAGTACGGGCCAACGGTGTGGGACGTGGTGGCGGTAAGCGTCATCTTATTTCTCCATCGGCGTGGCATCGCGGCCGCGCAAAACGATGTCCCAGCGATAACCGAGGGCGTAGTTGGGGACGGTTTTTTCCAGGTCGAAACGGGCGATCAGGCGTTCCTTGGCGCTGGTGTCCGGCACGCAGTTGTAGATCGGGTCGTAGGCCAGCAGCGGGTCGCCGGGGAAATACATCTGCGTCACCAGGCGCGTCAGAATGCTCGGCCCGAACAGTGAGAAATGGATATGCGCCGGGCGCCAGGCATTGTGATGGTTGCCCCATGGATAGGCGCCGGGCTTGATGGTCTGGAACTGATACCAACCGTCAGCGTCAGTGATGGTGCGACCGCTGCCGGTGAAATTCGGGTCCAGCGGCGCGTCGTGATTGTCGCGGTCATGGTTGTAGCGACCGGCGGCGTTGGCCTGCCAGATTTCCACCAGGATGCCCGGCACGGGCTGACCGTGCTCATCCAGTACGCGCCCGTGAATGATGATGCGTTCCCCCAGCGGCTCGCCGGCATGCTGGGCGGTCAGGTCGTAATCCTTCTCCTGCACACGGTCAGCGCCGACGGTCGGACCGGTGATTTCCGACAGCGAGTGCGGCAGATACACCAACGGCTTGGACGGCGAGCGCAGGTTGGTGGACTGGTACGGCGGGTGCAAATACTCCGGCTGGGTGCCCGCTTGGGGGCGACGATAACCAGGCTTGTCAGTCATGAAGCATTCCTCGGTTTCTTATTAGTAGAACGACGGGTCAGACGCGCTCAATAGCCAGCGCCAGACCCTGGCCGACACCAACACACATGGTCGCCAAGCCTTTCTTGCCGCCGGTCTTTTCCAAATGATGCAACGCTGTCAGGACCAACCGCGCCCCACTCATGCCCAGCGGATGGCCGAGGGCGATGGCGCCGCCGTTCGGATTCACCTGCGGCGCATCGTCCGCCAACCCCAGGTCGCGCAGCACCGCCAGGCCTTGGCTGGCAAAGGCTTCGTTGAGCTCGATCACATCGAAATCGGCCACCGCCAGGCCCAGGCGTTCGGTGAGCTTGCGCACCGCCGGTACCGGGCCGATGCCCATCACCCGAGGCGCCACACCGGCACTGGCCATGCCCAACACCTTGGCTCGAGGCGTCAGGCCATGTTTCTTCACCGCGTCGGCCGACGCCAGGATCAGCGCCGCCGCCCCGTCATTCACCCCCGAGGCGTTGCCGGCGGTGACGGTCTTGTCCGGGCCGTTGACCGGTTTGAGTTTGCTCAAGGTTTCAAGCGTGGTGTCGGCGCGAGGATGCTCGTCCTGCTCGACCACGGTCTCACCTTTCTTGTGGGCAATGCGCACCGGAACAATTTCTTCGGCGAAAAAACCTGCCGCCTGGGCCGCCGCCGTGCGCTGTTGGCTGCGCAAGGCGAAAGCGTCCTGGTCGGCGCGGGACACCGCGTAATCATCGGCCACGTTATCCGCCGTCTGCGGCATCGCGTCCACACCGTACTGGGCTTTCATCAATGGGTTGATGAAGCGCCAGCCGATGGTGGTGTCTTCCAGTTTCATGTTGCGCGAGAACGCCGCGTCAGCCTTGCCCATCACGAACGGTGCGCGGGACATCGACTCCACGCCGCCGGCGATAGCCAATTCCATTTCACCGCTGGCGATGGCGCGGAACGCCGTACCGATGGCGTCCATGCCCGAAGCGCAGAGGCGGTTGAGGGTCACCCCGGGAATACTTTCCGGCAAACCCGCCAGCAGCAGCGCCATGCGCGCCACGTTGCGGTTGTCTTCGCCGGCCTGGTTGGCGCAACCGAGGAACACCTCGTCCACGGCAGTCCAGTCCACCGACGGATTGCGCTCCATCAGTGCCTTGATCGGTACGGCCGCCAGATCATCGGCGCGCACGGCGGACAAACCGCCGCCGAACCGGCCGATGGGGGTTCGAATCGCATCACAGATATAAACGTCGCGCATCAGGCTTCTCCCGGTGCCTGGCCATGGGCCGCTGCGGTGCGAGCTTCCAGATCGCGCAGCGCGCGCAGCTCCAGCTCGCTCGGTTCGGCCGTGGTGTGCACCTGGTCGGCGAAACGGACCGCCCATCCGGTGGCGGCAACGACCTGTTCGCGGGTCACGCCGGGATGCAGCGCAGTGACCACAAACTCATGGGTGTCGGCTTCCGGTTCCATGATGCACAGGTCGGTGATGATGCCCACGGGGCCGGCGCCTGGCAGGCCCAGGCGTTTACGCGAATCGCCGCCCTCGCCGTGGCCGACCGAGGTGATGAAGTCCAGTTTGTCGACAAACGAACGCGCCGACTGCTTGAGAATGATCAGCACACTCTTGGCCGAACCGGCGATTTCCGGTGCACCGCCGGCGCCCGGCAAACGGACTTTCGGCTGATGGTAGTCGCCCACCACCGTGGTGTTGATGTTGCCGAAGCGGTCAACCTGGGCCGCGCCGAGGAAACCGACGTCGATGCGCCCGCCCTGCAGCCAGTAGCGAAAAATCTCACCGGTGGGTACGACGGTGTCCGCAGTTTCCGCCAGCTCACCATCGCCAATGGACAACGGCAGTACGCTGGGCTTGGCACCGATCGGACCGGACTCGTAGATCAGGACCACATCCGGCGCCGAAGTCAGCCGCGCCAGGTTGGCCGCTTTCGACGGCAGGCCAATGCCCACGAAGCAAACGGCGTTGTTCTTCAACCGACGGGCTGCGGCAACGGTCATCATTTCATTGGTGGAGTACGTCATGATTTCACCTGCGAAGCGGCTGCCAGTCTGGCCTGGAACTCACTGAAGTCTTTAGTGCCGTGGATGTATTCGTTGATCCACGCGGTAAAGGTCTCACGATCCCGAGCGATGGGGTCCCACGCTTGGTAGAAACGATTGTCACGTTCGGTGTAGCCGTGGGCATAGGACGGATGCGCGCCGCCCGGGACGTGGCAGACCGCGCTCAAGGCCCAGGTCGGCAGCACGCAGGCGTTCATCGGCGCCTTCAGGTCGTCGACGATCTCTTCCACCGTGACGATGCAGCGCTTGGCGGCCAGCGCGGCCTCTTTCTGCACACCGAGAATGCCCCACAGCAGCACGTTGCCTTTGCGGTCGGCTTTCTGGGCGTGGATCACTGTGATGTCTGGACGCACCGAAGGCACAGCGGCCAGCACTTCACCGGTGAAGGGGCAGGTCACGCTTTTGATCAGCGGGTTGACCTTTGGCAGGTCAGAACCGGCGTAGGCCCGCAGCACCGCAAACGGCAGGCCCGAGGCCCCGGCGACGTAAGCGTTGGCCAGGTCGGCATGGCTGTGTTCCTCGATCTCCAGCGGGTGCGGCCATTGCTTCTCTACGGCGTCACGCAGGCGGTGCAACGACCCCACGCCAGGGTTGCCGCCCCAGGAAAAAATCAACTTGCGAGCACAGCCGGCGCCGATCAACTGGTCGTAGATCAGGTCAGGCGTCATCCGCACCAGGGTCAGATCTTTCTTACCCTGACGAATGATTTCATGACCCGCCGCCGTCGGAATCAGGTGAGTGAAGCCTTCGAGCGCGACGGTATCGCCGTCGTTGACGAATTGCTTCACCGCGTCGTGCAGCGAAAGGATTTCAGCCATGGGGCAGGCTCCCGTTTTCCAGTAGACCGACATGAAGAAAAAGGCGCGAGGTTAAGCGCCGGAGTGACTGAAGATTAAGCTGAGGGAAAAGGCCAAACAATCCGATAATCGACTGAGTGTTCGTTTATCGAACAGATTGTTGTTTGGCTATCGATTTATCCAAGTACACAGAGAACCCCGTGGGAGCGGGCCATGTCACCGCCTCAAGTCGCATCCGCATGACTGACCATGCCCTTGATCACCACAGCCGTGGTCGCCAGCGCCGCCGGAATCACCAGAGCGGTCAGGACCTGTTCGAAATTCCAGCCCAGGCCCAGCAAGGTCGCGCCCATCCAGGCGCCGAGAATCGCGCCGAAACGGCCGATGCCCAGCATCCACGACACACCCGTGGCCCGGCCCTGGGTCGGATAAAACCGCGCCGCCAGGGACGGCATGGCCGATTGCGCGCCGTTGACGCACATGCCGGCCACCAGCACCAGGGTGGCGAGCAAGGTGATGTTGCCCAGGCTCTGCCCCACGGCGTAGGCAAATATCCCGGCCATCAGATAGAAAAGGCCGATGACCTTGTGTGGATTGAACCGGTCCATCGCCCAACCCACGCCGACCGCGCTCAATACCCCACCGAATTGAAACAACGCGCCGATAAACGCCGCCTGCTCCATGCTCGCGCCGCTGTCGCGCATCAGCGTCGGCAACCAGCTGGTCAGCAGGTAAACGATCACCAGGCCCATGAAATAGGTCAGCCACAGCAGCAAGGTGCCGGCGCTGTAGGTGCCGGAGAAGATCACCGCCAGTACGTTGCGAGCCTTCACGGTTTTCTGTTCCGGCACACTGAAGCTCGCCGCCTGGGCAACGGTGTGCGGATCGATTGGCGCCAGGGTCCTGCGTACTTTATCGGTGCCGCGATTGCGCACCACCAGGTAACGCGCCGACTCCGGCAGCCAAAACAACAGCACCACCGCCAGGATCAATGGCAGGATTCCGCCGATCAGCAATAGGCTGTGCCAGCCGAACGCCGGTATCAACTTGGCAGAGATGAACCCGCCACCGGCCATGCCCAGGTTGAAGCCGCAGAACATGCTGGTCACCAGCAGGGATTTCTTGCGCTCCGGGGTGTATTCCGACAGCAAAGTGGTGGCGTTCGGCATCCCGGCGCCCAACCCCAGGCCGGTGAGGAAACGCAGCACCAGCAATTGATCGACGTTGGTGCTGTAGGCCGATGCCAGACTGAACGCGCCAAACAGCAGGACCGCGCCCACCAGTACGACTTTTCGCCCAAAACGGTCAGCCAGCGGGCCGGAACCCAGTGCGCCGAACACCATGCCGATCAATGCGGCACTCATCACCGGCCCAAGGCTGGCGCGATCGATGCCCCAGTCCTGGGACAGGGCCGGGGCGATGAAGCCCATGGCCGCCGTGTCGAGGCCGTCGAGAAAGACAATCAGAAAGCAGAGAATCACCACTCGCCACTGGTAGCGCGAAATGGGTTGGGCGTTGATGAAGGACTGCACATCGAGGCAATTGCCTACGGAAGTTTGGGGCTGATTCATTTTATTTTTATTCCACGCGAGAAACGCAGGCGAACAGAAGTCGCCACCGACCGAGCCAGACTCGATCACGCCGGATGACGCTGCCGCGACATTAATGAGGCACGGTAAATACCGTCAATTCACCAGCGGCGACTCTGTGCGTTTATCGAACAGCTTAAGTGAACAGCTGCGCACTCAAGTCGCGGCTTGCCGCGAGTAAGCCTGGCAGGAAGCGCTGCTCCAACTCGCTGCGGCTGACCCGCCCGGCATGGGTACTGACATTCAGCGCCGCCACCACCTGGCCGGAAGCGTCGTACACCGGCACGGCAATCGAACGCAGGCCCTGCTCCAGTTCCTGGTCGACGATGCACCAGCCCTGCTGTCGAACCTGTTGCAGGCACTCGAGCAGCGCCTCGGGTGTGTGCAGGGTCCGGCTGGTCTTGGCCTGCAGGTCGGCGTGGTCGAGGTAGTCACGCAGCGACGCATCATCCAGGGCCGCCAGAAGAATCCTACCCATGGAGGTGCAATAAGCCGGCAGACGCCCACCAACGGAGAGGTCCACGGAGATCAGCCGCTGAGTGGTGGCCGACCGGGCAATATAGAGAATATCGTCGCCTTCGAGCGTCGCCATGTTGCAGGCCTCGTGCAACTGTTCGCTCATGCGGTCCAGATAGGGCTGGGCGGAAACAGCCAGGGGCGTCGAAGACAGATAGGCGTGACCGAGGGTCAGCACTTTGGGCAACAACGAATAGGTGCGCCCGTCCGTCGTGGCGTAGCCAAGCTTGATCAAGGTATGCAAGCAACGTCTGACGGCGGCACGGGGAATCTCCGTGCGGTGGCTGATCTGGGCAATGGTCAGGTGTCGCTTGCGCTCCTGGAAAGCCTGGACCACGGCCAATCCGCGGGCCAGGGACGTCATGAAGTCCGGGTCGCCCGTCAGGGCCTGGATCCGCTTGGCCGGTGAGGCGACGATCGGGGGCGCTACTGAAGTAAAGGCGTTGCGCAGCTGGTCGTTCATGTCTGGTCCTTCCCGGCAAATGACGGCTATTACAAGCGGCTGCCCAATGAACAGACAAGGGCAAGCTGCCAAGACTGTTCGATTATCGAACCAGCGATCGATAATCGCAACAAGGCTGATTGCGCGGTAATTCGCTTGATCTGGCGAGCAGAGTCGATATAAGTTCCAGCTCCAAGGACGGCGACTTCAACTCGGGGCATGGGATATTGAACTTGTCAGCGTCGATGGCGTCAGCCTACCGGCACTTGCGGGCGCGAGCTGAAACCTAATTGCCATAAGTTGTGCATCCAAACATGGATTCACACAACAAAAGACCGTTTTAACTTTTCCCGATAGTGTTCTTCGAGTGGACCGCTATAATGCACTTCAGTGACGCAACGGCCAATCGACCGTTCCCGTCCGCCGGTACTGCAGATATACCGTAGTGCCGGCAACAGGTGCCCGAAGCACCTTAATGGCCGCTTCTCCTGTATTGGTAACAACACGAAGCCCTGATGCTACGTCAGCTGTCAGCTCTGGTGCCGTGGCCGTCTGCATGCCTACATGCAGTGCGTATCACCAGATTCAATTTCAATTTATTAGGTAACACTGTGACGAAAGACGAACTGCGCGCGGAACTTGAGCGCCAGGAACAACGTTACAAGGAAGTTTACGGCGGGGAAGTCACCACCTACGCCGCGCAGCCTGAACCCGAACGCAAACCCTGGCGTAAACGCGCCACCGTTCAGGACCAGGCCTTCACCCAGGAACTCCAGAAAATGGAAAAGGAACTCAAAGCCGAAGAGCATTGACACTTAAGGCTTGCGTTCTTGTGAAGCGGTATCCGGCCGACACCCAGTCCGGACACCGAGGTTGAGCGCCCGTCATGAGCGGGCCGCATCTCCTTGCGCCAACGGTCGAGGAATGCCCATGACCGAACTTCTTTCAGGTATTTCATACCACCCTGACGCCCCCTCCAACCGGGTGGCGATCTTGTCGTTCGCGCTTTCCACACCAGAATCAATGGGTTGCATGACCCGCCAAAAACCTCGGCGCGACGGGCTTTCTACAAATTATTTCGTAGAAGAATGTTACCGATGAGCAGGCAATGCATCGATTGCCATGGTTTTCTGGCATAATCGCGCCCCCTTACGACCGGGTCAGAAAACCTTCATGATCGATTTATTCAGCGGACTGGATGCTTGGGTGCTTGTGAGCCTCTTGCTCGCCCTGGCTTTTGTCCTCGCCTTCGAGTTCATCAACGGCTTTCATGACACCGCTAACGCGGTTGCCACTGTTATCTACACCAAAGCCATGCCGCCTCACCTGGCGGTGTTCTTTTCCGGTGTGTTCAATTTCCTCGGCGTACTGCTGGGCGGCGTGGGCGTGGCGTATGCCATCGTCCACCTGTTGCCCGTGGAACTGCTGATCAATGTGAACACCGGACATGGGCTGGCCATGGTGTTTTCGCTGCTCGCAGCGGCCATCACCTGGAACCTGGGCACCTGGTACTTCGGTATTCCGGCTTCCAGTTCCCACACGCTGATCGGTTCGATCCTCGGCGTGGGCCTGGCCAACGCCCTGATCAATGACATTCCGTTGGCCGACGGGGTGAACTGGCAGAAGGCGATCGATATCGGCGCCTCCCTGGTGTTCTCGCCCATGGCCGGCTTCCTGATTGCCGCCCTGGTGTTGATCAGCCTGAAATGGTGGCGTCCACTGTCAAAGATGCACAAGACGCCAGAACAGCGCCGCAAGATCGACGACAAGAAGCACCCACCGTTCTGGAACCGCCTGGTGCTGGTGATCTCGGCCATGGCCGTCAGCTTCGTCCACGGCTCCAACGATGGTCAGAAAGGTATCGGCCTGATCATGCTGGTGCTGATCGGTATCGTGCCTTCGCAGTTCGTGCTCGACCTGAACAGCACCACCTACCAGATCGAGCGGACCCGCGACGCGACCCTGCACTTGAGCCAGTTCTACCAGCGCAACAGCCAGTCCCTGGGTGAATTCCTGGCGCTGGGCAAAAGCGTGAAGGGCGATCTGCCGGAGAAATTCCGCTGCAACCCGCAGCAGACTGAACCGACGATCAATGCACTGCTCGACACGCTCAAAGGCGTGGCTGACTACCATTCGCTGCCGTCGGAAAGCCGCATCGAAGTGCGTCGCTACCTGCTCTGCCTGGACGACACAGCGAAGAAGGTCGGCAAGTTGCCAGGCCTGGCAGCCCGTGAGAAAGACGACCTGAACAAGCTGCGCAAGGACTTGACCGGCACCACCGAGTACGCCCCGTTCTGGGTGATTCTGGCGGTCGCCCTGGCGCTGGGCCTGGGCACCATGGTCGGCTGGAAGCGCGTGGTACTGACCATCGGTGAGAAGATCGGCAAGCAAGGCATGACCTACGCCCAAGGCATGTCGGCGCAGATCACCACCGCGTGCATGATCGGCATGGCGAACATTTTCAGCCTGCCGGTTTCCACCACCCATGTACTGTCCTCGGGCGTGGCCGGCACCATGGTCGCCAATAAGAGCGGCCTGCAAGGTGGCACGGTACGAACCATCCTGCTGGCCTGGGTATTGACCCTGCCGGCGACCGTGGCGCTGTCGGCCGGGCTGTTCTGGCTGGCATCCAAGGCCCTGGGTAGCTGATTTCAGCCAGTTACAAAAAAGGTGCGATCCTTGTGGATCGCACCTTTTTTTATGCCCGCTCCCACAGGAGTTTGGTGTAGGCCTGAAAAATCGCAAAAAAAAAGGGCGACCGAAGTCGCCCAAAATGCCTTGCGTGCTCGTTGTAGCCGGAAAGACCTATGGCTTTTTGCGCTTATGTGCGTCTTTCCAGATGAATAATCCAAAGCCGGCGAAAAATACGAACATGAGGCCGACCGTCAACACTCCGGCAAACACCACATTATCGAAAAACATGACTGGCCTCCTGATCTTGCCCCTGTTGCGATGGGTTCAAGTTAACCAATCAGGCCTGGATGAAAATTGACCGGGGTCAATAACGCCCGCAACGGGGCGCAAAGGTGGGGAAATAACTGATCTGTATCAATGGATCGAGGGGAGGTCAGCGCTTTTTCGGTTTGTTTTTCGGCTTTTTCTTGGGCTTGCCCAACGGCATGGCTTGCTCGAAAGCCTGACGGACTTCATTGAGGCGTTTTTCGTTGAGGTCGTGAACGCGCTTGGCGCGCTCAGCGCTGAGGTCGATCAGTTTGTCTTCTTGGCTCATGGCGTGTCGGCATCGTGCAGTGAATTGCGGATACGTCCATGATGCGGGCTGTTGGCGGCGTTGACCAGACTGCGTACGTCGGCAAACACCCTAAATCAGATCTGGATGTCGACCCACAAGCCCTGACGCTCCTCCCCTTCCACCAGCGGCACCACTGGCACGGTGTTATCGGCGTTCAGTTCAGTACCTGGTACGGCCAGGTGCACCTCGGGATCTTCGTCGGCTTCGCGGCGGCGCTTGTTGCGTTCCTGCTGGCGCTGTTGCTCCTCGCGCAGCAACAGCGCAGCCTCTTCAGGGTCGCGATTTTTCAGGTCGATGGTGCTTTCGTTGGAGCTTTGCTGCACCGGGACCACGGGCGGTATGTCCGGTCGCTGGCGGATCGGATCCTGTTGAGCCGTAATAGGCACGGCGCTCAGAGGAAGCATGGGTGGCAACATAAAGGTCTCCTGTCTTCAGGTTGTCGGCTGCAGGGGTGGCAGCTTGAACCGCCGGTCTGAAACTTGTGACCCAGTTGGCATTGCAGCAATCCGCGGGGCCGAGCTTGTTTGATCGTCGAGCGGGCTTAAGTTCCATACCTGCGGGTAATGAATCAGCCCCCTGGCAGCGTAATGCGTACGTAAATCCTTTGGTCTGAAGGATCATTCCGTTAAGATAACCGGCTTTTTCAAGGCGGGAGTCAGGCAGCATGGCGCAGCAGTATCAACCGGGGCAACGCTGGATCAGTGACAGCGAAGCCGAGCTGGGTTTAGGCACCGTTCTGGCACAGGACGGCCGCTTGTTGACCGTGCTCTATCCGGCCACTGGCGACACTCGCCAGTACGCGCTACGGAATGCGCCCCTCACCCGTGTACGGTTTTCGCCGGGTGATGTGATCACTCACTTCGAAGGCTGGAAGATGACCGTGCGCGAAGTCGATGATGTCGACGGACTGCTGGTCTACCACGGCCTCAACGGGCAGAACGAAGTCGTCACCCTGCCGGAAACCCAACTGTCGAACTTTATCCAGTTCCGCCTGGCCAGCGACCGCCTGTTCGCCGGCCAGATCGACCCGCTGGCCTGGTTTTCCCTGCGCTACCACACCCTGGAACACACCAGCCGCCAGTTGCAGTCTTCACTCTGGGGCCTGGGCGGCGTCCGTGCCCAGCCGATCGCCCACCAATTGCACATTGCCCGTGAAGTGGCCGACCGCATTGCGCCGCGGGTGCTGCTGGCGGACGAAGTGGGCCTGGGCAAGACCATCGAAGCCGGCCTGGTGATCCACCGCCAACTGCTTTCCGGTCGCGCCAGCCGCGTGCTGATCCTGGTTCCGGAGAACCTGCAGCACCAGTGGCTGGTGGAAATGCGTCGGCGGTTCAACCTGCAGGTCGCGCTGTTCGACGAAGAACGCTTCATCGAAAGCGATGCCAGCAACCCGTTCGAAGACACCCAGTTGGCCCTGGTGGCGCTGGAATGGCTGGTGGACGACGAAAAGGCCCAGGATGCGCTGTTCGCCGCCGGCTGGGACCTGATGGTGGTCGACGAAGCTCACCACCTGGTATGGCATGAGGATCAGGTCAGCCCGCAATACGCCTTGGTCGAACAGCTCGCCGAGACGATCCCCGGCGTGCTGCTGCTGACCGCGACCCCGGAACAACTGGGCCAGGACAGCCACTTCGCCCGCCTGCGCCTGCTGGATCCGAACCGCTTCCATGACCTCAAGGCCTTCCGCGCCGAGAGCGAAAATTATCGCCCGGTGGCCGAAGCCGTGCAGGAGCTGCTGGACAAGGGCCGGCTCTCGCCCGAAGCCCACAAGACCATCCACGGTTTCCTGGGCAACGAAGGCGAAGCGTTGCTGACCGCCGTCAACGACGGCGATGTCGAAGCCAGCGCCCGCCTGGTGCGCGAACTGCTGGACCGCCACGGCACCGGCCGCGTGCTGTTTCGCAACACCCGCGCCGCCGTGCAGGGTTTCCCGGAGCGCAAGCTGCACGCTTACCCGCTGCCATGCCCGGATGAATACCTCGAGCTGCCGCTGGGCGATCACGCCGAGCTGTACCCGGAAGTCAGCTTCCAGGCCCAGCCGGACGCCAGCGAAGAAGAACGCTGGTGGCGTTTCGACCCGCGGGTCGAATGGCTGATCGACACCCTGAAGATGCTCAAGCGCACCAAAGTGCTGGTGATCTGCGCCCATGCCGAAACCGCCATGGACCTGGAAGACGCCCTGCGCGTGCGTTCCGGCATCCCGGCCACGGTGTTCCACGAAGGCATGAACATCCTGGAGCGTGACCGCGCGGCAGCTTACTTCGCCGATGAAGAGTTTGGCGCCCAGGTGCTGATTTGCTCGGAAATCGGCAGCGAAGGTCGCAACTTCCAGTTCGCCCATCATCTGGTGCTGTTCGATCTGCCGTCCCACCCGGACTTGCTGGAGCAGCGCATCGGCCGTCTGGACCGGATCGGTCAGAAGCACACCATCGAGCTGCATGTGCCTTACCTGGAAACCAGCCCGCAAGCGCGCCTGTTCCAGTGGTATCACGAAGCCCTGAACGCCTTCCTCAACACCTGCCCGACCGGCAACGCCTTGCAGCATCAGTTCGGCCCGCGCCTGCTGCCGCTACTGGAAGAAGCCGACGATGGCCAGTGGCAAGCGCTGATCGACGAAGCTCGCGCCGAACGCGAACGCCTGGAAGCCGAGCTGCACACCGGTCGCGACCGTCTGCTGGAGCTCAATTCCGGCGGCGCGGGTGAAGGCGACGCACTGGTGGAGGCGATTCTCGAGCAGGACGACCAGTTCGCCCTGCCGATCTACATGGAAACCCTGTTCGACGCATTCGGTATCGACAGCGAGGACCATTCGGAAAACGCGCTGATTCTCAAACCGAGCGAAAAAATGCTCGACGCCAGCTTCCCACTGGGCGACGACGAAGGCGTGACCATCACCTACGACCGCAACCAGGCGTTGTCTCGCGAAGACATGCAGTTCATCACTTGGGAACACCCGATGGTGCAAGGCGGCATGGACCTGGTGCTGTCCGGCTCCATGGGCAACACCGCCGTGGCGCTGATCAAGAACAAGGCCCTCAAGCCGGGCACCGTATTGCTGGAACTGCTCTATGTCAGTGAAGTGGTCGCCCCACGCTCGCTGCAACTGGGTCGTTACCTGCCGCCGGCCGCACTGCGCTGCCTGCTGGACACCAACGGCAACGACTTGGCCGCCCGTGTCTCGTTCGAAACCCTGAACGACCAACTCGAAAGCGTACCCCGTGCCAGCGCCAACAAGTTCATCCAGGCCCAACGTGACCAGCTCACGCCACGGATCAACGCCGGTGAGGAGAAGATCGCCCCGCGTCACGCCGAACGCGTGGCCGAGGCCCAGCGACGCCTGGCCGCCGATACCGATGAAGAACTGGCGCGCCTGACCGCCCTGCAAGCCGTCAACCCGACCGTACGCGACAGCGAACTGGTGGCCCTGCGCCAACAGCGCGAGCAAGGCCTGGCGATGCTTGAGAAGGCGGCGCTGCGACTGGAGGCGATTCGGGTGTTGGTGGCGGGCTGATTGCCATTACCTGAAGGTTGTCGGATTCATCCGTGGCGAGGGAGCTTGCTCCCGCTGGGCTGCGAAGCGGCCCTTTTTGGGGAGAGCTGCGCACTCCAGCGGGAGCAAGCTCCCTCGTCACAATGGCCAGCGCTATGAGCCTTTATTGAGGCTCAAGGGCTGTAATACCCCACCGCCACCAGGAAATGCCCGACCTTCTTCAGGTACGCGTGCTTGTCCTCGACCTTACCGGTCACCGGGTTCTTCCAGCGATACTCGTACTCCCCCTCGTCCTGCTTGCCGATCAGCGCCAGGATCGGCTCGCCCACCGGTTTGCCATCCGGGTCCTTGACCTTGGCGAAATCGGTGTTGATCAACCGCAGGTTGGTGCCGTGGCCGACATACCTCTGGGTATTGAGATCAACGACAAAGACATACAGGTCGTCCTGCAAGTAACCGCCCTTGAGGGAGTTGACTGCCGTGAGCGTGGCCTTCTCGTTCTTCATCAGGTCGCTCGAAGCCTTGCCCAGCAGCGCCCGAGCCTGTTCGGCGGAAGCGCGTGGCAGGTAGTAGCCGACGGCCAGGATCCGCTCGCCGACCCGCTGGAAATACACGTGCTTGCGTTCGACCTTGCCGTCGGCCCAGTTCTGCCAGCGGTATTCGGCTTGCTGGATGCCGCTGGCCTCGGGGGTTTTCAAGGCGTCCTTGAAGGCCTTGCGCAAATCCGGCCCCAGCACCTCGGAGACGTCTCGCCCGATCAACGCCGAAGAGGGTCCGCCACTGGCGAGCATGACGCCCTGAGTATCCACCACGAACACGTAGCGGTCCTTGTCGACGAACTCCCCTTGGCGGCTGAAGGCGGCAAACGCTTTGTCACCGTTGTCGTGGTAATAGGCCAAGGCCTTTTCCAGCAGCGCCCGGGCCGCCTGGCCATCGTCGGGCGTCGCGGCGTGAACCGGTGCCAAACCCAGCACAAGCATTGCGCCCAGCCAGGCAATCTTGTGAAAAAAAACCATACGCGCGCCCTCGTTCTTGTTGATGTTTCAAGAGCGTAGACGGCGTGGGGTGATGTGGAAGTATTCAGGGGATTGCTGGGGAGCACTTATGCGCAAGATAGCAAAGGGTCAGGCAGTAGCGGATTGACTGAGGCTCAGCCTTCGCGAGCAAGCCCGCTCCCACATCTGATCTTTGACAGCTATAACGTCCATGTTCGCTGAAGATCCAGTGTGGGAGCGGGTTTGCTCGCGAAAGCGACCTGACAGCCACCACCTTCGGTAGCTGTTAGCCCCCCACAGGTATGTCACTGAGCCCGACTGCTCAGTTGCTGCTGCAAATACTGGATCTGCGATTGCAGGGTATTGATGTTGCGGGTGACCTGGCCGCGGAAGGCGTCAAACTCGGCAGTGTTGCCGCCCTTATCCTGCTGGCTCTTGAGCACGATCACATCCTGCTCCAGGCGGTCGATGGCAGAGTTGGAAGTGGCTCTTTTCAAGGCGGTGATGTCGGCACCGATGCTCTTGAGCTGGGCATCCAGGGCACCACCCTCGCCCTGGTTTTTCAGGGCGGTAACTTCAGCCGCGAGCGCCTTGAGCTGGGCTTGGAGCTCCTTATTGGCAGTTTGCAACTGAGTGTTGGCGTTCTGCTGTTCAGCTGCCTGGGCAATGAGCTGAGCCAGTTCCTTGTCCAGGTCGGCGGACGGACCAAACGCGCCCTGCTGCAGTTTGTACTGCTCCAGCAGTTTGTTTTCGAATTGCTTGCTCTGATCCTGCAGCTTGCTGTCCAACTGCTTGCTCTGGTCCTGCAGTTTGTTGTCCAACTGCTTGATCTGCAGTTTCAAGGCTTCACTGTCGCTCATCACATTGGACTGGCCAGCGACGACCTTGCCGGAAATGTCCTGCAGGCGTCCCGCCGCATCTTCACTGATCCGCGCGAAGCTCTCCTGGGTGGCCACCAGTTGCTGTTCCATCAGGGAAATCTGCTGAAAACTCCACCAGGCCAGGAAACCGAACGCACACAACAGCGCGCCGATCAATGCCCACAACGGCCCGGTGCTGGAGCCCTTGACCTTGGCCGCCGCAACGGGCGCCGGGCGCGCTTGCGCATGGGGCTGGCGGTTGGGCAGAAAGTCATCGTCATCGGGAATGTCGGCTCGCATCCGCAGGCTCGGTACATCGTCGAAGTCGTCGTTGGCATCGTTACGCATGGGCATGGATTCAACCTTTGAGAAACCGGTGATGGCGTGATACAGCGAGTATAACCCCCTCGCCCGCCGCACCGATTGACCCCGAACATGACACTCGGTTCATGACGGGCCGATCAGCGGGCATCTTGGACCCTCCACCAAGCGCAGAATTCATCGAGGGCGGCCCACAAGCTGACCTGTGGATCGTAATCGAGATAATGCCGGGCGCGACTGATGTCCAGGGTGAAGCTTTTGTTCATGACCTGCATGCCCAGGCGCGACAGCGTCGGCTCGGGGCGGCCTGGCCATAACGCGCAGAAGCCTTCATTCAGGGCCGCGACACTGTAGGCCAACCCGTAGGAACGATAACGCCGGACCTGTGGGACTTCCATCTGTCGCATCACATAATTAACCACGTCCCACAACGGAACCGGCGCCCCGTTGCTGATGTTGTAGGCCTTGCCCAGGGCCGAATCAGTGGCCAGCAGACTGCTGAGCAGCGCTTCGTTAAGGTTCTGCACGCTGGTGAAATCCACTTTGTTCAAGCCGTTGCCGACAATCGCCAGCCGGCCCTTGCGCTGCATTTTCAGCAAACGTGGAAAAATACTCATGTCGCCAGCGCCGGTCACGAAACGCGGGCGCAGGGCCAGCACTTCAAGACCGAACTCCTGGGCGCCGAAGACTTTCTGTTCGGCCAGGTACTTGGTGGCGGCGTAAGGATGCTTGAAGCGCTTGGGCACTTGCTCTTCCGTCAGCCCGAGGTGGTCACGGCCGTCAAAGTAAATGGAGGGTGACGACAGATGAACCAGGCGCCGGACCTTCTGCTTGAGACAGGCCTCGACGACATTTTCCGTGACCTGGACATTGCCCAGGTGAAAATCCTGATAACGCCCCCAAAGCCCCACGGCACCGGCGCAGTGCACTACGGCGTCGACGTCCAGGCATAGATCGCGAGCCAGCAACGGGTCGCTGAGGTCCCCTTGGATGAACTGCGCACCGCGACGCACCAGGTGCTCCACACTCTCGGCCCGGCGCCCGTTGACCCGTACATCCAGGCCCTGCTCCAGGGCGAAACGCGCAAAGCGCCCGCCAATGAAGCCGCTCGCGCCGGTGACCAGAATTTTCATGAATGCTCCTAAGAAGTGCAGTTACGAGCCTCAAGCTTCAACCTGCAAATTAATCTGTGCGCCGCTTATTACCTGCAGCTTGACGTCTATTGCGGCTCCCAAGGCACCAACCATTGCCTGGAGGAGTGGATCAACTGTTCGGTCAATAAACCGAGCAACTGCCCGCCATTACGCCAATAATGCCAGTACAGCGGCACATCAATCGGTTTATCTGCCAACAGCTCCACCAGCTCGCCTCGCGCCAGTTGCCCACGCACTTGCAGCTCCGGCGCCAGCCCCCAGCCGAGCCCGACCTCGGCAAGACGGATGAATCCTTCGGACGACGGGCACAGATGGTGTTCGAAACCGCCCTCCACCCCCAGGGACGCAAGGTAGCGGTGCTGCAGGAAATCATCCGGGCCAAATACCAGTGCCGGCGTGCGGGCCAACTGATCGGCACGCACCCCATCGGGGAAATGCCTGGCTATGAACGCCGGGCTGGCCAGGGCCCGATAGCGCATGGCCCCCAGCAATACGCTGCGGGCGCCAGCCACAGGGCGTTCACTGGCGCAGACACACGCCGCCACTTCGCCGGCGCGCATACGCTTGAGGCCGACGTTCTGGTCTTCCACCACCAAATCGAGCAATAGATGCTGCTCGGCGCAGAAATCGCCCACGGCCGCCGCCCACCAGGTCGCCAGGCTGTCGGCATTCAAGGCGATGCGCAGGCGTTCGGGCAGGCCCTCTTCATCCAGCGCCGGCACCAGGCTTTGCAGGTCACGCTCCAACAGACGCACCTGTTGCACATGGTTGAGCAAGCGGCGGCCGATCTCGGTCGGCGCAGGCGGCGTGGCGCGCACCAACACCGGCTGGCCGACCCGCGCCTCCAGCAGTTTGATCCGCTGGGAAATGGCTGATTGCGACAGCCCCAGCACCTGGGCGGCCCGCTCGAAACCCGCTTGCTCGACCACGGCAGCCAGGGCGGAAAGCAATTTGTAATCGAACATCAGTTTTCCTAATGAGCAATCAGCAAGATTGGTTTTTCTTATACAGCGTCCCACCGGAGAATGGCCAGCATTCAGGCATCGACGGGGAGTAAAAATCATGTGGCAAAGTTATGTGAACGGACTGCTGGTGGCCCTCGGGCTGATCATGGCCATCGGCGCGCAGAACGCCTTTGTACTGGCCCAGAGCCTGCGCCGCGAGCATCACTTGCCGGTGGCCGCACTGTGTATCACCTGCGATGCATTGCTGGTCGCCGCTGGCGTGTTCGGGCTGGCAACGCTGCTGGCCCAGAGCCCGATACTGCTGGCGATTGCCCGCTGGGGCGGGGCGCTATTCCTGCTCTGGTACGGCAGCCAGGCGTTGCGTCGGGCCTGCTCGAAACAGAGCCTGCAACAAGGGGAAAAACAGGCGGTGCGCTCGCTACGGGCGGTGCTGCTCAGCGCGCTGGCGGTGACGCTGCTCAATCCCCACGTGTACCTCGACACCGTGCTGCTGATCGGTTCCCTCGGTGCCCAGCAAAGCGTGCCCGGCGCCTATGTCGTGGGCGCGGCCAGTGCCTCGCTGCTGTGGTTCTTCACCCTGGCCCTTGGCGCCGCGTGGCTGGCTCCGTGGCTGGCCCGACCAAGTACCTGGCGGATACTGGACGTTCTGGTGGCGCTGATGATGTTTACCGTGGCAGTGCAGTTGATCGTCTCCGGCTGATTATTCCAAACCGCTCTGGAACCTCTATTCCACACAGTTGTTGCGTGGTTATGCCGCACCCCCGGTGCTATGATCCGACTCCTGCGCCGCAAAGAGTACAAACTCCCCGGCGCTAGTCTGGCCGCCCGTGATCGGCCTTGCGCTCACCGCAACTGACCTGATTAGGAGAATCACCATGGCTTTCGAATTGCCGCCACTGCCCTATCCACACGACGCACTGGCGCCGCACATCTCCAAAGAAACTCTGGAGTTTCACCACGACAAGCACCACAACACCTATGTCGTGAACCTGAACAACCTGGTGCCTGGCACCGAGTTCGAAGGCAAGACCCTGGAAGAAATCGTCAAGACTTCCTCGGGCGGTATCTTCAACAACGCCGCTCAGGTCTGGAACCACACCTTCTACTGGAACTGCCTGGCGCCAAACGCCGGCGGTCAACCAACCGGCGCGCTGGCTGAAGCCATCAATGCAGCCTTCGGTTCGTTCGACAAGTTCAAGGAAGAATTCAGCAAAACCTCCATCGGCACCTTCGGTTCCGGCTGGGGCTGGCTGGTGAAAAAGGCTGACGGTTCCCTGGCCCTGGCCAGCACCATTGGCGCCGGCAACCCGCTGACCAGCGGCGACACCCCGCTGCTGACCTGCGACGTCTGGGAACACGCTTACTACATCGACTACCGTAACCTTCGTCCGAAATACGTCGAAGCGTTCTGGAACCTGGTCAACTGGAAATTCGTGGCCGAGCAGTTCGAAGGCAAGACCTTCACCGCTTAAGCCTTGATGCCAGACAAAGAACCCGGCACCTTGCCGGGTTTTTTTTACCTTGGATCCGTGATTGGCCATCGACTCCGACGCATGAACCCACATCCAAAACCCAACAAAAAATCCTTCCAGGCCTCAAGTTGCGGCCCTTTCCAACCGACATAATGACTGTAGAGCAATAGCTCGGAAAAAACTGTGCGTCGGCCAGGCATCAGACGAAAACCCTTGTGTTTGATTGTCCCTTTGACTGACATCACAGGATTGCCAATACTCATGGCAACTTGACGCTACCCGCACGGAACAAGGAACCCCCTCTTTGAAGCTGGAACTCAAGAACAGCTTGTCTGTGAAGTTGCTCCGGGTCGTGCTCCTCTCGGCATTGATCGTTGGCATGGTCTTGAGCTGTGCCCAGATCGTGTTCGATGCCTACAAAACCAACCGGGCCGTGGCCAGCGACGCCCAGCGGATTCTCGACATGTTCCGCGACCCTTCGACCCAGGCCGTCTACAGCCTGGACCGGGAAATGGGCATGCAAGTGATCGAGGGGCTATTCCAGGACGACGCCGTACGCATGGCTTCCATCGGCCACCCCCGCGAAACCATGCTGGCCGAAAAAACCCGGCCCTTGCAGAAGTCCGACAGCCGCTGGCTGACCGACCTGATCCTCGGCAAGGAGCGCACCTTCACCACGCAATTGGTGGGACGCGGGCCCTACAGTGAATATTACGGCGACCTGAGCATTACCCTCGACACCGCCACCTATGGCCAGAGCTTCATCGTCAACTCCGGGATCATCTTCATCTCCGGGATGCTGCGGGCCCTGGCCATGGGCCTGGTGTTGTACCTGGTCTATCACTGGCTGCTCACCAAGCCGCTGTCGCGGATCATCGAGCATCTGACCGAAATCAATCCCGATCGTCCCAGCGAACACAAGATCCCACAGCTCAAGGGCCACGAGCGAAACGAACTGGGCCTGTGGATCAATACCGCCAATCAATTGCTCGAATCCATCGAGCGCAACACGCACCTGCGCCACGAAGCGGAAAACAGCCTGCTGCGCATGGCCCAGTACGACTTCCTCACCGGCCTGCCCAACCGCCAGCAGCTTCAACAGCAACTGGACAAGATCCTGGTGGACGCCGGGCGCCTGCAACGCCGGGTGGCGGTGCTGTGTGTAGGGCTGGATGATTTCAAGGGCATCAACGAACAGTTCAGCTATCAGACGGGCGACCAGTTGCTGCTGGCCCTCGCGGATCGGTTGCGGGCCCACAGCGGGCGTCTCGGTGCCCTGGCGCGCCTGGGGGGCGACCAGTTCGCCCTGGTCCAGGCCGACATCGAGCAGCCTTACGAAGCCGCTGAGCTGGCCCAGAGCATCCTCGACGACCTGGAAGCGCAGTTCGCCCTCGACGATCAGAAAATCCGCCTGCGGGCCACCATCGGCATCACCCTCTTCCCCGAGGACGGCGACAGTACCGAGAAGCTCTTGCAGAAAGCCGAGCAGACCATGACGCTGGCCAAGGCCCGCTCACGCAATCGCTACCAGTTCTACATTGCCAGCGTCGACAGCGAAATGCGCCGCCGTCGCGAACTGGAGAAAGACCTGCGCGAGGCCCTGGCCCGCGAGCAGTTCACGTTGGTCTACCAGCCACAAATCAGCTACCGCGACCTGCGGGTGGTGGGGATCGAAGCCCTGATCCGCTGGCATCACCCCGAACACGGCCTCGTACCGCCGGACCTGTTCATTCCCCTGGCCGAGCAGAACGGCACCATCATTGCCATCGGCGAATGGGTGCTGGACCAGGCCTGCAAACAGTTGCGCGAATGGCACGACCAAGGCTTCGCCGACCTGCGCATGGCGGTCAACCTGTCGACGGTGCAACTGCACCACGCCGAACTGCCGCGGGTGGTGAACAATCTCTTGCAGATGTACCGCTTGCCGCCGCGCAGCCTGGAGCTGGAAGTCACCGAAACCGGCCTGATGGAAGACATCACCACCGCAGCCCAGCACCTGCTGAGCCTGCGCCGCTCGGGCGCGCTGATTGCCATCGATGACTTCGGGACCGGTTATTCGTCCCTGAGTTACCTCAAGAGCCTGCCGCTGGACAAGATCAAGATCGACAAGAGCTTTGTTCAGGACCTGCTCGATGACGAGGACGACGCGACCATCGTCCGAGCCATCATCCAATTGGGCAAAAGCCTGGGAATGCAAGTAATCGCCGAAGGGGTCGAGACGGTCGAGCAAGAGGCCTACATCATCGCCGAGGGCTGTCACGAAGGTCAGGGCTATTACTACAGCAAACCGCTGCCGGCACGGGAGTTGGGCGTTTACCTGAAGCAGGCGGAGCGCAGCAAGGTCTCCATCATCTGATTCACCCCCTGTTGGAGCTGGCGAAGCCTGCGATCTTTTGATCTTGATCTTTCACTTGAAATTCAATTGGCCGGGACAAGATCGCAGCCTCGCTTCGCTCGACAGCTCCTGCGGACGCTGCCGAAGGCTGCGATCTCGCCGTATTAAATAAGAAATATTTACAGCTACAACCCTTTACACATAATGCAAATCTTTCGCATTATGTCGCAGTTTTGCGCACCTCGCGCCTGTCCCATCCAATTACCGAAGCAGGATGTTCGCCATGATTCGTATGCCTCTGGCTACCGCCAGTCTGCTGGCCATCGCTATTTCCCTCGCCGGTTGCGGCGAAGGCAAAGACAAGGCCGCCGCGCCGCAAGCGCCAACGCCTGCCGCCAGCACCACTGCTCCGGCCGCGCCGGCTGCCGCTGGCAAAATCGACGAAGCCGCTGCCAAGGCCGTTGTCGCGCACTATGCCGACATCGTCTATGCCGTCTACAGCGATGCCGAATCCACTGCGAAAACCCTGCAAACCGCCGTCGACGCGTTCCTGGCCAAGCCGAACGCCGAGACCCTGAAGGCCGCCAAGACTGCCTGGATCGCCGCACGCGTGCCTTACCTGCAGAGCGAAGTGTTCCGCTTCGGCAACACCATCATCGACGACTGGGAAGGCCAGGTGAACGCCTGGCCCCTGGACGAAGGCTTGATCGACTACGTCGACAAATCCTACGAGCACGCCCTGGGTAACCCGGGCGCCACCGCCAACATCATCGCCAATACCGAAGTCCAGGTTGGCGAAGACAAGGTCGATGTGAAAGACATCACCCCGGAAAAACTCGCCAGCCTCAACGAGCTGGGCGGTTCCGAGGCGAACGTCGCCACCGGCTACCACGCCATCGAATTCCTGCTGTGGGGCCAAGACCTCAACGGCACCGGCCCTGGTGCAGGCAACCGCCCGGCTTCCGACTACCTGGAAGGCGCCGGCGCTACTGGCGGTCATAACGACCGTCGTCGTGCCTACCTCAAGTCCGTGACCCAACTGCTGGTCAATGACCTGCAGGAAATGGTGGGCAATTGGAAGCCGAACGTGGCCGACAACTACCGCGCCACCCTGGAAGCCGAACCGGCCGAAAGCGGCCTGCGCAAAATGCTGTTCGGCATGGGCAGCCTGTCCCTGGGTGAACTGGCGGGCGAGCGCATGAAGGTCTCCCTGGAAGCCAATTCGCCAGAAGACGAGCAGGATTGCTTCAGCGATAACACCCACAACTCGCACTTCTACGATGCCAAGGGCGTGCGCAACGTGTACCTGGGCGAATACACCCGCGCCGACGGGACCAAAATGACCGGCGCCAGCCTGTCGTCCCTGGTGGCCAAGGCCGACCCGGCCGCCGATACCGCGCTCAAGGCCGATCTGGCCGACACCGAAGCCAAGATCCAGGTCATGGTCGATCACGCCAACAAGGGTGAGCACTACGACCAGTTGATCGCCGCCGGCAACACCGCGGGTAACCAGATCGTCCGTGACGCCATCGCCGCACTGGTCAAGCAGACCGGTTCGATCGAACAGGCGGCGGGCAAGCTGGGCATCAGCGATCTGAACCCGGACAGTGCTGATCACGAGTTCTGATCCACGCAGGCATCAGTGAGCCACAAAACCTGTGGGAGCGAGCCTGCTCGCGATAAGGGCATGTCAGCCAACATCGATGTTGGCTGATCCACCGCTATCGCGAGCAAGCTCGCTCCCACAGTTGATTTCAGGGTGTTCACAAATGTGATGTCAGCCACAAGTGTTTAATCCGTGTGGTTCATCACTCCAACCCCGCCAGCCGCCCCTCGATAAACCGCCGTTCCGGCAATTGCTGCGTCAATTCAAGCGCACGTTGATACGCCGCCCTCGCCTCGTCCAGGCGACCCAACTGCCGACAGAATTCCGCCCGCGCCGAATAAGCCAGGTGATAGTCGAGCAACTCTCCACGCCCCAGGATCGCATCGATCAAACGTAATGCCTCCAGCGGTCCGTCGCGTTTGGCCAGGGCAGCAGCGCGATTGAGTTCGATCACCGGCGATGGCATGGCACGCAGCAACACCTCATAAAGCCCGACGATCTGCGGCCAGTCGGTCTCCTGCGCCGTCGGCGCTTCGGCATGCACCGCCGCAATCGCCGCTTGCAGGCAATAAGGCCCGAACCGCCGGGTACTCAGGGCGGCCTCCACCAGGGCACAGCCTTCGGCGATCAACTCGGCGTCCCACAAGGATCGGTCCTGTTCATCCAACAGGACCAATTCACCGCTTGACGATGTTCGCGCCAGTCGCCGGGACTCGTGCAGCAGCATCAACGCCAACAAGCCCATGACCTCGGCTTCAGGCAGCAACTCCATGAGTAAACGCCCCAGACGGATCGCTTCGCGGGTCAGGTCTTCACGCGTCAACTCGGTGCCCATGGACGCCGAATAACCTTCGTTGAATACCAGGTAAATCACCCGCAGGACACTGTCCAGCCGGTCGGGAAGTTCCGCACGGGACGGCACTTGATAAGGGATCTTCGCATCGCGAATTTTCGCCTTGGCCCGGACAATGCGCTGGGCGATGGTCGCCGGGGCGGCCAGGAAAGCACGGGCGATTTCCTCGGTGGTCAGGTCGCAGACTTCCCGTAGCGTCAGGGGCACCTGAGCATCAGCGGCCAGGGCCGGGTGGCAACAGGTGAAAATCAGCCGCAGACGATCGTCTTCCACGTCATCATCACTCCAGTCGCTCTGCTCCAGCGCTTCCAATTGGGCGATCAGCAGCGGCTGGGCCGCATTGAATCGCGCCCGTCGACGCAAACTGTCGATGGCCTTGAAGCGGCCGGCAGACACCAGCCACGCCCGCGGGTTGGCCGGCACACCGTCGCGTTGCCAGCGCTCGACCGCAATGAAAAAGGCCTCGTGCATGGCCTCTTCCGCGAGGTCGAAGTCCCCCAGCAGGCGAATCAGCGTCGCCAGGATCCGTCGCGAGTCTTGCCGATAAACCTGCTCGACCCGCGCCGTGACCGCTTCGGTCGACATCAGCCGGGCATGCCTTGGAGCTGGCGTACCGGGCGCACTTCGACACAGCCGACCCGAGCCGCCGGGATGTTGCCCGCGACCTGGAGGGCTTCGTTCAAGTCCTTGGCGTCGATCAGGTAGAAGCCCGCCAGTTGCTCCTTGGTTTCGGCGAACGGACCGTCGGTGATCGACAACTTGCCGCCGCGCATGCGCACCGTGGTAGCGGTCTGCACCGACTCCAGGGCCTCGGCGGCGAGCATCCGCCCACTGCCCTGGATCGATTCCGCATAGGCCATGCACTCGGCATCTTCCGGGCTGTCAGGCGAGCTGTGCAGCACGCTTTCGTTGCTATAGACCAGGCATAAGTACTTCATGGAAAGCTCCGTGATCGAACTGATCAACTATGGACGGCTGGAAGACGCTTGGCGAAAAAACCGACGATCAGGGTTGCAGGTCGAACAGCGTCGTACCGGCCATCGGGTCGAACGGCGCGGACCAGTGCTCATGAACGATCTTCCATTGCCCGGCCACCCGTTGGTAGCAAGCCGTCACGCGCATCCAGCAGGCCTGCTCCTCGCCTTTGTCGTTGGTACCACCGCAATAGGCCAGCCAGTGGGCGAAGGCGATGTTGTCGGCGGGGGTGATTTTGAGTTCATGGAAGTCGAACTTGTGCGGGCCGGGACACATTTCCATGCAGTCCTGCCAGTGTTTGCGGTAGGCGGTCTTGCCCTTGAATTGCAGGGCCTGGATGGCATCGAAGGAAACGATATCTTCATCGTAAAGCGCCATGACCTTTTCGATATCCTTGACCATGACCGCCTGGCGATAAGTGTCGATCAGGGTCCGGATTTCGCTTTCAGTGTTCATGATGATTCTCCGCAGGTTTTTGTTGAAGACACCCTTTGTCGTTTGGAGAAACAACGAATCGACAACCAAACAAAAATAATTCAAAGAAAAAAATTCGCTAGAATTCCAAGCCTATTCCGCCAACAGACAACGGATGTTTTCGTGACCGCTCAGCTCGTACCTTACGAAGCGCTCACCGCGCTTCAACGCAAGCAGGTTGAAGCCATCGAAATCACTCCCGAACAGGTCAGGTTCGCCGGGGATATCCACGGTGCGCTGCATATGCTGCTGTCCAGGCCCGGCCCGGGGGTCAAGGGCTTCGCACTGTTGGCTGACAACGTGCCAGTGGCGTTCCTGCTACTCAAGCGCCCGCCAGTACTGCCAGCCTGGGCCAACGAGCACAGCGCCACCCTGCACGCGCTGCAAGTCGATTATCGAGCCCAGGGCAAGGGGTACGGCAAGGCCTGCCTGCAGGCGCTGCCCGACATGGCCCGAGCGGCCTGGCCGGAAATCAGGGGGCTGGAGCTCTCGGTCGATGCCGATAATGACTCGGCCATTGGCCTGTACACCCGCTTGGGCTGGGTTGACAGTGGCGAGGCGTACAAGGGCCGCGTCGCTTATGAGCGGCGAATGGGGCTGGCATTTTGATAGACCCGGGATATATGGACCAAGGAGGAGTTGGACGATGTTGACGTCGATTGAACAGCTGGAAGCGATCTACGGCCTGCCTCATGAGCGGGCCGTGCGTAAACAGATCCCCTTCCTCAACGAAGATTATCAGGCGCTGGTCCGGGCCTCGCCGCTGGTGATCATCAGTTCGGCAGGGCCCGATGGCCTCGATAGCTCACCGCGGGGCGACGCACCGGGTTTCGTGCAAATCCTCGATGAACACACACTCGCCTTGCCCGACCGCCCCGGCAACAACCGCATCGATACCCTGCGCAATGTCCTGCACGACCCACGGGTTTCGCTGCTGTTCATCATTCCCGGCATTGGCGAAACCTTGCGGGTCAATGGCACCGCCCGGATCAGCGCCGAACCCGACCTGTTGGAGCGCTTTGCGGTGAACGCAAAACCGGCGCGCACAGTGTTGCTGGTGACGGTCGAAGCGGCGTTTTTCCATTGTTCCAAAGCCATCGTGCGCTCAGACCTGTGGAATCCGGATCGCCACCTCGAACGCTCGGCACTGCCCAGCGCCGGGGCGATTCACAAACGCTTGAATGATGGGCAATTCGATGCCGAGGCGTACGACCGTGAAGCGCCAGCGCGGGTGCAGGCCAGTTTGTACTGAAGCTACGACGCCCCCTTCGCCAGAGCATGACGGCTAGAGGCACCTCGATCAGCTCGGCTTGAGGGGTATCCAGATCTCCAGGGTGCCTTCGCCCGTCTTGGGGTTGAAGTCTTCGCTGTAACGCTCGAATTGCGGTTCGTCCGCAGCGGTGTGGCCGGACTGCGGCAACCACACGTTCCGGATGTACTGGAACGTGTCCGGCAGGCTTTTCAACGGGCCTTTGTGTTCGAACACCGCGTAGTACCCGGGCTGGATTTCGATCCAGCGGTATTGTTCAGGCAGATCGTCGAGCCGGCTGATTTCAACCCCGGCGATGTATTGGAACCCGCCCTTCTCGTCCGCGTTGCAACACACGCCGTAGGTCACCTCGTCTTTTTGCCCTGGCACCTTACCGAGCCAGGGCAAAAACTTTTCCCAGAGCAGCGGGATGTCCTGGGCTGTCTCCTGGGTAAAACTGGCACCGAAACCGGCGATGAGCTGAAAGCGTCCGTGTTCAAAGCGTGGTTCGGCTGCGTTACCGCGTTCGTGCTTTTCCATGCGTCAACACTCCGCAAAACGTGAAGTCGGGTTTGCCAGTATAGAAGCCAAACAGTGATTGCCAGGCCAATTCGCTTTATCCGAGTCCAGGTAGCGCCGTCGCAGCGGCTTTTCCGACAAATTCGTTGTACCCCGAAACAATCACATAGACAGCGAAATAGCAGAAGATCGCCGCCGATGCCCAATAGGAATAGCGCAGCAGCTTATCCCCCAACAGCTTGCCGCCCTGGGTCGCCGCCAGGCACAGGGCTGCGCACCACAGTAACCCGGCGCAGAGAAAACCGCTGAGGAACAGCGCCGAGCTGAGCAAGGTTCCACCGCCTGAACGAGCGATGAGTGTGCCGCCCACCGCCGCGAACCAGAGGATGGCGCTGGGCGATGACATCGCCAGGAAAATCCCGCGAAAGAACTCCTGGCGCGAAGAATTGCCCTGAACCTCACCCGCCTGCGCCAGCACCGCACTGTGATAGATCGCCGAGTGGATCATTTTTGCCGCGAAATACAGCAGCAGCACCGAGCCGCCGACCCACAGCACCCAGCGCACCGCTTCGTACTGCAGCAGCACGGTCATGCCGGCCAAGGCCAGGACGGCGTAGATCAGATCCCCCACGCAAGTGCCCAGGCCCAGAGCAAACCCTTGGAAATAGCCGCGCTGCATCGCCAGGGTGATCATCGCGATATTGGCCACGCCGATGTCCAGGCACAGGGAGAGGCTCAGCAGGAAACCGCTGGAAAATTCCATCATTCATTCCGTTCGATTGGGGGTGTGGCGGGTTGAGCTGACCGCGGCAGTCGTTGATGGCCGCGCGACGAAGTCGACAGTGTCGTCGAAAATAGTTCTGCGCCGCTACTGGACAATTTGCCATCGGCGCCTTTATCTTCCGCCACAGGCCACCGCAGTGGCCAACGTCGCTCGGACGGTTCCGGGCGCTCACGTATCTCGAGGCAACAATGGCCGAACAAGGTTCGCCGCGCCGCTTTGCGCGCATCGATCGACTCCCCCCGTATGTATTCAATATCACTGCCGAGCTGAAGATGGCTGCGCGTCGGCGCGGCGAAGACATCATCGACTTGAGCATGGGCAACCCCGACGGCGCCACGCCCCCGCACATCGTGGAAAAAATGGTCACCGTCGCCCAGCGTGAAGACACCCACGGCTATTCCACCTCCAAAGGCATCCCGCGCCTGCGCCGCGCCATTTCGCGCTGGTACAAGGACCGCTACGAAGTGGACATCGACCCGGAAACCGAGGCCATCGTCACCATCGGTTCCAAGGAAGGCCTGGCGCATCTGATGCTGGCGACCCTGGACCAGGGCGACACGGTGCTGGTGCCCAACCCCAGCTATCCGATCCACATCTACGGCGCGGTAATCGCCGGCGCCCAGGTACGTTCGGTACCGCTGGTGCCCGGTGTGGATTTCTTCGACGAACTGGAGCGGGCCATTCGCGGCTCGATCCCCAAGCCGAAAATGATGATCCTCGGTTTCCCGTCCAACCCGACCGCGCAGTGCGTGGAGCTGGATTTCTTCGAACGGGTCATCGCCCTCGCCAAGCAATACGACGTGCTGGTGATCCACGACCTGGCCTACGCCGACATCGTCTACGACGGCTGGAAAGCCCCGTCGATCATGCAGGTGCCCGGCGCGAAAGACATCGCAGTGGAATTCTTCACCCTGTCCAAAAGCTACAACATGGCCGGCTGGCGCATCGGCTTCATGGTGGGCAACCCGGAACTGGTCAACGCCCTGGCGCGGATCAAGAGCTACCACGACTACGGCACCTTTACCCCCTTGCAGGTGGCCGCCATCGCCGCCCTGGAAGGCGATCAACAATGCGTGCGCGACATCGCCGAGCAATACCGCCAGCGCCGCAATGTGCTGGTCAAGGGTCTGCATGAACTGGGCTGGATGGTGGAAAACCCCAAGGCATCGATGTACGTCTGGGCCAAGATCCCCGAGGCCTATGCACACCTGGGCTCATTGGAATTCGCCAAGAAGCTGTTGGCCGAAGCCAAGGTCTGCGTCTCGCCAGGAGTGGGATTCGGGGAGTATGGGGATGATCACGTGCGCTTTGCGCTGATCGAAAACCAGGACCGGATCCGCCAGGCTGTCCGTGGGATCCGCGGGATGTTTCGGGCGGATGGGTTGATACACAAACCTGGCGCCTGACACCAAACCAATGTGGGAGCGGGCTTGCTCGCGAAGGCGATGTAACATTCAACATCTCTGTTGACTGATACTGCGCTTTCGCGAGCAAGCCCGCTCCCACAGTTGTTATGCGCTGTTAGTTAAACCACCAGCGACAGCAGCAGGATAAAGATCAACCCCACCACGGACAGGATGGTTTCCATCGCGGTCCAGGTCTTGAAGGTTTCAGCCACGGTCATGTTGAAGTACTGCTTGACCAGCCAGAAGCCCGCATCGTTGACGTGAGACAGGATCAACGAACCGGCACCGGTCGCCAGCACCAGCAACTCACGGTTCACACCCGGCATCATCCCCACCACCGGTACCACGATCCCGGCACCGGTAATGGTCGCCACCGTCGCCGAACCCGTGGCAATGCGGATCACCGCCGCCACCAGCCAGGCCAGCAGGATCGGGGAAATCTGCGCACTCACCGCCATGTGGCCGATCACGTCACCCACGCCGCTGGTCACCAGCATCTGCTTGAAGCCACCACCGGCACCGATGATCAAGATGATCGCGGCGGTCGGCGCAAGGCTCGCATCCAGCCATTTGAGCATCTGGCTGGAACCAATGCCCTGCTTGTAGCCGAAGGTGTACAGCGACAGCAACAACGCCAGCAACAGCGCCGAGATCGGGTGGCCGATCATGTCCATCCAGGCACGGAAGATGTTGCCGTCCGGCAGCGCCACGTCGGCGAAGGTCTTGAGCAGCATCAGGAACACCGGCGACAGCACGGTGATCAGGGTGATGCTGAAGCTTGGCAGCTCGGCCGCGTTCGTCTCACGCGCCAGTTGGTCCACCAGCTCCTGATTCGGATGGCCGGGGATATGCTTGGCAATGAACGTACCGAAGATCGGCCCGGCAATAATGGCCGTTGGCAGCGCCACGATCAGGCCGTAGAGAATGGTCTTACCGATGTCGGCGCCGAACACGCCAATCGCCAGCAGCGGCCCCGGGTGCGGTGGCACCAGGCCGTGGACCGCGGAAAGACCGGCCAGCAACGGGATACCGATCTTGATGATCGACACGCCGGTGCGGCGCGCGACGATGAACACCAGCGGGATCAGCAGCACGAAGCCGATTTCGAAGAACAGCGGGATGCCCACCAGAAACGCAGCAAACATCATGGCCCACTGCACCTTATCCTTGCCGAAGGCGCGGATCAGGGTCTGGGCGATCTGATCGGCCCCGCCCGACTCGGCCATCATTTTGCCGAGCATCGTGCCCAGCGCCAGAATGATGCCGACAAAGCCCAACACCCCACCGAAGCCGTCCTGGAACGCCTTGATGATGGTGCCGGTCGGCATGCCCGACGTCAGGCCGAGGAAAGCGGCGGCGATGGTCAGTGCAATGAATGGATGGAATTTGAACTTGGTGATGAGGATGATAAGTCCGATCACCGTGACCACTGCATCGAGCAGCAGGAACGTCTCGTGGGACATGCCAAACATGGGGGGTGTCTCCTGATTTGTTGTTGTTATTGAAGCAGTTATTTGTAAGCCGTCGGGACAGCGCTATCTTTCTGACGCAAATTTTTTGAAACTCAGCTGGCCAGCTTCAAACCGTGGTCCAGCCACCAGACGTAAGCCTGGTGAGCCAGTTCATCAACGCTGTGGCTGGACGCGTCCAGAGCCAGGGTCAGGGGCTCGCCGACAGGGGATTGAAGGGTGGCAAACTGGCTGTCGATCAACGTCGACGGCATGAAATGTCCGGGACGATGAGACACACGGTCGGCGGCCACTTCGGGGGTCAATTCAAGAAATACAAAGCCCAGGCCCGGCAAGGCACTGCGCAGACGTTCGCGATAACTGTGCTTGAGGGCCGAGCAGGTCAGCACCGGCCGCTCGCCCAAGGCATCGACGCGGCGCAACTCGTCGCACAGGCTGTCGAGCCAGCCGGCACGGTCGTCGTCGTTCAAGGGGATACCGGCGCTCATCTTCTGGATGTTGGCCGCAGGGTGGAAAGTGTCGCCTTCGATGGCGGTGGCGCCGCTCAACTGGCACAGGGCCTGGCTGACGCACGTTTTGCCGCAACCGGCAACGCCCATGATGACCAGGGCGGTGATGGGATTATTCATGTAACACCTCAGCGCGCAGACAGCGCTACCTTTGCCAGTTATGACACCGCAGCAAAAGCAGAAGTTGCCGACGCCTTCTTGTCATTTTTGTGGTTGCAGCATGTTCGTTCACGACGTCAACGGACGGGGCTCAGGCAAACCCCACTCACGCATTTGCAGACGCGTCGAGACAGCGCTACCTTAGTGCCTTGATTTTTGTTTGGCAAGCCGCCCTGATGACCGCCCCTAAAAACGATAAGAATACCCGCACCACCGGTCGCCCTACGCTCAACGAAGTCGCACGCCTGGCCGGTGTCAGTCCCATCACCGCCTCCCGTGCCCTGCGCGGCGTCAGCACCGTCGCCACCGAACTGGTGGAAAAAGTCCGCCAGGCCGCCGTAGAGCTTAACTACGTCGTCAACCCCGCCGCCCGCGCCCTGGCTTCGGCCCAGAGCCATTCGGTGGTGGTGCTGGTGCCGTCGTTGTCCAACCTGTTGTTCATCGACACCCTGGAAGCCATTCATCGGGTGCTGCGCCCCAAGGGCTTCGAAGTGGTGATCGGTAACTACCACTACTCCCGCGACGAAGAAGAAGACCTGCTGCGCAACTACATGGCCTATCAGCCGCGTGGTTTGTTGCTGACCGGTTTCGACCGCACCGAAAGCGCCCGACGCATGATCGAGGCCAGCAACATTCCCTGCGTATACATGATGGAGCTGGATCCCGGCGCCGGCCTCAATTGCGTCGGTTTTTCCCAGCTCAAGGCCGGCGAAACGGCGGCCGAGCACTTGATTTCCAAGGGGCGCAAGCGCCTGGCCTACATCGGCGCGCAACTGGATCAGCGCACCCTGCTGCGCGGCGAAGGCTTTCGTCGCGCCCTGCAAGACGCCGGGCTGTACGATCCAGACCTGGAAGTGCTGACACCGCGTCCATCATCGGTGGGCCTGGGTGGCGAGTTGTTCCTGCAACTGCTGGCCAGTCACCCGGACGTCGATGCGATCTTCTTCGGCAACGATGACCTGGCCCACGGCGCCCTGCTCGAAGCGTTGCGCTGTGGCATCAAGATCCCCGAGCGCGTCTCGATCCTGGGCTTCAACGACCTGCCCGCCTCGGCCCACATGGTGCCGCGCCTGAGCAGCATCAGCACCCCTCGGGAAGCCATTGGTCGCCGCGCCGCCGAACAGATGCTGACGTTGATGGCGGGTAACCGCATTGCGCAGCCGGTGGTGGACCTGGGCTTTGAGCTCAAGGTTCGCGAAAGCACCTGAGCCGCCCCGCACCGGCGGTCGATCCATGCCGTCCGACGGCAAGGGTTGGCCGCCCGAATCTTTGCCCTCGTGCCCGCAGCCCTTGGAATCCGAGGTTCGTGCCGGCGGCATGGGAATTGCTCCTGCCCATCGCTCAGCCATTACCTACAGGTATTCATCATGTTGGTCAGTGCCAAACAGCAAGCGATGATCTTGCCGCTCAAACGCCCCGGCGAGGACCCTACCGCCGAAGCCGCCAGCGGCCTGCAAAGTGCTGCGTTGCAGGCGTTGCGCGATAACGTCCAGGCCCAGGCCAGCCAAGGCAGCGCCCACGTCCAGGACGCCTTCACCCGGCGAGCCACGCAACAGGTCAATGCGGCCACGGCCATCAGCGACAATGTCGATGAGGCTTTCGCCAAGACCCGTGTGCAATTGCAGGCCGTGGCTTCCTCAGCGTCCGAAGAGGCCAAGAAGATTGGCAGCACTGCACTGGCGGAGTTCAAGGACTACATGAGCAAGACGCCTGAAGAGCGCCTGCGCGACAGCATTCTTGAAGAGATGGGCATTTCTGAAGAAGAGTTCGAGGCGATGCCGCCCGAGAAACAGATGGCCGTCAGCCAGGAAATTGCCCAGCGCATGCAGGACAAGTCGGCGATGGCCCAGGTGGAGAAGACCCAGGAAAACCGCACGAGCGACAAAGACCCGGCCACGGACATGTTCCTCGCCTCACTTTGAGCCCCCATGCATTGCAGCGGGTTTGAGCTGGGGTTACAGCCCCAACTCAAACCTGAGGCCAACCGAGGCGGTGCCGGCTCAATGACCGAACAGGTTCACCTTCTTGGTCTTTTTGTCGGCGCGTTTTTCATCGGCGGTCTTCGCCGGTTTTTTCTTTGCCGCTTTTTTTGAATCCATGCCTTTGGCCATGATACGTACTCCACTCATACGGGATGTGGAGTCAGGTATACACCTATCGCCGCCCTCGCGTTCTTTTATAATCGCCCTCCCCTTATCGCCCACGACCCTGCCATGTCCGAAATCCATTACACACAGCTCGAAGAGCCGCTGTGGCCGCTGATGAACAAGTTTTACCGCACCCACCAATCCTCGATGAAAGCGGTTCGGGAAGCTCAACTGTGGGTGGCACGGCGGGATGAAATCGTCGCGGCGCTGTGTCTGCGCCCGGTGGCGGGCGGGCATTGGTTGACGGGGTTGCTGGTCGACCCGGCGTACCGTGCACAAGGGATTGCGGCGCGGTTGATCGCTGAAGCGGTGAAAGACGTGAATGAGCCGGTGTGGCTGTTCTGCCATCCGGATTTGCGCGATTTTTATGAACGGCGCGGGTTCAGCTTCGATCCCGAACTACCGTATGCGATGGCTGAGCGTTTGAGCCGATATGCGCGCAGCAAGCCGATGATTGCGATGGGGTTGGAGCTAAATACCCTGTCCTGAAATGCCATACAGATCCAGTGTGGGAGCGAGCTTGCTCGCGAAGACGGTGGCACATTCAACATCAATGCAAGCTGCCCCACCGCTTTCGCGAGCAAGCCCGCTCCCACAGGGTTTGTGTCCGGCTATCAATCGTCTGCAGCCGGATCCAGATCCGGAAACATCACCTCGGTAAACCCGAACTTGCTGAAATCCGTGATCCGCGAAGGGTACAAGCGTCCGATCAGGTGATCGCATTCATGTTGCACCACCCGCGCATGGAAGCCTGAGGCCGCCCGCACCACCGGCTCGCCCTTCGGGTCAAACCCTTCGTAGCGAATATGCTGGTAGCGATCCACCGCCCCTCGCAATCCCGGCACCGACAGACAGCCTTCGAAGCCCTCCTCCATCAGTGGGCCTAGCGGTGTAATCAACGGGTTGATCAGGATCGTCTGGGGCACGGCCTCGGCGTCGGGGTAGCGTTCGCTGTGCTCGAAGCCGAAGATCACCAATTGCAGGTCAACCCCGATCTGCGGCGCCGCCAGGCCAACGCCGCCAACGCTTTCCATGGTCTGGAACATGTCGTCGATCAGTTGCCACAACTCCGGGCTGTCGAACATTTCCGGCGGCACCGGCGCGGCGATGCGCAGCAGGCGTTCGTCGCCCATTTTCAGGATTTCACGAATCATGGTCGGGCTTCGTCAGTGTGGGTGTGAGGGATGGAATGGTCGCGCCCCAGGCCCGACACATGTTGCTTCTCGTGCTCGCCCGGGCTCTTTTCACCGGGGTTCTTGCCCTCGGCGGACATGTGCTCGATCACCGCATTCATTTCCGCGCCGAGCAACAGCACCGCCGCAGAAATATAGAAGTACAGCAACAGCACAATGATCGCGCCGATACTGCCATACATGGCGTTGTAGTTGGCGAAGGTCTTGACGTAAAACGCGAAGCCCAGGGACGCGATGATCCACACCACCACCGCCAGTACCGAGCCCGGCGTGATGAAGCGAAACTCCTGCTTGACGTCGGGCATCACGTAATAGATCAACGCCACGGCCACCATCAGCAAAAACACGATCACCGGCCAACGCACGATCGTCCAGAGCGTGACGATGAATTCCTCCAACCCGACCTGGGCTGCGATCCAGCCCATCACCTGCGGCCCGAGCACCATCAGCGCCGCGGCGGCCAGCAGCATGCCGGCAATGCCGACGGTGTAGAACACCGACAGCGGAAAGCGCTTCCAGGCCGGACGGCCTTCGACCACATCGTAGGCGGCGTTCATCGCGCTCATCATCAACCGCACACCGGCCGAAGCCGTCCACAACGCAATGACGATACCCACCGACAATAACCCTCCCTTGGATTGCTGGAGCTGGTCGATCACCGGGTTGACCTGTTCCAGGGCCTGGGGCGGCAGCACCAGTTCCGATTGCAGGCGCAGCCAGGAGAAGAAGTCCGGCAGGTGCAGGAAGCCAATCAGCGCGATCAGGAAGAGGATGAAGGGGAACAGCGAAAACAGCATCTGGTAAGCCAACGCCGAGGCGTAGGTCGACATCTCGTCATCGAGAAACTCGGTCACGGTGCGCATCATCACACGATGCAAGGGCAAGCCTTTCATGGCCGGGAACATCATGTGCGTCTCCTTTCGCCGCAAAAAAGGAAGGTCGTCTGGCGACTCACGGGTTGCTATCCAAGACAAAAGTAACCTGTTTGGCGACTTTGGAACAATTTCCCCGGTGCAAGTTCGAGCCGACATGAAAACGGCCACCCGCGGATGGCCGTTCCAATCGCTTTTTCAACAGGCCGGTTATGCCTCGTTAACGCCTTTCTTGACTGCATCCTTGGCCTTGCCCAAGGTTTGCTGGGCCTCACCTTTTTTCTCCTGGACCACGCCCTCGGCGCGCATGCGGTCATTGTCGGTGGCCTTGCCGACGCCTTGCTTGATGTTACCGACGGCTTCGTTGGCAACGCCCTTCACTTTATCGCTCGTGCTACCCATGATGTCTCTCCTGTGAACAACTGTACGAAAAGTCATTACATAAGGGTTGACCGAGGCCGTTTGCGGGGAGTTTCATTTTTTCAGCAGCGCATTTCATCGTCAGATGCAGGTTGCGCTTTATGTTTGCCGATCCACCCCCGAGAATGCCCCACGTATTCAGGCTGAGGCCTGAAGCTCCAATCCCGTAGGAACGTTATGAAACTCGATAAAAAGCAGGCTATCGCCCGCAGAAACCAGGAACTGGGCGGCGCCGTACTGGGCGTCAATAACTGCCACTTCAGCGAATTGAACCGCAACCGCAACATCTTCTGGTTCGATATCCCGGTAGCACGCCTGGCCATCGGTCAGTACGAATGGATTCATCTGTTGCTGCACACGCCGGCCACCGATGAGCTGTTGCACCTGAAAGTGCCCACGGTGTTCCTGCGCGAGAAAATGGAAGGCCTGGAAGTGCGCAACCAGGGCAAGCGCAAGGCAGCCCTGAGCCTGGAGCTGAGTGCTGATAAAGACTCGTACCTGCAGGACATGCGGCCCGGTGGCACCAATCTGGATTTTGCGCAGTTCCGGTTGTAGGCCTGAATTTTCTCCCTCGCCACAACAGCTACCTCGCCACAGAAATATGCCGCCTAATAAAAAGCCCCGCATTCGCGGGGCTTTTGTTTGCAACGTGGTTTACTTCTTCACACCCAGCTTCCTGAGTTCTTCGTCACGCAACTCGCGTCGCAGGATCTTGCCCACGTTGGTGGTCGGCAATGCGTCGCGGAACTCTACGGCCTTGGGCACTTTGTAGCCGGTGACGTTGGCACGCATGTGCTCCATCACCTGCTCCTTGGTCAAGGTGACACCCGGCCGGGCAACGATGAAAATCTTGATCGCCTCGCCGGATTTTTCGTCCGGTATGCCGATGGCCGCGCATTGCAGCACCCCTGGCAGGGTTGCCAACACGTCTTCCAGCTCGTTGGGGTACACGTTGAAACCGGAGATCAGGATCATGTCTTTCTTGCGATCGACGATGCGCATGTAGCCGTCCGGCTGGATCACCGCGATGTCGCCGGTCTTGAGCCAGCCTTCGCTGTCGAGGATCTCGTCGGTGGCGTCCTGGCGCTGCCAATAGCCCTTCATGACCTGCGGCCCTTTCACACACAGCTCACCGATTTCGCCCAACGGCTGTTCGACGCCCGCGTCATTGATCACCTTGCACAGCGTCGATGGCACTGGAATGCCGATGGTGCCGATCTGGATGTGCTGGATCGGGTTGACGGTGGCCACCGGGCTGGTCTCGGTCATGCCATAACCTTCGCAGATCGGGCAGCCGGTCACCGCTTTCCAGCGCTCAGCCGCTGCCAGTTGCAGGGCCATGCCGCCGGACAGGGTGACTTTCAGTGCCGAGAAATCCAGCTTGCGGAAGGCTTCGTTGTTGCACAGGGCCACGAACAACGTATTGAGGCCGACAAAACCGCTGAACTTCCACTTCGACAGTTCCTTGACCATCGCCGAGAGATCACGCGGGTTGCTGATCAGGATGTTGTGGTTGCCGATCAGCATCATCGCCATGCAATGAAAGGTGAAGGCATAGATGTGATACAGCGGCAGCGGCGTGATCAGCACTTCGCAACCTTCATTGAGGTTGGAGCCCATCAGCGCCTTGCACTGCAGCATGTTCGCCACCAGGTTGCGGTGGGTGAGCATCGCGCCCTTGGCCACGCCGGTGGTGCCGCCGGTGTATTGCAACACGGCGACATCGTCGCTGGTGGGGTTGGCTTCGCTCACGGGCTGGCCATGGCCCTTGCTCAGCACATCGTTGAACTTGATGGCCTTGGGCAAGTGATAGGCCGGGACCATCTTCTTGACGTACTTGATCACGCTGTTGATCAACAGACGCTTGAGTGGCGGCAGCAGGTCGGCGACTTCGGTGACGATGACGTGCTTGACGCTCGTCTTGGGCACCACGGCCTCGGCCAGGTGCGCCATGTTCGCCAGGCACACCAGTGCCTTGGCGCCGGAGTCGTTGAACTGGTGTTCCATTTCCCGCGCGGTGTACAGCGGGTTGGTGTTGACCACGATGAGACCGGCGCGGATCGCCCCGAACACGGCCACCGGGTACTGGAGAACGTTGGGCAATTGCACGGCGATTCGATCGCCCGGCTGCAAATCGGTATGCTGTTGCAGATACGCGGCAAAGGCACCGGACAATTCGTACAGTTCACCGTAGGTGATTGTCTTGCCGAGGTTGCTGAATGCCGGCTTGTCGGCAAAGCGTTGGCAGGACTGCTTCAACACCGCCTGAATATTCGGATACTCATCTGGATTGATGTCGGCAGCAATCCCAGCTGGGTACTTATCCTTCCAAAAGTCTTCAATCATGGAAGCCCACTCCTCAGCAACGCGAATTCTCACCGCATTTGATGCGATTATTATTGGTGTGTGTTTATTGGTGAATCTGGCTTGAATCAAGGCCGAGAAGTCACAAAAGCGCGCCGAGAGTAGCAGCTTTGCCAAGGGCCGCCTAGAGCCAAAAACAGCCCCCACAGTCACAAACATGACTCAAGAATATTTAATGGTCACTTTTAGAGCAAAAAGACTATTCCTTACTGAATCCCTCTGAATACGCAAAAAACTGTGGGAGCGGGCTTGCTCGCGAAGGCGGCCTATCAGTCACAAAAATTTTGTCTGATCGGCCGCCTTCGCGAGCAAGCCCGCTCCCACATCAGGTTTTCGGTGGGCCGTCAGGCGATATCGCGCAACTCCCGCCGCAGGATCTTGCCCACCGGGGTCATCGGCAGCGATTCTCGCAACACGATGTGCTTGGGTATCTTGTAGCCGGTGAAATTCTCCTTGCAGTAGGCTTTGAGCTCCTCAAGGCTAATGCCCGCCTCGCGCGCCACCACGAACAGTTTCACCGCCTCTCCCGAACGGTCGTCCGGCACGCCGATCACTGCGCAGTTGGCGACTTTCGGGTGGGCCATCACCACGTCTTCGATCTCGTTGGGGTACACGTTGAAACCCGAGACGATGATCATGTCTTTCTTGCGGTCGACGATGCGCACAAAACCGTCCGGGTCGATCACCGCGATATCCCCGGACTTGAACCAGCCCTCGCTGTCCAGGACTTCGGCCGTGGCTTCAGGCTTGTTCCAGTAACCTTTCATGATCTGCGGGCCCTTGATGCACAGCTCGCCACGCTCACCGAAGGGTTGCTCGACGCCGTCATCGCTGATCACTTTCATGAGTGTGCCCGGCACTGGTAGCCCCACTGTGCCCAGCCGGGACTTGCCGCCGTAAGGGTTGGCGCAGGCCACCGGAGAGGTTTCGGTCAGGCCATAACCTTCGGTGATGCCACAACCGGTGATTTGCTCCCAGCGCTCGGCCGTGGCCTTGATCAGCGCGGTACCGCCGGAGTTGGTGACCTTGAGGTGCGAGAAATCCAGGGTCTTGAAATCCGGATGGTCCATCAACGCCACGAACAGCGTGTTGAGCCCCAGCAGCAACGAGAAACGCCAGTTCTTCAGCTCCTTGATGAAACCAGCGATGTCCCGCGGGTTGGTAATCAGCACGTTGTGGTTGCCGGTGACCATCATGCACATGCAGTTCGCCGTGAAGGCATAGATGTGGTACAGCGGCAGCGGCGCAATCATTACCTCCTGACCTTCGCGCAGCAAGGGCTGGCCGCCGTCGCCGAGCTGGCCCAGGCATGCCCGGGTCTGTTGCATGTTGGCCACCAGGTTGCCATGGGTGAGCATCGCGCCCTTCGCCAACCCGGTGGTGCCGCCGGTGTATTGCAGCACCGCAATGTCATCGAGGCTGACCTGCAGCGGCTTGATGCCATGGCCCCGCCCCAGACGCAAGGCGCTCTTGAAGGAGACAGCCTGGGGCAGTGAATAGTCCGGGACCATCTTCTTGACCTTACTGATCACCGTGTTCACCAGCCAACCCTTGGCGGTGGGCATCAGGTCGCCCATTTTGGCTTCGATCAGGTATTGCAGGTCGGTGTCGGGCAGCACTTCCTGGACTTTCTGTCCGAACAGGTTCATGTACACCAGCGCCCGGGCGCCGGAATCCTTGAACTGGTGGCGCATTTCCCGCGGGGTGTACAACGGGTTGGTGTTGACCACGATCAGCCCGGCACGCAAGGCACCGAATACGGCAATCGGATATTGCAGGACATTGGGCATCTGCACCGCGATGCGATCGCCAGGGACCAGGTCGGTGTGGGCTTGCAGGTAACCGGCGAAGGCCGCGCTGTAGCGCTCGATCTGGGCATACGTGAGAGTCACCCCCATGTTGCTGAACGCCGGACGATCGGCAAATTTCTTGCAGGAACGCTCGAACACCTCGATCACCGACTTATAAACCCCCAAGTCTATTTCCGAGGGCACGCCGGCCGGGCGTTTGTCATTCCAGAAATCAGGCTGCATTGTTTTTGTCCTCTTTACCTGAGCGTATCCGGGCCGCCTCTCTGTCGCGTGCAGAGGCGGAACTCTTGGGACACTAGCAGCTATGGCCAATCAGGCAAATATGGCGACCTGCGTCATAGATTGTGTGAATCTTCCTGCCCCGGCGTAGCCTGATCAGGCGAGACGCAACAGATGCGCTATACAATGCAGCAACATTGTGCACGCCTCAGTGATGCTCCCCGGTAAAGGAATCGCCATGATCCACCAAACGTTCATGCTGACCGCGACCGACCACAGCCGCCTGTTCGTCAACCAGTGGCTGCCCGAAAACGCGCCTGAAGCGGTGATCATGCTGGCCCATGGCATGGCCGAACACAGCGGCCGCTACGCGCGTTTGGCCCAAGCCCTGTGCGACAAAGGCTACGGTGTCTACGCCCCAGACTTGCGCGGCCATGGCAAAACCGGCGAAGAGGCGATTCTCGGTCACTTTGCAGACGAGGACGGCTGGGCCAAGGTGGTGGGTGACCTGGCCAGCCTCAACCATCACATCGGCCAGCAACACCCCGATACACCTGTTGTCCTGCTGGGCCACAGCATGGGCAGCTACATCGCCCAGGGTTACCTGCTGCACCACAGTGCCAGCCTGCACGGGGCGATTCTCAGTGGTTCCAATTTCCAGCCCGTGGCGCTCTATCGCAGCGCTCGCCTGATCGCCCGCTTCGAACGACGGCGCCAGGGTGCCACGGGGCGCAGCGCGTTGATCGAGTGGCTGTCATTCGGCAGTTTCAACAAGAAATTCAAGCCAACCCGTACCCCCTTCGACTGGCTCAGCCGCGACCCGGCCGAGGTCGATAAATACATCCACGACCCACTGTGCGGCTTTCGCTGCACCAATCAGCTGTGGGTCGATCTGCTCGGCGGCTTGCAGCAAATCAGCAAAGCGTCCAATCTCGCCCAGATCGATCCGGGCCTGCCGCTGCTGGTGATTGGCGGCGAATGTGATCCGGTGAGCGAAGGCAAGCGTCTGAAGGATCTGGCCGACGCCCTGCGCGAGGCCGGCAGCCGGTACCTGCAATTGAAGATTTACCCGCAGGCCCGGCACGAACTGTTCAATGAGACCAACCGCGACGAAGTGACGGCCGACGTGCTCGCCTGGATTGCCCAGGCCCTGAACCACAAGCGACCGCCACGCAGCGAGTAGATTTCCAGCGTTTTCCTTTACCCTCACAGGATTTGAGACAGATGACCCAGGTTACCAACACCCCCTACGAAGCCCTCGAAGTCGGCCAGACCGCCAGCTACAGCAAGACCGTCGAAGAGCGCGACATCCAGCTGTTCGCCGCGATGTCGGGCGACCACAACCCGGTGCACCTGGACGCCGAATTCGCGGCGGCGAGCATGTTCAAGGAGCGGATCGCCCATGGCATGTTCAGCGGTGCACTGATCAGCGCGGCGGTGGCCTGCGAGTTGCCTGGGCCGGGCACCATTTATATCGGCCAGCAGATGAGTTTCCAAAAACCGGTGAAAATTGGCGACACCCTGACCGTGCGCCTGGAAATCCTGGAGAAACTGCCGAAGTTTCGCGTGCGCATCGCCACGCGCGTGTTCAACCAGCGCGATGAGTTGGTGGTGGATGGCGAAGCCGAAATTCTCGCACCGCGCAAGCAACAGACCGTGACCTTGCCGACATTGCCGGCGATTACTGTCGGTTGATTACCACCGTCTAAAATGAGTGACCTGTGGCGAGCCACTGTGCGGGAGCAAGGCTTGCTCCCACAGAGCAGGCCTTCACCACAATGACTGGTGCGCGACGGACTATTGCTGGCCTTCGCGCACCTGCACACTCGCCGTCATCCCCGCACTCAGGTTCACCCCCTCCGGCACCTTGTCGAGCTTGATTCGCACCGGAATCCGCTGGGCCAGGCGCACCCAGTTAAAGGTCGGCTCGACCTCGGCCAGCAATTGCGCATCTGGGTTGGTGTTGCGGTCGGTGATACCACGGCTGATGCTCTCGACATGGCCCTCCAGCGCATGGCCGGCACTCATCAGCCAGACCTTGACCGGGTCGCCCACACGAATCCTCGGTAGCTTGGTTTCTTCGAAGTAGGCCTGCACATAAAACGTCGAATCGTCGATCAGCGCCATGACCGGCTGCCCGGCGTTCACGTAGTTGCCTTCGGCCAGGCGCAGGTTGGTGATGTGGCCGCTGCGCGGGGCAAGGACCTGGCTGCGGGCCAGGTTGAGTTCGGCGACCTTGGCCTCGGCCTGGGCTTCGCGCAGTTCGCCCCGGGCGATGCCGGCGTTGATCTGGGCGTTTTCCCGCAGCTCGGCACTGATGGCCTGGGGTCCCAGGGCGGCGCGGCGACTGGCTTCGTGTTCGCGCAAGCTCAATTGCTGCTGACGGGTCTGGACCACGGCCCGGGCTTTCTCCACTGCGGCCTCGAAACGCTCACGGTCGATGCTCAGCAATACATCACCGGCCTTGACCTGTTGGTTATCCACCGCCTTGAGTTCACGCACCCAACCCGACACGTCGGGGGCGATCACCACCACGTCGGCGCGGATCCGCGCATCGCGGGTCCAGGGCGTGAGCATGTAGTACTGCCACAAATGAAACCCGGCGAAAATCGCCACAGCTACCACGCCCAGCGTGATAGCGACACGTACGGAGGTACGCATGTTCAACTCCTATAGCGGCCCGAGGACCACGGTAATAACAGTCAGGACACAGACATACAGGGCACAGTCGAACAAGCTTTCATGCCAGATCCAGCGCCCGGCCGGCACCAGGCTGAGCAACAGGCGCAGCGCACCGGTCACCAACAAGGCCAGCACCACATAAATCAGGAACGGGCTGAGCAACACCCCGCCAATCGACCACTCACGCAAGCCCATGGCTGTGCTCCTGTCGTTCCGGTTCGTGCTGGCGGCACCAGGCGCGCCAGCTGTTCTGCAATTGCACCACCGCGCCCTGGGCCAGCTTCAACGCATCACCGGGCGGCTGTGTCGACAACACCTTGAGGAACTCGGCACTCGCTGGCGCCAGGGCCTCGGCCTGGTCACCGGCCGGACCACGCTCGAGCACCTGCTCCAACGCATCGAAATAACCGCGCTGGGCCAGGTTATCGGGCACTTGGGCGACGGCCAGGCTCAGGCGCAAGTGCAGCAGTTCATCCCCCATGTCCAGGCCAAGCAGACCATCATCCCAACGACTGCGCACCCGCACCGGCAGTTCGGGGTAATGCCGCGCCAGTTGCAACAGCCGGTCGGCCATGCGCCCGCCGAACCAACTCTCGGCGCCACGCAGGCTGCGGTGGGTCAGGCGCACCAGGTCGTCGAGAGTCGCCGCCAGCAAGCGCCGGCTGTGCCAGGCCGGGTTGCGCAAGATCAGCAGATTGAACGCCAGCACCGCAGCGCCTACGCCGATCATCATCGCCTGGGCGTTGTTGAAGAACGCCGCAACGTCATACTTCATCGCATTGAGCGGCGATATCAGCACCACAAAATGCAGGCAGAACGACGTGGCCGTGGCAAAGATCTGCGGCTTGGCCATGCCCAGTGCCCCGAAAAACAACGGCACGCCCATGGCCATGCAGAGCATCGCGAAACTGCTCCACTGCGGCAGCACGATCTGACCGATCACAAACGCCGTTGGCACCGCCAAGAAGATGCCCCGCAGGAAGCTCATGCCAATCTGCGCGCCGTTTTCACGACTGGCGAACAGGCTGCACACCACGCAGGTGAGCACCAGCGCACCCGAGGCGGCGGGCCAGGCGGTCGCCAGCCAGAAACAGGCAACCGCCAGGAATGCCAAGGCGCTCCGGGCACCGAAGACCATGGCCAGGGCCAGATCACGATGAGGCGCCAGTGTTCGGGGAGGGTCCGCCGCCTCTCTGCCCTCTTCCACGGCGGTCAGCGCGGTGCAGGCGGCCAGGGCGGTATCGAGCAACAAGGCGAAACGGGCCAGGCAATAACTTTGCGCCGAGCTGATGCGGGGGTCGTGAGACGCATCCCATACCCGCGGGCGCAGGGCTTGCAAGGTCGCACTGTCGGCGTCGAGGGCTTGTTGCACCTCGCTCATCCACGGCTGGAGCGCCTCGGCCTCTTCGGGGTCGAGCTGTATCCACTGCCGACGCACCGAGCGGGAAAGGCGCAGCAGCATCAGCAATTTCTGGCTCAAGCCGCTGATGGCCCGGGCCCGCTGCCGGCCAAGGCTGCCTTCGAACCAGGCATGTTCGCGCTGGGCATCCACCGCGACGATCTTGCCAAGGATTTCCAGCAACCCTTTACGGGCCTGGGCATCACCGGCCAGGGTGGCACGGGCGGCCTGCATACCGCTCTGCCAGGCGGCACGGGCCTGACCGGACAATTGCCGTTCGACCCGCAATGGCCAGAGCAAGGCGCTGGCGGCCGTGGCACAGACAATCCCCAGGCTGATCTCAGTGCAGCGCGCCACGGCCTGATCGAACACCCCCAGCGGATGTGAAATGGCCGGCAACGCGATGATCGCCACCGTGTACCCAGCCAGCACGAAGGAGTAGGACCAGGCGCTGCGCAACAGCGTGGAACAGGCCGTGCACAGGCCCAGCCACAGCGCCAATGTCAGCAGGAACAACCAGGGCGCCTGGGCGAACAGGCCCATGAACAGCACCGACATGACCGTGCCCACCAACGTACCGACCAGCCGGGCCAACCCCTTCTGCACCACCATCCCGGACAGCGGCTGGGCCACGATGAACGCCGTCATCAGCGCCCATGACGGCTGCTCCAGCCCCCAGCGCAACGCCAACCACAGCGCCAGCCCGCCACCGAGGACGGTTTTGATGGCGAACTGCACAGCAAGGCGGTCGGGGGCGAACAAGGCCTGGAAGGTAATGGGCACGCGAGAAACTCTTATGGGAGACGCAGTAACGATAGATGCAATGAAAGGGGATGGACGGATGCAATTATTAGCTAGCTACCTAACTGAGTCCAGAGCTGTTTAGCGGTAAATGAGCTTGAGCCTTTGTGGCGAGGGAGCACGCTTCCTCGCCCCGGGCAAATCATCGCCACAAAAAAACGCCAGGCAAGCTGGCGTTTTTTTGGATCAGGACGCGTTATTTAGCCGGCCTTGCGCGCCTGGTTACGCAGTGCCTTGACCTGGTCATGGTTGCGTTGCACGCCATGGTACTGGCGTTCAACCAGGTCACGAATGCCCACCAGGTTGTGCTTGTTGATCTTCTCGAGGGCTTGCTCGTAAGCCTTTTTGGCATGGTCTTCACCGCGCTCGGCTTCGTTGAGCACCGCTTCTTCGCCCTTGCCGGTGAACATGGCTTTCACGTCCACCCAACGGCGGTGCATGTCACCGGCTACGCTGGTAGAGGTTTCCGGATCACCGCCCAACGCGCGAACGGCCGCTTGCAGTTCAGCCGCGGCAGCGGCGCAATCGGCGGCGCGCTGGACGAACAGAGTCTTGAGCTCAGGGTGCTTGACGTCTTCTGCGCAAGTCTTGAAACCTTCCTGGCCATCTTTGCTGGTCTCGATCAGGTCGTTCAGGACGGAGATGGATTCTTTATTGATGTCGGTCATTTTTCAATTCCTTTGCTGGGTGAATAAAACATCTACAAGGAATATTGCATCGGCCGTGCCAGCCCCAAACCAAAAATAAAATCGTTAATAATCAAATAGTTATATAAACAGCAAAAAACTGTATCCGCGTTATTTGCATGATCTGTCATTTGGCCTGCATGCAGAATGCCTGTATTTTCCAAGCTGTTTGAATCAAGACGATTGCCATGAACCCGGAAAAGCTCGAACTGCTGGTCACGCGCCAGATGCCCTTTGGTAAATACAAAGGTCGAATCCTCGCCGACCTGCCCGGCCAGTACCTGAACTGGTTCGCCCGCGAAGGCTTTCCCCACGGAGAACTGGGTGGTTTGCTGGCGTTGATGCAGGAAATCGACCACAACGGTCTGTCGGATCTGCTCGACCCATTGCGCGCCAAACACGGCAAACCCAAGCCTCGCCACTAACTGATCGAGCCTTCCACCCATGCCCGAAAATACCCTGCGCGCCCACGATGAAGCTTTCTGGCAGACCTACATCGGTCGCTATGAGATCGATAGCGAGGGTCCGCTCAATCTGGAAAACGGCTACTTCGGGCGCATGTCGCGAACCGTGGTCGAGGAATACCAGCGCAATATCGCTTTCATCAATCGCAGCAATTCGGTGTACGTACGCCAGCATTTCGACCTGGAGCACGGCGACGCAATTCGCCGCCAGGTGGCGCAGTTGATCCAGGTACCTCCCGAAACCGTGGCGATGGCCACCAGCGCGGTGGACGCCCTGCAATCGTTGATTCGCAACTACAACAAGCTCAAGCCGGGCGATCAGGTGCTGATCTGTGACCTGGAATACGCGTCGGTCAAAAGCGCGATGCGCTGGCTGGCCCGACAGCGTGGTGCAGAGGTGATCGAACTGGTCCACTCGCACCCCGCCAGCCTTGAAAGCCTGGTGGGCACCTACCGCAACGCGTTCATTCGCCACCCTCGCGTGAAGCTGATGGCGCTGACCTACGTCAACCACCTCACCGGGCTGGTGATGCCGGTCCAGGCCATTGCCGAGACCGCTGGTGAGTTTGACGTCGATATCATTCTCGACGGCGCCCACGCCCTGGGCCAGATCGACTTCGACCTGAAGAAACTCGGCATCCACTTCGCCGGCTTCAACCTGCAGAAATGGATCGGCGGGCCTCTGGCCCTGGGGTTCCTGTACATAGATCCGCAGCGGCTGGCCGACATCGACCCGGACATGGACGAAGGGCATTATCCCGCCACCGATATCCGCTCGCGCACGCCCCACAGCACACCCAACATCCCGGCCTTGCTGACCCTGCCGCTGGTGTTCGAGGAACACCAAGCCCTGGGCGGCGCTTCGGCCAAGGGTGCGCGGCTCAATTATCTGCGGGATATGTGGGTCAGCGCCGTGCGTGATGTGCCGGGTATCGAAGTCATGACCCCGGACGATCCGAGCCTGTATTGCGGCATCACCTCGATGCGCTTCACCGCCCATACGGACCAGCAGGCGATGGCCGATCGATTGCTCGATGACTATGATATTTTCACTGTGGTGCGCCACACGAGTGTTGGGCCCTGCATTCGAATTACACCAGGGTTGATTACGTTGGCGAGTGATATTAAGCGGTTGATCCGAGCGCTGATTGAGCTGAGCCATACATAACGAGGTGCGCTGGACTCTGTAGGCGCTGGCGGAGCCTGCGATCTTTTGATCTTTCACTGAGGATTCAAATATCCGGGGAAAGATCGCAGCCTCGCTTCGCTCGACAGCTCCTACAAGGCCCAGCGGAGGTAAGCTCCCTCGCCACAAGGGCTAAAAACCCGGGGCAAAAAAAACGGCGCGCCGACCAAGCGCACCGTAAAGCCGTAGAACACCCAACGAGGTTCGGTAAATCAATCAGTCCAGCAGCGCCAGCGCCTCGGCGGTGCATTCCTGGATGCGGGCCCAATCACCGTTCTTGACCCACTCCGGATCAAGCATCCAGCTGCCGCCCACGCACATCACGTTTTTCAACGCCATGTAGCTCTTGATGTTGGCCGGGCTCACGCCGCCGGTCGGGCAGAATTTCACTTCGCCGAACGGGCCACCCAAGGCCTTGATGGCTGCGACGCCGCCGCTGACTTCCGCCGGGAACAGTTTGAAGCGGCGATAACCCAGGCCGTAGCCTTCCATGATGCCCGAGGCGTTGCTGATACCAGGCAACAATGGGATCGAGCTATGGACGCTGGCCTCGAGCAGATCACGGGTGATGCCCGGGGTGACGATGAACTGCGAACCGGCGGCCTCGGCGGCGGCCAGCATGTGGCGGTCGAGCACGGTGCCCGCGCCAGTCACCAGTTCCGGACGCTGCTCGCGCAGCACCTGGATGGCCTTGAGGCCGTACTGGGAACGCAAGGTTACTTCCAGCGCCGTCAGGCCACCGGCGGCCAGGGCATCGGCCAGCGGCAGGATGTCCTGTTCGCGGGCAATGGTGATCACCGGCAGGATCCGCGCCTTGGCACAGAGGCTGTCGATCAGGGTAACTTTGTCCGCCATGGAAACGGTCGGGGATGGGTTTGTCATAGCGGCTGATCCTTGGTTCATGGGCACCAGTAAATCTCTAACGTAGGTTGCAGGAACGCGCGGATCGGCATCTCGGCGACGTCGTCACCGGCCACTGCGGCGTTCAGGGTGGTCAATTTCGACTGACCGGAAATCGACAGCACTTTGTGTTGCGCCGAGGCCAGCAAGGCGCGGCTCATGGTCAAGCGCTGGTGCGGTACGGTCGGCGCCAGCATTGGCCAGCAACGACGAGCGCCCTTGGCATCCAGGGCTTGGGCCAGGTTCGGGCTGTCGGGGAACAGCGAGGCGGTGTGCCCGTCATCGCCCATGCCCAGGATCAGCACGTCGATCGGCGGCAGCTCGCCCAGCAGACGATCAGCCTGCTCGGCCGCCGCTTCCAGGTTGGCGCTGGCATTGTAAAGGCTGAGGAACTGGGCCTTGGCCGCCGCACCTTGCAGCAGGTAACGCTTGAGCAGGCCGGCATTGCTGTCGGCATGCTCGACCGGCACCCAACGCTCGTCGGCCAGGCTCACCACCACCTTCGACCAGTCCAGCGCCTGTTTGGCCAAACTCTGGAAGAATGCCACCGGGCTGCGACCGCCGGACACCACCAGGACCGCCGCGCCGCGCGCATCGATCGCATTGCGCAGCTGCTCGGCCACTTTCAACGCCAGGCCTTCAGCCAGCAGCACCGGGCTCTTGAACGCCAGGGCGCTGACGCCTTCGGGCAGTTTCACTTCAGATATCGCCATACCATGACCTCCCATCCCGCGTGATCAGTGCAATGGAGCTCATCGGCCCCCAGGACCCGGCCGCGTACGGCTTGGGCGCATCGCCGGATTTCTTCCACCCGGCGATCAACTGGTCACACCACGTCCACGCGGCTTCAATTTCATCTTTACGGACAAACAGGTTCTGATTGCCGTTCATGACTTCCAACAACAACCGCTCGTAGGCATCGGGAATCCGTGCGCTGCGCCAGGTGTCGGAAAAGTTGAGTTGCAACGGACCGCTGCGCAATTGCATGCCCTTGTCCAGGCCTTGCTCCTTGGTCATCACCCGCAAGGAAATCCCTTCGTCCGGTTGCAGGCGGATGATCAGTTTGTTGCTGATCTGCAGGCGCTGCTCGGGAGCGAAGATGTAGTGGGACGGCTCCTTGAAGTGAATGACGATCTGCGACAGTTTCTGCGGCATGCGCTTGCCGGTGCGCAGGTAAAATGGCACCCCGGCCCAACGCCAGTTGCGGATGTCGGCGCGCAGGGCGACGAAAGTTTCAGTGTCGCTCTGGGTGTTGGAGTTGGGCTCTTCGAGATAGCCCGGCACCGCCTTGCCTTCGCTGTGGCCGGCGATGTACTGGCCGCGCACCACCTGGGTGGTCAGGCCTTCCGGGCTGATCGGTGCGAGGGCCTTGAGCACCTTGACCTTCTCATCACGGATGCTGTCGGCGGACAGGTCGGCCGGCGGATCCATGGCGATCAGGCACAGCAACTGCAGCAAGTGGTTCTGGATCATGTCCCGCAGTTGGCCGGCCTTGTCGAAATAGCCCCAACGGCCTTCGATGCCAACCTTCTCGGCCACGGTGATTTCCACGTGGGAGATGTAATTCTGGTTCCACTGGGTTTCGAAGAGGCTGTTGGCGAACCGCAGTGCGATCAGGTTCTGTACCGTCTCTTTGCCCAGGTAGTGGTCGATGCGATAAGTGCGGTTTTCCGGGAAGAACTGCGCCACAGCGTCGTTGACCTTGCGCGACGATTCCAGGTCCGAGCCGATGGGTTTCTCCAGCACGACACGGGTGTTTTCGCTCAGGCCAACCTTCGCCAGGTTCTCGCAGATCGCGCCGTAGACCGCTGCAGGGGTGGCGAAATAGGCAATGACCTGCTGGGCCGAACCGGCCAGTTCGGCCAGGGCGGCGTAATCGTCGGCCTTGAGGAAATCCACATGCAGGTAAGTCAGTCGCGCCAGGAAGCGCTCGACCACGGCTTCGTCCAGCTCTTTGTCACCGACGTAACGGCGCAGCTCAGTGGTGATGAACGCCAGGTGCTGCTGCTCGCTGCCGGGCTCCCGGGCCAGCGCGATGATCCGCGTGTCCTCGTGCAGCAGGCCGGCACCATCGAGCTGATAAAGGGCAGGAAACAGCTTGCGTAGGGCCAGATCGCCCAACGCGCCAAACAAGGCAAAGGTGCACGGTTCAACCGTAATGGAATGCATGATGTTTGTTCTTTTATCAAGTTAAGCTACAAATACCTTTTTTCAAGGTATCACTCAAGGAAAAATGTAGTAATAACCACAACATTTTTCGAAAATTCCGATTCCGAGTGGTGGTCCGTCAGAGCCATCAGTAGGATAGGCCACCGCAAAGGGTCGTATCAAAGACCCGTCTTTCTAGGAATCTTGTATGGACCGCGTGCGAAATTTACTGGAGCAGATCCAGAGTCGCCTTGAAGACCTGAACAAGGCCGAACGCAAGGTGGCCGAGGTGATCCTGCTCAACCCACAGCAGGCCACCCGCTTCAGCATCGCCGCCCTCGCCCAGGCTGCGTCGGTCAGCGAGCCTACCGTCAACCGCTTCTGCCGTTCGTTCGGCGTCAGCGGCTACCCGGAACTCAAGCTGCAACTGGCCCAGAGCCTGGCCAGCGGCGCCGCTTATGTCAGCCGTGCGGTAGAGGCCGATGACAATCCAGAAGCTTACACCCGGAAAATCTTTGGCAGCGCCATTGCGTCATTGGACAGTGCCTGCCAGGCCCTTGATCCCAATTTGATCAGTCGAGCCGTCGATTTGCTGATCCAGGCCCGACAGATCCACTTCTTCGGCCTTGGCGCCTCGGCCCCGGTGGCGCTGGATGCCCAGCACAAGTTTTTCCGCTTCAACCTGGCGGTGACCGCCCACGCCGACGTGCTGATGCAACGCATGATCGCGTCGGTGGCCCATACCGGCGAGCTGTTCGTGATCATTTCCTATACCGGGCGTACCCGCGAGCTGGTGGAAGTGGCGCGCATCGCCCGGGAAAACGGCGCTTCGGTGCTGGGCTTGACCGCCGAAGGCTCGCCGCTCGCCAAGGCCAGCACCCTGAGCCTGAACATTCCGCTGCCCGAAGACACCGACATCTATATGCCGATGACCTCGCGAATCATCCAGCTCACGGTGCTGGATGTGCTCGCCACCGGCATGACCCTGCGCCGGGGCGTGGACTTCCAACCGCATCTGCGCAAGATCAAGGAAAGCTTGAATGCCAGTCGGTATCCGGTAGGGGATGAGTTCAACTGACTCGATCCAGAACCTTCAGTGCCTGATAGTCCGTCTTCGCGAGCAAGCCCGCTCCCACAAGGTCTATGTTGATCACAAGTTCTGTGAACAACCCGAACCCATGTGGGAGCGGGCTTGCTCGCGAAGGGGCCAGCCGCCATACCAGAGATCCTGAGCTAAGCCCCCACCCACGCCTGCAAACTCAGATGCGCCCGCTCCCCCGGCGCCAGGCACAGGCTGTCAGTGCCACCGCTGGCCGCTTCGACGCAGACGAACTCCGACACCTCATCCCAACTCACCCCCAGCAATGGCCGGGCGCCGGGATGCCACACCACGGTGTCAGCACTGTCGCCGGTGTCGATGCACAACTCGCGCTGCCAGGCGTGGTCCTTGAGCTGCAATTCACCCTCGTGCTGGAACACCCGCTGGCAACCGCCCTCGACCCGCAACTCGCCTTCCTGCTGGCAAACAGCGCGGCTCAACTGGTCGTAACCCTGCGCGCCTTCGAGCCCAGACAGCGCTACCTCGCCAACATCACCGATACGCCAATAAGCGTGTAAAGCCTGGCTCAACTGGCATGGCAGACTGTCCTGGTGCTCGGTGCTCAAACGCAGTTCCATGCGTTCACCCAGATCTGCATGCAAGTCCACTTGCCAGTCGCACAGCTGCAGTTGCCAGTGCAAATGCACACCGTCGTCATCACTGCGGCTGTCGAGCAATTTCCAATCGATCAGCCGCGCCCAACCATGGGACGGCCAGGCATTTTCGCTCGGATGACGGCCATACCACGGCCAGCACACCGGCACCCCGCCGCGTATCGCGCCGACTTGTGGCCACTTGGCCGCGCACCACAACCAGGGTTTCTGGCCGCGCGGCTGAAAGTGCAACAACTGAGCCCCCTGGCGACTGAACACCGCCTGGCACAGTGGATGATCGATCACCAGCACATCACGCTGCCGATAGCGCTCCCACGCAAACACCGGGCGCTCGCGCAAGGATCTGAAAAAACGTTGTAGCGGATGCTCATGCATGGGCCGCGATCCTGGAAATCATTGAACGCTCAATTGATGCGACAGTTTTTGTGGCGAGGGGATTTATCCCCACAGGCCTGTGGGAGCAAAGCTTGCTCGCGATGCAGGCGACTCGGTGCCCTGGAAGACCGCGTCATCTTCATCGCGAGCAAGCCTTGCTCCCACACCCCAAAAAAAAGCGGACAGCCTTGGCCGTCCGCAAAAATGCGCACATAGAGAGGAGCTTATCGCAACAGCGTTAGAACACCGACTGAATTTTCAGGCCGGCCACCAGCGCGTTGTCGACTTCATCCACACCGCCCGGGTGAGTGATGTATTGCAGGTTGGGACGTACGGTCAGCCAGTTGGTCACGTGGAAACCGTAGTTGATCTCGTAGTTGTATTCGGTGCTGCGCAACGGCGTGAACAGCGGATCATCGTAGTCGGAGACACCATTGGCGACGTTGACCAGCTCGGCGTTTTTCTTCACATCTTCGTTGACATGGATGCGGGAGAAACCGATCCCGACATCATCTTTAGGACGCGCATCGAACGGCCCCTTGTACACGAACATCAGCGACTGGTAGTTGTCGACGATGTTGGTTTCCTTGTCGTGGAAGGTGGCGTTGGCCGCGATATTCAGACCGCGCGAAGCATCACCGTTGTGGGTGGTGAGCTGTTGTTGCGCGACAAACCAGTAGCCGTCCTTGCTGCTGTGGCTGCGATAGGCGTTGCGGGTGGTCGCGGCGTCGTTGCCATCGTCGTCCTCACGGACGTCATCGGCCTTGGCCGTACTTTTGTAGTAACCCACACGGTATTCGCCCGGCAGATTATTGAGCTTGGGCGACCAGACCAACTCGACCGGAATGAGGGTGCCCTTGGTGCCACTGCCGCTGAGCTTGTAGCGGTTTTTGTTTTCCAACTGCGAAGGGTTCTGGTTGTACGCGCCGATTTGCGCATAGAGCTCAGGGGTGAGGTTGTATTTAACGCGAATCGCCGCCTGCATGATCGGCCAGTTGTACCAGATGCCGGTCGCCCAGTTACCCGCCTGCGAACCGCAGAACGCCAGGTTCTGGAACTCGCACGGGAAGGTGTTGAAGTCTTCGCCTTCACCGAAATAACCGGCTTTGACATCCAACTTACTGTCGAAATACTTCTGCTTGATCCACAACTGGGTCAGACGGGTGGTTTGCCCACGACCCCACACTTCCTGGGAAGAACTGAGGGTACCGGCACGTGGATCACCGATACGGTCGTTGGAAATGTTGCGACCATCACGCCGGGTGAACTGGATCTTGGCCTCTGTATCTCCCCAACCCGCCAGCTTCTCCAGATCGAGGGCTACGCCCAAGCCAAACTGCTGGGACCAACGCGCTGTCTTGTCATCGTTGTAGCCGCCGTGGAGGTTGGCCCCCATCTCACCGACGAAGTCAGCCTTGATATCGATACCTTGCTCGATCAGTTTGGTCCGTTCGCCGCCCCAGTCACCCGTCATCCACTTCGAGTCGGCGCTGAATGCGTCGGCCGCGTGTGCGCTACCAGCCAGCATCATCGCCGCAACGGCTGACAACTGGCAGATAAGCTGGGCGTTGTTTTTCTTCTTCATCCCTACATCCTCGTCTTTATTGTTATTAACTGTTTTTATCTAACGTGGTTTACAGCGATTGCGGCGGATGTCCCCATCCACCGCATACTCCTTTTTTGTGGGAGCAAGCTCACTCCCACATTTTGTTCTTCACCGGCCCTTGAACTGCGCCACGTTGGCGCTCCGGGCGTCGGCTTGCGGCTGGCCTGCCACACCCAGGCGCTCACCGGACTTGGCGTCGAACAGCAGCACTTTCGACGGATCGAATTGCAGCGTCAGGGTTTCACCCGGCTGCGGTGCCACGTCCGGCGCCAGGCGGCAGCAGACCTTGGTGTCATTGAGATTGACGAACACCAGGGTGTCCGGGCCGGTGGGCTCGGTGACCTGCACTTCAGCGCGAATGGTTGGCAAGCCGTTGGGTTCGTTCCCCCCCAGCACGATCTGTTCCGGACGCAGGCCGAGGATCACTTCGCGGTCTTCCAGGCCCGCGTCCTGCATGCCCATTGGCAGCTCACAACGGGCCTGGCCGCTGTCGAGCAAGGCCAGCAGGCGACCGTCCTTGCGTTGCAGGCGCAGCGGAATGAAGTTCATCGGTGGCGAACCGATGAAGCTCGCCACGAACAGGTTGGCCGGGTTGGTGTAGATGTCCTTCGGCGTACCGAACTGCTGGATGATCCCGTCCTTCATCACCGCCACTTTGTCGCCCAGGGTCATGGCTTCGATCTGGTCGTGGGTCACGTAGACCGTGGTGGTCTTGAGGCGCTGGTGCATCAGTTTCATTTCGGTGCGCATCTCGACCCGCAGCTTGGCGTCGAGGTTGGACAGCGGTTCGTCGAACAGATAGATCTTCGGCCGCCGCGCCAGTGCCCGGCCCATGGCCACGCGCTGTTGCTGACCACCGGAGAGTTGGCCCGGCTTGCGATTGAGCAGGTGCTCGATCTGCAACAGCTTGGCCACGCGGTTGACTTCTTCGTCGATGGCGGACTGGCTCATCTTGCGAATTTTCAGACCGAACTCGATGTTCTCCCGCACGCTCATGGTCGGGTACAGCGCGTAGGACTGGAACACCATGGCGATGTCGCGATCCTTCGGGCTCATGCCGCTGACATCCTGGTCACCGATCATGATCGCGCCGCCGGTGATGGTCTCAAGGCCGGCGATGCAGTTCATCAGCGTCGACTTGCCGCAGCCCGAAGGGCCGACGAGGATCAGGAACTCACCGTCCTTGATCGACAACTCGATGTTCTTCAGGGTGTCCGGCAGGCCGGCACCATAGGTCTTGTTTACATTGCGAAGTTCGAGCGTTGCCATGATTACCCCTTGACTGCGCCGGCCGTGAGACCGCGCACGAAATACTTGCCTGCTACCACATAGACCAGCAGGGTCGGCAGCCCGGCGATCATCGCCGCCGCCATATCAACGTTGTATTCCTTGGCCCCGGTACTGGTGTTGACCAAGTTGTTCAGCGCCACCGTGATGGGCTGTGAATCGCCGCTGGAGAACACCACGCCGAACAGGAAGTCGTTCCAGATCTGCGTGAACTGCCAGATCAGGCAAACCATGATGATCGGGGTGGACATCGGCAGGATGATCCGCCGGAAGATGGTGAAGAAACCCGCACCGTCCAGCCGCGCAGCCTTCACCAGCGCATCGGGAATGCTGACGTAGTAGTTACGGAAGAACAGCGTGGTGAACGCCAGGCCGTAGACCACGTGCACAAACACCAGGCCGGTGGTGGTACTGGCCAGGCCCATCTTGCCGAGGGTAAACGAGGCCGGCAGCAGGACGGTCTGGAACGGCAGGAAGCAACCGAACAGCAACAGGCCGAAGAACAACTGCGAACCGCGAAAGCGCCACATCGACAACACGTAGCCGTTCAACGCACCGATAGCGGTAGAGATCAGCACCGCCGGGACGGTGATCTTGATCGAGTTCCAGAAGTAGCCGTCGACCGTGGCCCAGGCCTTGACCCAACCGATGCCGGTGACCACGGTCGGCCAGCTCAGCAGGTTACCGGTGTTGATGTCTTCCGGGGTCTTGAAGCTGGTCAACAGCATGACCACCAGCGGCACCAGGTACAGCAATACAGCGAGGATCAACACCGCGTAGATCGCGATGCGACTCAAGCTGATGGAAGGTTTGGCAGCAAGACTAGTCATGACGCTTGGTCCTCAGCTCGGAGTACAGGTAAGGCACGATGATTGCGAGAATCGCACCGAGCATCAGAATCGCACTGGCCGAGCCCATGCCCATCTGGCCACGACTGAAGGTGAAGGAATACATGAACATCGCAGGCAGGTCGGAGGAATAACCCGGCCCGCCAGCCGTCATCGCCGCCACCAGGTCGAAACTCTTGATCGCGATGTGCGCCAGGATCATCACTGCGCTGAAGAACACTGGACGCAGGCTTGGCAGCACCACTTTCCAGTAGATGCGCGGCATGCTCGCACCATCGATCTGCGCGGCGCGGATGATCGATTGATCAACCCCGCGCAGGCCGGCCAGGAACATCGCCATGATGAAGCCCGAGGCCTGCCATACCGCCGCGATCACCAGGCAATACACCACACGGTCCGGGTCGATCAGCCAGTCCAGGCGGAAACCTTCCCAGCCCCAGTCACGCAACAATTTGTCCAGGCCCATACCCGGGTTGAGCAACCATTTCCAGGCCGTACCGGTGACGATCATCGAAAGCGCCATCGGGTACAGGTAAATGGTACGGATGAAACCTTCACGACGAATGCGCTGGTCAAGAAACACTGCCAGCAGCACCCCGATCACCAGGGTGATGCCGATGAACATGCCGCCAAAGAGCGCCAGGTTCTTGCTCGCCACCCACCAGCGGTCGTTGTCCATCAACCGCGCGTATTGCGCCAGCCCGGCCCATTTGTAGTTCGGCAAGAAGGTCGAGGTGGTGAACGACAGAACGAACGTCCACAAGATATAGCCATAGAAGCCCACCAGAACGATGAACATGCTCGGCGCCAGCACCAGTTTTGGTAGCCAGCGTTGCAATGCATCGAACGGCGAGGCCTTGCTGAACACAGCAACAGAACTCATGGGAAGATCCCGCACAAAGGGTAATGATTACAAAGGCATTCCCTGTGGGAGCAGGCTTGTGTGGGAGCTGAGCTTGCTCGCGATGAAGGCGCCTCGGTCTTTCAAATGACCGCGTTATCATTCATCGCAAGCAAGCTTTACTCCCACAGGCTCGCTCCCACAGGAGGACCTGCGCTGCTAACGGTTACTTGGCAGACTGCACCGCTGCGCCAAGCTTCTTGGCGGCATCGGCAGGGTCGGCTTTCGGGTCGTTGATGTAGTTGGTCACCACGTCAAAGAAGGCACCCTGTACCGCCAGCGTGGTCGCCATGTTGTGCGCCATGCTCGGCTGCAGGCCGCCGGTCTTGGCGTCCGTCAGGAAATCCTTGGCGGCGGTCTGGGCGCAGGAGTCGAAGCCGTACTTGGCCATGTCGGCCAGCATGTCGTTGCGCACCGGGATCGAACCCTTGTTGATGCTGAAGACTTTCTGGAAGTTCTCACCCAGCACGACCTTGGCGATATCCTGCTGACCGGCCGCAGTGCCTTTGTCTTTCTGCTTGAACACCGCCAGGGAGTCGATGTTGTAGGTGAAGGCCTTTTCGGTGCCCGGGAAAGCTACGCACTGGTAGTCCTTGCCGGCGACTTTCTTCGCGGCGGTCCACTCGCTCTTGGCCCAGTCACCCATGATCTGCATGCCGGCCTTGCCGTTGATGACCTTGGCCGCTTCCAGGTTCCAGTCCTGGCCCTTGCCGTCGGCGTCCATGTAGGTCGCCACTTTCTTCAGCTCGGTCAGCGCCTTGACCATGTCCGGACCGGTCAGGGCCTTGTTGTCGAGATCGACCAGAGCCTTTTTGTAGCCATCAGCGCCCATGACCGAGAGCACCACGGCTTCGAACACCGTGCTGTCCTGCCAAGGCTGGCCACCGTGGGCGAGCGCAATGAAGCCCGCAGCCTTGAGTTTGTCGCCGGCGGCGTAGAATTCTTCGAGGGTGGTCGGGGCTTTTTCGATGCCGGCTTTCTTGAAGACTTCCGGGTTGATCCACAGCCAGTTGACGCGGTGAATGTTCACCGGCACGGCAACGTAGTCACCTTCGTACTTCACGGTATCGGAGACTTTCTTATCGAGCAGGCTGTCCCACTTCTCAGCTTTGGCAACATCTTTCAAGACGTCGGTGTCGAGCAGCCCGGTGGACGCCCATTCCTGGATGTCCGGCCCCTTGATCTGGGCCACACCCGGTGGGTTGCCGGCCACGGCACGGCTCTTGAGCACGGTCATGGCGGTGGAACCACCACCACCGGCGACAGCGCCGTCCTTCCAGGTAAAGCCGTCTTTCTCTACCTGGGCCTTGAGCACATCGACTGCGGCTTTTTCGCCACCCGACGTCCACCAGTGGACGACTTCCACGGAACCTTTGGATTCGGCGGCAAGAGCGCTGACAGGGAATGCTGCGACGGGAAGCAGGGAAGCAAGAGAAATGACAGTAGCGAGGCGAGAAATCGCATTCATCTAGAAGTACCTTTCTTGTTGTTATGCATGCAAGTCTGGTGCTTGCGCTGCATGGATTCTAAACAGGGGAAATCCCTTCGCAGGTAACGAAGGGACGCGTAAATGTCACGACATGGTTACACAGGCGCAGGACTGGACAATTTCGCCAGGGCCGTAGCCATGCTGGGTGCCAGGGGCAGGCGCGGAATCAACACCGCTTGCCAGGCGTGATAGAGGTCCGGCTTGCCCGGCCAGATGTCGGCGCTGGGGCGGTTTTGCGGGTCGAGTTCGTGATGCCAGCTGCCGTTGCAACGGTCGATGAAATGTTTGTCACAGAACTCCCAGAAGCGCCGATACCAGGCTTCGTATTTTGCCTCGTCGGTGCGCTTGAGCAAGGCACTGGCAGCCGCCGCCGCTTCAGCGTGAACCCAATGCAGGCGATGGCGAACCACGGCGCGGTTGTCCCAGTCCAGGGTGTAGACGATGCCCGGCGCGCCATCGACGTCCCAGCCATGGCGGCAGTTCTGGTCGAAGAGCTTTTGCGCATCCTGGGCCAGCCAGCCGGGGGTCAGCATGCCGATCTGCACCCGTGCCGCTTCGAGATGCAGCAGCAGGCGCGCCCACTCGAAACCATGCCCGGGGGTGGTGCCGTAGGGGCGGAAACCATCGGCGGGATTGTCCTGGTTGTACTCACGCAACGGCTGCCACTGGCGATCGAAATGCTCCACCACCAGGTAGTCGTTGGCGGCGGCATGGCCATGGATGACCCGTTCGACGATGTGCAGGGCACGGGCCAGCCAGCGAGGATCGTCGGTGACATCGGCCAGGGCCAGGAAGGCTTCGGTGGCGTGCATATTGCTGTTGGCGCCGCGATAGGCCTCCTCGACGCTCCAGTCACGGTTGAAGGACTCGCGCAGGGCGCCCTCCTCTTCGCTCCAGAAATGTGTGTCGATGATCCGCACCGCTTCGTCCAGCAACGCCTGGGCGCCGGGACGCTGGGCCACCACTGCGGAACTCGCGGCCAGGGCTACGAATGCATGCAGGTAGGCGGCTTTGCCAGTGGCGTCTTCCTCGGGTTGCGCCGAGGCAAACCAGCCACCGTGTTCGGCGTCGCGCAAAGGGCCGCTGAGGGCCTGGACACCGTGGTCCACCAGTTCGGCGAAACCCGGCAGGCCCTGGATGTGGGCCATGGCGAAGCTGTGGGTCATGCGCGCGGTGTTCATGGTTTCGGCCCGGGCATCGAGCGGCAGGCGGCCTTGGTCGTCCAGGTTGCCAAAGCCGTCCGGCAGCTTCGAGGCCTTGGCGAACGCCAGCAGTCGCAAGCCTTCGGCGGCGAGCCATTGCTGGTGGGCAGGGGCATTCAGCCAACTGCTGAAGGCCGGTTGAAAGGTGTCCATCGGCGGTACCTTTTTTGTTGTTTTGACGCAGGGAGTCTAAACAAGGGATGACAGAGGGCAGGTAACGAAAGGGGCGAGTTATGTCACCGAGTTGTGACATTCCCCTCTGGGATGTGTCGAGGCTACTGACGTCTTCGCGAGCAAGCCCGCTCCCACAGGAGGATCTGTGTCGAACACAATATCCGTCTCCAATGAGGGCCAATGTGGGAGCGAACTTGCTCGCGAAGAACGATAACGCGGTCTAATCAATCCACACTGCGAGGCAACTGCAACGTCACCCGCAACCCACCCTCGCGCAGGTTCTGCAGGCTCACTTCGCCCCCATGGCTATGGGCGATGTTGCGGGCGATGCCCAGGCCCAGGCCATAGCCCTGCTGTTGCCCGGCCAGGCGAAAGTGCGGCTCGAAAACTTGCTCCAGGCGTTGTTCCGGCACGCCCGGGCCTTCATCGTCGACGTGCAGGATGAACGCGGTTTCATCGTCGTCGATGTGCAGGTGGGCGTTCTGCCCGTACTTCAAGGCGTTGTCGATCAGGTTGCCGATGCAGCGCTTGAGGGCCAGCGGCTTGCCGGAATACGGCGCCAGCGCCCGGCCATCCTGGGTCACCCGGCCGTTGCCGTTGGGCGCCAGGTAGGGTTCGACGAGACAATCGAGTACATGATTGAGGTCCACCGGCTCGATGTTTTCGTGGATATCGGTGTCCTTGACGCATTGCAACGCGCCTTTGACCAGCAACTCCAGCTCGTCCAGGTCGCGGCCGAACTTGGCTTGCAGGTTTTCGTCTTCCAACAGCTCGACGCGCAAGCGCAGCCGAGTGATCGGTGTGCGCAAGTCGTGGGAAATCGCGCTGAACAATTGGCTACGTTCGGTCAGGTAACGGCTGATGCGTTCGCGCATGGCGTTGAATGCACGGCCCACCTCCACCACTTCGCTGCCGCCGCCCTCGGCCACCGGTTCCACTTCGGCGCCCAGGGACATGTCCCGCGCCGCCCGGGCCAAACGCTTGAGGGGCCGGCTCTGCCAGTGCACCAGCAAGCCGATGAACAGCAACAACAAGCTACTGGTGAGCAAGATGAAGCCGACCTGTTGCTTGGGCAGGTCCTGTTCTTCGAGGCTGGTATAGGGCTCGGGAAGCAGTGAGGCGATGTACAGCCATTCGCCCGGTGCCATCTGGATTTGCGTGACCAGCACCGGCGGGTTCACCGGTTCAAGGGTCAGCGCGTAGTGGGCCCATGAGCGGGGCAGCTCGTCGAGCTTGAGCCCGGCGTTGAATATCCGCAGGTCGTCGGGGCTGACAAAATTGACCGCGATGTCGGCGCTATTGCCCAGGGACCGGCGCAGTACATCGTCCACCGCCTTGAGCACCGCCAGTTTGCGCGGTGTGACCGGCAGCACGTCCATGTCCAGGGGCTTATCGTTGAGGGTCACGACAAACCGCGTACCGCCCATGCTGCGCAGTTGATCCAGCACCAACGGCCGGTAAGCCACCGGCAACGAACGCAAATAGCTGACGCTGGCAGTCATCGAATGGGCCAGGCTACGGGCACTGGTGACCAACCCCTCGAGCTGGGTGGCGCGCAATTGCGAGACCCAGATGACGCTGGACAGGGTCTGGGCGAACAACACCACCAGCAAGGTCAGTAACAACATCCGTCCCAGTAACGAGCGCGGCACCGGCACCCGTCGGGCGACTTTCTTGACCCAATCAATGACCATTGCTGGCAACCACACTGGCCGCCAGTTGATAACCGCTGCCGCGCACTGTGCGGATCAGCCGTGGCGGTTTATCGGTGTCACGCAAGCGCTGGCGCAGGCGACTGACCGCCATGTCGACGATCCGGTCCAGGGGCATCAGATCACGACCACGGGTCGCATTGCCGATGGTGTCGCGGTCGAGGATTTCCTGGGGATGGTCGAGAAACAGCTTGAGCAAGGCGAAATCGGCACCGGAGAGAATCACCTCCTCACCGTCGGTATGGAACAGCCGATGGCTGACCATGTCCAGCCGCCACTCGTCGAAGGCCAACACCTCGCCGCCGGAGCGTTCCTGGCCGAACTGCGCCCGCCGCAGCAGGGCCTTGATACGCGCCTGCAACTCGCGGGGACTGAAGGGTTTGCCCAGGTAATCATCGGCGCCCAGCTCAAGGCCGATAACCCGGTCGGCCTCGTCGGAACTGGCGGTGAGCATGATGATCGGGACATGGGCCTGGCGCGGGTGCTGGCGAACCCAGCGACAAAGGCTGAAGCCATCTTCATCCGGCAGCATCACGTCGAGGATCACCAGGTCGCTCGGTGCCTCGTTCAACGCCTGGCGAAAGCCGGCGCCATCGGGCGTGGTGCGCACCTGAAAACCCGCGCGACTGAGGTAAGTGTCCAGCAGTTCGCGAATCTCCTGGTCGTCGTCGACCAACAAAATCGATTTGTTCACTGAACTCACGAGCCTCGTCCTTGTTGTTTGGATTGGGGCGGATTATGCCTGATGGATGAGGACTGCAAACACACTACAAACACCTGTGGGAGCGAGCTTGCTCGCGATAGCGGTGTATCAGTCAACATCAATGGCGACTGACACTCCTTCATCGCGAGCAAGCTCGCTCCCACAGGGGATCACATTTCAAACTGGAGTCGATTGCTCCAACGCCACACCCGCGCCCATCAGGCCGGAGTAAGGCGCGGTCACCAGCCAGACCGGGATGCCCTTGAAGTAATCGCTCATGCAGCCCTTGTCGGCGAAACAACGGGCGAAACCGCTTTCCAGGAAGAAGTCGGCGAAACGCGGGACCACTCCGCCGACGATGTAGACACCGCCGCGGCCACCGAGCGTCAGCACATTGTTACCGGCCACACGCCCCAGCCAACAGCAGAACTGCTCAAGCACTTCCAGGGCAATGGGGTCGCCGGCCAGGCCCGCAGCGGTGATGGACTCAGGGGTGTCGAGCACCGGCGTATGGCCGTCCACCGCGCAGATGGCCCGGTACACCCGCGGCAAGCCGCTGCCACTCAGGGCCGTTTCGGCGCTGACGTGACCGATCTCGTTGTAAATGTGTTGCCAGAGCTGGGTTTCCCGTGGGCTGCTCATCGGCAGGTCGACATGACCGCCCTCCCCCGGCAACGCCGCGAAACGCCCGTCTCCCAAATCCAGCAGCGTACCGACGCCCAACCCGGTGCCCGGGCCGATCACCACCGCCGGGCGCCTTGGCTCCGGGGTGCCTTCGCAGACAACCCGGTATTCATCAGGGCGCAAACGGGTCATGCCCAGGGCCATGGCCGAGAAGTCATTGACCAGCAGCAGCTTCTCCACCTCCAGGGTCTTGCAAAACGCCAGATTGCTCAGACGCCAGTGATTGTTGGTGAAACGAAATTCATCGCCGCTCACCGGCCCTGCCACCGACAGGCACACCGAACCGATCGCGCCCGGCGCCATGCCCATGCCACTGAGGTAAACCTTGATGGCATCTTCCGGGCAGGCGTAATCCGCGGTCGCCAGCACCTGGATGTTTTCCAGGTTGTGGTTCTTCCACAACGCGAAACGCGCGTTGGTCCCACCGATGTCACCGACCAAAGCCAGTTTCAATTAAGCGTCTCCAGGGCAGAAGTGAAGGCGCTGGCGCCCTGCTCTGCCGAGCTGAAGGCCATGCGCATGAAACCGAACAGCTCGCGACCGGTGCCGATGTTGTTGCCCAACAGGCCTTTGGCCGGTGTGCGCGCGGCGAATTCCTCGGCGTCCACCTTCAACTCCAAGGTGCCTTTGACGCCATCGACGCGGATGATATCGCCCTCCTGCACTCGGGCCAACGCGCCGCCGACATAAGCTTCGGGGCTGACGTGAATCGCCGCCGGGATTTTCCCCGATGCGCCGGACATGCGTCCGTCGGTCACCAACGCCACTTTGAAGCCACGGTCCTGCAATACACCGAGGAACGGCGTCATCTTGTGCAGCTCCGGCATGCCGTTGGAGCGTGGCCCCTGGAAGCGCATCACCGCGACGAAATCCTTCTCCAGCAGGCCGGCCTTGAATGCATCGGCCAGATCCTGCTGATCCTGGAACACCATCGCAGGCGCTTCGACGACCTGGTTTTCCAGGGCCACGGCGGAGACCTTCATCACCCCGCGGCCCAGGTTGCCTTCCATCACCCGCAAGCCGCCTTCAGGCGAGAACGCGCGGGCCACCGGACGCAGGATGTTTTCGTCGAGGCTTTCGATCGGGCCGTCGCGCCATACCAACTCGCCATCCTCCAGGAACGGTTCCTGGGTGTAGCGGCTCAAGCCGTGACCGAGCACGGTGTTGACGTTTTCGTGAAGCAAACCGGCTTCCAGCAGTTCACGGATCAGGAACGACATGCCGCCCGCCGCCTGGAAGTGGTTGATGTCAGCCTTGCCGTTCGGGTAGACGTGGCTCAGGGTTGGCACCACCTCGGAGAGGTCGGCCATGTCCTGCCAGGTCAGTTGGATGCCTGCCGCCATGGCGATGGCCGGCATGTGCAGGGTGTGGTTGGTCGAGCCACCGGTGGCGTGCAGTGCGACGATGGAGTTGACCAGCGAGCGCTCATCGACGATCTCACCGATCGGCATGAAGTTGCCGCTCTGCTTGGTCAGGCGCGTGACCTGGAACGCCGCCTCACGGGTCAGCGCATCGCGCAGTGGCGTGTTCGGGTTGACGAACGAGGCGCCCGGCAAGTGCAGGCCCATCACTTCCATCAGCAACTGGTTGGTGTTGGCGGTGCCGTAGAACGTGCAGGTGCCAGGGCTGTGGTAGGACTTCATCTCCGATTCCAGCAGCTCCTCGCGGGTCGCCTTGCCTTCGGCGTAGCGCTGGCGCACGTCGGCCTTTTCCTTGTTGGAAATGCCCGAGACCATCGGCCCGCCGGGCACGAAGATCGTGGGCAAGTGACCGAAGCGCAGCGCGCCCATCATCAGGCCCGGCACGATCTTGTCGCAGATACCGAGCATCAGCGCGCCGTCGAACATGTTGTGGGACAACGCCACTGCCGTGGACAACGCGATCACTTCGCGGCTCGGCAGGCTCAGTTCCATCCCCGCCTCGCCCTGGGTCACGCCGTCGCACATCGCTGGCGTACCGCCGGCAAACTGGCCGACCGAGCCGATCTCGCGCAAGGCTTTCTTGATCTGTTCCGGGAAGGTTTCGTAGGGCTGGTGGGCCGAGAGCATGTCGTTATAGGACGACACGATGGCGATGTTGGCGGCGTTCATCATCCGCAGGTGATGCTTGTCTTCGGTGCCGCAACCGGCTACGCCGTGGGCGAAGTTGGCGCATTGCAGCTTGCCGCGCGTCGGACCGTCGCTGGCTGCACCGCGGATCAATGCAAGGTAAGCCTGACGCGTGGCGCGGCTGCGGGCGATAAGCCGTTCGGTGACCTCAAGAACGCGGGGATGCATGTGTAGAACTCCAGGCTAACGGGTGTGGCGACCTGATTGTCTATGCTGGTCAAAAGCCCGATGTGCGTTGGGCGACAGACGGTTTTTTGACCACTCGGACCAGTTGATTCAGGTCACTCGTTGTAGATAAAACAAAATATTGCCACTAAAAAGGCTTGTTTTCTATTTTTATGCGAATAATCTTGTAATTCCAACAACAAATCGACGGCGGCGCAGTTAATGACTCTTCGAATCGCAATCAATGGTTTTGGCCGCATCGGCCGCAACGTCCTCCGAGCACTGTATACCCAAGGCTATCGTCGCGACTTGCAGATCGTCGCCATCAACGACCTGGGCGACAGTGCGATCAATGCTCATCTGCTCAAGTTCGACACCGTCCACGGCACCTTCGATGCCGAGGTACAGCATGACCACGAAAGCCTGACGGTCAATGGCGACCGCATCTCGGTCAGTGCCATCCGCAACCCGGCCGAACTGCCTTGGGCCGCTGAAAAAATCGACGTTGTGTTCGAATGCACCGGCCTGTTCACCGACCGCTCCAAGGCCGCGGCCCATATCAGCGCCGGCGCGCGCAAGGTGATTATTTCGGCCCCGGCCAAGGGTGCCGATGCCACCGTGGTGTATGGCGTGAACCACGACATTCTGCGCCAGTCCCACCAGATCATTTCCAACGCCTCGTGCACCACCAACTGCCTGGCCCCAGTGGCCCAGGTGCTGCACCGCGAGTTGGGGATCGAAAGTGGCCTGATGACCACCATCCACGCCTACACCAATGACCAGAACCTGACCGACGTCTACCACAGCGACCCGTATCGCGCCCGTTCGGCCACCCAGAACATGATCCCGAGCAAGACCGGCGCCGCTGAAGCGGTGGGCCTGGTGCTGCCGGAACTGGCGGGCAAACTGACCGGCATGGCCGTGCGTGTACCGGTGATCAACGTCTCCCTGGTGGACCTCACCGTGCAGCTCAAGCGCGAAGCGTCAGCCGAAGAAGTCAACGAACTGCTGCGCCATGCCAGCCAGCATTCGAAGATCCTCGGCTACAACACCCTGCCGCTGGTCTCCAGTGATTTCAACCACAACCCGCTGTCGTCGATCTTCGACGCCAACCACACCAAGGCCAGCGGCAAGCTGCTCAAGGTACTGGCCTGGTATGACAACGAATGGGGCTTCTCCAACCGCATGCTCGATAACTGTCTGGCGCTGTGTAACGCCGAATAATCCTCGTGGGGTTGGCCGGACTCTAATGTGGGAGCGAGCTTGCTCGCGATGGCGTCGGATCAGTCAGCACAGTGTTGGCTGGCTCACCGCTATCGCGAGCAAGCTCGCTCCCACAGGGGGCCGACAGGAAATCAGGGCTTGACCATCAGAATAGATGATAAGCATTATCATCTACTCGAACCGGATCGAGCCCTACCGTGAGTCAATCGCACTTTCATCACCTCTTCCTCGCACAGCGCACGCCACTGCTGCGCACCCTCGAGCGAATGGTCAAAAACCCCAGCACCGCCGAAGACCTGCTTCAGGAAACCTACCTGCGTGTCACCCGCGCACTGGGTGAGCGCACCGTCGAGCATCTCGAACCTTTCGTCTTCCAGACCGCCCGCAACCTGGCGCTGGATCATTTGCGTGCGCGGCGTATCCAATCCCGGACCCTGCTGGACAACGTGCCGCTGGAGGTCGTCGAGAATGTGGCCGCTCCCCAGAGCAGTGCCGAGGACGCCGCCCATGCCGAGCAGATGCTCGAGCGCCTCAACGTCAGCCTGCAAGCGCTGAGCCCGCGTCAGCAACAGATCTTCATTCTCAATCGCCTGCACGGTCACAGTTACCAGGACATCGCCGAACGCTTGGGCGTGTCACTGAGCACCGTGCAAAAGGAACTGAGGTTGATCATGACGATCTGTGTGGAAGTGGCTGAACGCAATGGCCGCGGTAAGCTATAAACTTCAAGCCGCGCACACGTTTACCATTTTGCTCAATCCGAGGATCCACTGTGACGGACAACCGCCGCTCCCCTGAGCTCGCTTCGGCGCAGGATACCGCCCATGCCATGGAGCAGGCGCTGGACTGGCTGATTCTGCTCGACAGCCCCAGCGAGGAGCAGACCCGACAGTTCCAGGCCTGGCTGGCGGCCGATCCGCGTCATGGCGAAGCGTTCGCTCGGGCCCAGGCGATCTGGAACGGCCCGCAAGTGATTGAAAGCGCCCGGCAGCTCCAGGCTCAACCGAAAATCACGGCACTCTCACGCCTGCGCGCCCACTGGAAACCCCTGGCCACCGCCGCCGTGCTGTTGCTGAGCCTGCTCAACTTCAGCGACCTGCCCCTGCATTTCCAGGCCGACCACTTGACCGTGGTCGGTGAACGCCAGCGCCTGCAATTGGAGGACGGCTCCAAGGTCCTGCTCAACACCGATTCGGCGTTTTCCAGTACGTTCAACGAACAGCGGCACGTGGCTCGGCTGTACAAGGGCGAGGCGCTCTTTGACGTGCCAGGCAATAGCAACTTGCCGCTGGAAATTGACGCCGGCCCGGTCACCGCCAGCGTCAGCGACACCACATTTGCGGTGCGCTACCTCGACGGCGTGGCCCAGGTCCAGGTGCAGCGCGGCGACGTCGACCTGCGCGCCAACCGCAACGACACCCATGTGCGGCTGTCGGCCGGGGAAAGCATCCGCATCGGCCCCAACGGCTTCGACCGTCCGGCCCGGCTCGATGTCAATACAGACCTGGCCTGGGTCCAGGGTCGGCTGGTGTTCGAGAATCGGCCACTGAGCCAGGTACTGGCCGAGCTGCGGCGCTACTACCCCGGCTGGATCATCAACAACAATGAACAACTGGCCAATGTCGCAGTGACCGGTAATTATCGCCTCGATCAGCCGTTGGATGTGGTCCGCTCCCTGGCCCACATCACCTCCGCGCGCCTGCAGGAATTTCCGGCGCTGGTGATTTTGAACTAAATGAGAATTATTTTTACTCGATAGCCTCCGCTGGTTCGTCTCGTTATAGCCAATGCAATTGATTCTCATCCATGGATGTGAATCTGCACCTATAACAGATGCGACACGGAGCGCTAACGATGTCCTCTCGCCTTACTTGCCGGTTCCTTGCCCCTTCTTGCACCCTGTCATTGCTGACCGCCGCCATCCTGATGGCGGGCACCGTGCCCACTGTCCTCGCCGCCGCCGAGCAATCACCTGCACGCAACATCGGCGACTACACCTTTGCTATTCCCCAGCAGTCGCTGGTTTCAGCCCTGAATGCATTCACTGCGGTCACGGGTTGGCAGGTCGGCCTGCCAGCAGAACTGGGTGAAGGCGCCACTTCGCCAGGCGTGAACGGCTCACTGCCCGCGGAGAAAGCCCTGGAGCGCCTGTTGCTGGGGACCCAGCTGAGTTTTCGCAAGCTCGGCGACAACAGCATCGTCCTGGAGAAGCGCAACACCGCCGGCGTGTTGAACCTGCAGCAGGTGACCATCAGCGCCACCCGCCTGGAACAGGACATCACCAGCGTGCCGAGCACCGTCACCGTCCATGACCGCCAGGAACTGGACCGCAATAACGTCAACACCATCAAGGACCTGGTGCGCTACGAGCCCGGCGTTTCGGTGGGCGGTGCGGGCCAGCGCGGCGGCATCAGCGGCTATAACATCCGCGGCATCGACGGTAACCGGATCCTGACCCAGGTCGACGGCGTGGAAATCCCCGGCAGTTTCTTCAACGGCCCCTACGCCAAGACCCAGCGCAACTACGTCGACCCGGAAATCATCAAGCGCGTGGAAGTCCTGCGCGGCCCGGCCTCGGTGCTCTATGGCAGCAACGCCATCGGTGGCGCCGTCAGCTATTTCACCCTGGATCCGGACGACATCATCAAGCCGGGCCAAGACGTCGGCGCGCGCCTGAAGACCGGTTACAGCTCCGCCGACGAGAGCTGGCTCAAGTCCGCCACGGTCGCCGGTCGCAGCGGGTCGTTCGACGGCCTGTTGCACTACAGCCAGCGCGACGGCCATGAAACCGAATCCTACGGCAGCCACAACGGCACCGGCCTGGACCGCACCGCCGCCAACCCGGAAGACGTGCGTGCCAACAACGTGCTGGCCAAGCTCGGCTGGAACTACAACGATGACGCGCGCCTGGGCCTGGTCTACGAGAAATACAAGGATGATCGCGACACCGACCTGAAAAGCGCCTATGGCGGCCCCTACTCCAACGGCCAGCCGGCCATTCCCACCTCGGTGCTGCCCGGCGGCATGTACCAGTGGCGCACCGGCAACGACACCATCAGCCGCGAGCGTTTCGGCCTGGAGCACAGCTTCGCCCTCGACAGCCTGCTGGCCGATCACATGAAGTGGAGCCTGAACCACCAGATCGCCAAGACAACCGAGAGCACCGCTGAGTTCTATTTCCCGATCACCCGCCAGGTGCTGCGTACCCGGGACACCCTCTACGAAGAAAAACAGTGGGTCTTCGACGCGCAGTTGGACAAGGCCTTCAGCCTCGCCGACACCGATCACACGCTGACTTATGGCACCACGATCAAGCAGCAGAAAGTCACCGGTTCGCGCAGCGGCAACGGCGTGTGCCTGGCGGTGGGCGTGGGTTGCTCCGCGGTTGGCGCCATCAGTACCCGGGACGTCCTGGCAAAAGTCAGTGATTTCCCGGACCCGACCATCAACACCTACAGCCTGTTCGCCCAGGACCAGATCAGTTGGGACCGCTGGACCTTCACGCCGGGCCTGCGCTACGACTACACCCGGCTCAAGCCGCACCTGACCGAGGAGTTCCTCAACGCCGTGGACCCTACCGGCGGCGGTGAAGTCAGCGGCAAGAACAAGACCTGGCATCGCGTCTCGCCCAAGTTCGGCCTGACCTATGCCCTGAGCGATGAATACACCTGGTACGGCCAGTACGCCGAAGGTTTCCGCACGCCAACCGCCAAAGCTTTATACGGTCGTTTCGACAACCCCAGCGCCGGCTATAGCGTGGAGCCCAACCCGGATCTGGAACCGGAAAAAAGCAAAAGCTACGAGACCGGCCTGAAGGGCCGTTTCGATTCTGGTTCGTTCGATGTGGCGGTGTTCTACAACAAGTACCGCGATTTCATCAACGAGGACGCGATCACGCCCGGCGCCGACCAGTTGACCTTCCAGAGCAATAACATCAAGCACGCGACCATCAAGGGTGCCGAGGTCCGGGGCCGCCTGAACCTGGACCTGTTTGGCGCGCCTCAGGGCTTGTATACCCAAGGTTCGGTGGCCTACGCCTACGGCCGCAACGCCGACACCGGCGAGCCGCTCAACAGCGTCAACCCGCTGACCGGCGTGTTCGGCCTGGGATACGACCAGGACCACTACGGCACTTTGCTCAGCTGGACGCTGGTGAAGAGAAAAGATCGTGTCGACGACAGCAACTTCAACTCGCCAGACGGCGTCAGCAGCCAGTTCAAGACCCCGGGCTTCGGCATTCTCGACCTGACCGGGTTCTACAAGGTGACCGCCGACGTCACCGTCAGCGGCGGCCTCTACAACCTCACTGACAAGAAGTACTGGCTGTGGGATGACGTGCGCGGCTACGACAGCGTCGGCGAAGCAGCAGTGCTGAGCCCCGCCAACCTCGACCGCCTGACGGCGCCGGGCCGCAACTTCGCGGTCAACCTGATTTGGGATATCTGACAAAGGTTTTTGTTGGCAAGCCAAAAAATGTCCTGTGGCGAGGGAGTCATGTGGGAGCAAGGCTTGCCCGCGATGAAGGCGATGCGGTCTTTCAGAACTCGAGGCGCCTGTTTCGCGAGCAAGCTTGGCTCCCACAGCCCAGCGCAGATCTCTTCGCAGCACAATGTTTTCATAAGAAGGAATTTTTCATGAACACCCAACGTCCCGTTTCACGCGCCCAACGCCTGAACCAGATCACCCACGAGCCCCACAGCAAGCTCGACGCACTGGTCAAGGCCCACGCCCCGTTTGAAACCCCGGCCAGCTTCGCTCGCTTCGTCGTCGCCCAGTACCTGTTCCAATCGGAACTGGTGGCGCTGTACAACGACGCGCAACTGACCACCCTGATCCCCGACCTGCCCACCCGCTGCCGTGCCGAAGCGGCCAAGGCCGACCTCGCGGACCTGGGCACCGAAGTACCGGCCCCGGTGCCCGGCGCGGTGAAGAACCCGACCCAGGCCGAAGCCCTGGGCTGGCTGTTCGTCTCCGAAGGTTCCAAGCTCGGCGCCGCATTCCTGATCAAGCGCGCCGTGGGCCTCGGGCTGAGCGAGACCTTTGGCGCCCGCCACCTGGCAGAACCGGCGGGCGGTCGCGCCGAAGGCTGGAAAACCTTCACCCGCACCCTCGACGGCCTGGCCTTCAGCGAACAGCAGGAAGCCGAAGCAGATAAAGGCGCGCTGGATGCATTCAACCGGTTTACGGTGTTGCTAGAGCACGCCTATGCAACTGAATTGGCCTGAAAATTCACCACCACTCCCACAGGGAAATGTGTATGCCTGAACCAATACTATGAACCGCTCTTCAAAAACCGCCCGACTGCTCTTCGCCCTGCTCGCCTACACCAGCCTGGCCGTCGGCCTGATCGCCATTGTCGTGCCCGGCCTGCCGACAACCGAGTTCATCCTGCTGGCCGCCTGGGCCGCGACCCGTAGTTCGCCGCGCCTGAGCGCCTGGTTGGAAAACCATCGGCTGTTCGGGCCGATGTTGCACAACTGGCGCAACGGCAAGGTCATCCCACGTCGGGCCAAGGTCAGCGCCACCGCCAGCATGCTGCTCTGTGCCGGGCTGATGCTGGCGATGCTCGACCCTCGCTGGCCGGTTTACCTGGCGCTGGTCGGCATGGCTCTGGGCAACCTGTGGATCTGGTCCCGACCGGAACAGGTGCCTGACACTTGCTATCGATGGACTGCCAAGCGGTCTCCAACGGATTTTTGATCTATGCTCGCTCTCTCGCTTTGGAGGGCCTGCGATGACCGATCTGCTCACGTCCATGCAAGCCGCGCTCGGCTTGCCTACAACCCCGATCCCCTTCATCGGCGACGGCGCCCTGCCCTCGGCGTTCGCCGTTACCGAGCTGGCCTGCGCCAGCATCGCCGCGGCCGGCCAGGCGAGCACCGAGCTCATCCACCAACAAACCGGCCGCCGGCCCCCCCTCGAAGTCGACCGGCGCCTGGCCTCGTTCTGGTTCTCCACGTCCCTGCGCCCCATCGGCTGGAGCGTGCCACCCATGTGGGACCCGGTGGCCGGCGACTACGCCACCGCCGATGGCTGGATTCGCCTGCACACCAACGCGCCTCATCATCGCATTGCCGCAGAGAAAGTCCTCGGCACATGCATCGACCGCGCCGACATGGCGAGCAAAGTGGTGCTCTGGAACAAGGCCGAGCTGGAACAAGCGGTGGTCGACGCTGGCGGTTGCGCCGCCCAGATGCGTTCGTGGCAGGCTTGGCAGGCACATCCCCAAGGCCTGGCGGTGAATGCCGAGCCGCTGGTGCAGTTCAGTGAAAGCGCCGATGAACAGCACAAGCCCTGGCTCGGGTCCGTGGCCCAGCCGCTGGCCGGCCTCAAGGTGCTGGACTTGACCCGCGTACTGGCCGGGCCCATTGCCAGTCGCTTCCTGGCGGGCCTGGGGGCCGATGTCTTGCGCATTGACCCACCGACTTGGAACGAACCCGGTGTGGTGCCGGAAGTCACCCTGGGCAAACGCTGCGCCCGCCTCGACTTGCATCAATCCAACGACCGTGCCGCGTTCGAGGCCTTGCTCAACAATGCCGACATCCTCTTGCACGGCTATCGCGCCGATGCCTTGGAGCGCCTGGGCTACGGAGTTGAGCAGCGTCGGCAAATGGCCCCGGGCCTGATTGATGTCAGCCTCAATGCCTACGGCTGGAGCGGCCCATGGCAGAACCGCCGCGGATTCGACAGCCTGGTGCAAATGAGCAGCGGCATCGCCGAGGCCGGCATGGCATGGCAACAGGCCGCCAAACCGACCCCGCTGCCGGTGCAGGCGCTGGACCATGGCACCGGCTATTTGATGGCGGCCAGCGCCATTGTGTTGTTGTCCCGGCGCCTGGAAAGTGGTCGAGGCGGCTCGGCGCGTTTGTCACTGGCGCGCACGGCGAAGCTGTTGATCGAGCGTGGCGCGGGAGACTCAACCCCATTGCGGGCCGAGGCCCACGAGGATCAGGGACTGGTGGTCGAGCAGACCCCATGGGGACCAGCCCATCGACTTCAGGTGCCCTTGAAAATCACCGGGACGCCGCTGCAATGGACCTTGCCGGCGGCTGAACTGGGTGCTCATCGCCCACAGTGGTGACTGTTCAATCGTTTTCACAAGCCAGGCTCAAACACCGGACAAGCCGGCCCCTGTGGCGAGGGAGCTTGTTCCCGCTGGGGCGCGCAGCGGCCCTGTTTTTGGGTCTGCTGCGCAGCCCAGCGGGAGCAAGCTCCCTCGCCACAGCATGAGCGCTCAACGCCCTCACAACGCCAAAACCCCACTGTACAACCCATAAGCCGCCAACCCCGCCCCCGCCATCACACAAGCAAAAATTCCCTTTTCCACATGGGTGAACAACGGCAGCCCCTGCTCCCGCTTGGCCTGGGCAAACAGGATCACCCCCGGCGCATACAACAACGCTGACAACAGCAGGTATTTCATCCCACCGGCGTACAACAGCCACACCGCATAAACCAGCGCGATGGCGCCAATGCACAGGTCTTTCAAGCGCCGGGCCGAGGCCCGTTCGTAGGTTTCACCCCGCGCGCAAAGTAATACCGCAAAAGCCGCTGACCACAGATAAGGCACCAGGATCATCGACGAAGCGAGATAAATCAGGCTGGTATAGGTGCCCGCGGAAAACAAAGTGATCAGCAAAAACAGCTGGATCATTCCATTGGTCAGCCACAGCGCATTGACCGGCGCATGGTTGGCATTTTCCTTGGAGAGAAATGCCGGCATGGTCTTGTCCCGGGCGGTGGCGTAGAGGATTTCCGCGCACAGCAGCGCCCAGGACAGCAGTGCCCCCAGCAGCGACACCGCCAACCCCAAGCTGATCAGCAATGCGCCCCACGGCCCGACAATGTGTTCCAGTACTCCGGCCAGGGATGGGTTCTGCAACTGCGCCAATTCCGGTTGGCCCATGATACCCAGTGACAGCACGCTCACCAGCACCAACAGCGCCAGCACCCCGAGGAACCCGATAACCGTCGCCCGCCCTACATCCGCACGTTTTTCCGCCCGCGCCGAATACACGCTGGCGCCTTCGATACCGATGAACACAAACACCGTCACCAGCATCATGTGCCGCACCTGGTTCATCACACTGCCCAAGTCCGGGTTCATCGCCCCCCAGATATCCCGGGTAAATACCTCGGCCTTGAACGCCACGGCGGCGATGACGATGAACATCACCAGCGGCACGACCTTGGCGATGGTGGTCACCAGATTGATGAACGCCGCCTCCTTGATCCCCCGCAGCACCAGAAAATGCACGGCCCACAACAGCAACGACGCACACGCGATGGCCACTGGCGTGTTGCCCTGGCCGAACACCGGAAAGAAGTAACCCAAGGTGCTGAACAACAGGACAAAGTAACCCACGTTGCCCATCCAGGCGCTGATCCAGTAGCCCCAGGCCGATGAAAACCCCATGTAGTCGCCGAACCCGGCCTTGGCGTAGGCGTATACGCCCGAGTCCAGTTCCGGTTTGCGGTTGGCCAGGGTCTGGAACACGAAGGCCAGGGCCAGCATGCCCACCGCCGTGATTGTCCAACCGATCAACACGGCACCGACATCGGCCCGGGCCGCCATGTTTTGCGGCAGGGAAAAGATCCCGCCGCCAATCATCGAACCCACCACCAACGCAATCAATGCGCCGAGTCGTAGTTTAAGCAGCGGCTGCGCCATGTGTGCTCGCTAAGAATTAAGTAGAGGAAGCGTCATAATTTTATTGAATAACGCCATTAATCAATGCCCGGATTATTGTCCGACATTTATATGAAATATCGTTATGTTAGGGCCGCTATTTTTCAGATGGCCAATCCTCTCTGAATACTTGCCTATTGGTGGAAACCAACTAGGGTCAACTTCTCCCCCCCGAAAAACGGCCACTTCCTGGGGACAACCGTCTATGGGACGGTCCTGTTCGACAACGTTCAATACTTGAAGGTTGATCGACAACTCATTTATCAACAACGAATTGTTGCTCGCCACTGATCCAGATCAGATGCCTAAGTTTCAAATGGACTTAGTCTGGCAACTCTCTTCTCCTGCATTGGAGTCACACAATGTCTGATACCCCCGGAAAACTGCGATTGGGTGCGCTGGTCGCGTTGGTGGTCGGGTCGATGATCGGCGGGGGAATCTTTTCCTTGCCGCAAAACATGGCCGCCAGTGCCGATGTCGGCGCGGTGCTGATCGGTTGGGCGATTACCGCCGTCGGCATGCTGACCCTCGCTTTTGTCTTCCAGACCCTGGCCAACCGTAAGCCCGATCTGGACGGCGGTGTGTATGCCTACGCCAAGGCCGGGTTCGGCGACTACATGGGCTTCTCATCGGCCTGGGGCTACTGGATCAGCGCCTGGCTGGGCAACGTCGGTTACTCGGTTACTTTGTCCTGCTCTTCAGCACCCTGGGCTACTTCTTCCCGGTTTTTGGTGAGGGTAACACCGTCGCGGCGGTGATCGGTGCGTCGGTGCTGCTGTGGGCCGTGCATTTCCTGGTACTGCGCGGCATCAAGGAGGCAGCGTTCATCAACCTGGTCACCACGGTCGCCAAAGTCGTACCACTGGCGCTGTTTGTGCTGATCGCGGTGTTCGCCTTCAAGCTGGATATTTTCACCGCCGACATCTGGGGCCTGAAAAACCCGGACCTGGGCAGCGTGATGAACCAGGTGCGCCACATGATGCTGGTCACCGTGTGGGTATTCATTGGCATCGAGGGCGCGAGTATTTTCTCGGCCCGCGCCGAAAAACGCTCGGACGTGGGCAAGGCCACCGTGATCGGTTTCATCACCGTGCTGTTGTTCCTGGTGCTGGTGAATGTGCTGTCCCTGGGGATCATGACCCAGCCGGAACTGGCGAAACTGCAGAACCCGTCCATGGCCGCTGTGCTGGAGCATGTGGTGGGCCACTGGGGCGCGGTGCTGATCAGCGTCGGCTTGATCATCTCGCTGCTCGGCGCCCTGCTGTCCTGGGTGCTGTTGTGCGCCGAGATCATGTTCGCCGCCGCCAAGGACCACACCATGCCGGCGTTCCTGCGCCGCGAAAACGTCAACCACGTACCGACCAATGCCCTGTGGCTGACCAATGCGATGGTTCAGCTGTTCCTGGTCATCACCCTGTTCTCGGCCAGCACGTACCTGTCACTGATCTACCTAGCCACCTCAATGATCCTGGTGCCGTACCTGTGGTCGGCGGCCTACGCGCTGCTGCTGGCGGTGCGCGGTGAAACCTATGAGAACGCCCTGGCCGACCGCCGCAAGGACCTGATCATCGGCGCCATCGCCCTGATCTACGCGATGTGGTTGTTGTATGCCGGCGGGATCAAATACCTGCTGCTGTCCGCCCTGCTCTACGCCCCCGGCGCGATCCTGTTCGCCAAAGCCAAGCACGAGTTGGGCAAACCGATTTTCACCGCTGTCGAGAAGCTGATTTTCGCCGCAGTAGTCGCAGGCGCCCTGGTGGCTGCCTACGGGCTCTACGACGGCTTCCTGACCTTGTAAATGGCTGATTGTTTTAACTGGAGGATTTGTAATGACCACGGAAAAAGTGAAATACGGCGTTCATTCCGAAGCCGGTAAATTACGTAAAGTCCTGGTGTGTTCCCCAGGCCTGGCCCATCAGCGGTTAACGCCGAACAACTGCGATGAACTGCTGTTCGACGACGTGCTGTGGGTCAACCAGGCCAAGCGCGACCATTTTGATTTCGTCACCAAGATGCGCGAGCGTGGCGTCGACGTGCTGGAAATGCACAACCTGTTGACCGACATCGTTGCCATCCCCGAGGCCTTGGACTGGATCCTGCAACGCAAGATCACCCCCAACTCGGTCGGCCTGGGCCTGGTGCATGAAGTCGACTCTTGGCTACGCAGCCTGGAGCCACGCCACATCGCCGAGTTCCTGATCGGCGGCGTCTCGGCCGATGACCTGCCGGACAGTTTCGGCGGCAAGACCATCCAGATGTTCCGCGACTTTCTCGGGCACTCCAGTTTCATCCTGCCGCCGCTGCCCAACACCCAGTTCACCCGCGATACCACCTGCTGGATCTACGGCGGCGTGACGCTGAACCCGATGTATTGGCCGGCGCGCCGCCAGGAAACCCTGCTGGCCAGCGCTATCTACAAGTTCCATCCCGAGTTCACCCAGGCCGACTTCCAGATCTGGTACGGCGACCCGGACCAGGACCACGGCAACGCCACCCTCGAAGGCGGCGACGTGATGCCCATCGGCAACGGCGTGGTACTGATCGGCATGGGTGAGCGCTCGTCCCGCCAGGCCATTGGCCAACTGGCGCTGAACCTGTTCAAGCACAACGCCGTGGAGCGGGTGATCGTCGCTGGCCTGCCGAAATCCCGGGCAGCCATGCATTTGGACACCGTGTTCAGCTTCTGCGATCGCGACCTGGTGACGATTTTCCCGGAAGTGGTGAGCCAGATCGTCGCGTTCTCCCTGCGCCCCGACGAGAGCAAGCCCGGCGGCATCGACGTGCGCCGCGAGGAAGGCAGCTTCCTCGATACCGTGGCCGCCGCCCTCAAGCTGCCGGCACTGCGGGTGGTGGAAACCGGCGGCAACAGCTTCGCTGCCGAACGCGAACAGTGGGACGACGGCAACAACGTGGTGGCCCTGGAACCGGGCGTGGTAATCGGCTACGACCGCAACACCTACACCAATACCCTGCTGCGCAAGGCCGGGGTGGAAGTCATCACCATCAGCGCCGCCGAACTGGGCCGAGGCCGTGGCGGCGGCCATTGCATGACCTGCCCGATTGTTCGCGACCCTATCGATTACTGATCTTTGAGCCAGGGCCGGCGTTTACCCGATTCCGGCCCTGGGGATAACCGACACCCAAGGAGATCCATATCATGGCTTTCAACATGCGCAACCGCAGCCTGCTGAGCTTGATGCACCACACCAACCGCGAGCTGCACTATCTGCTGGACCTGTCCCGTGACCTCAAGCGTGCCAAGTACACCGGCACCGAACAGCCACACCTCAAGGGCAAGAACATCGCGCTGATCTTCGAGAAAACCTCGACCCGCACCCGCTGCGCCTTCGAAGTCGCGGCCCATGACCAGGGCGCCCACGTCACCTACATCGACCCGGTGTCGTCGCAGATCGGCCACAAGGAGAGCATGAAAGACACCGCCCGCGTGCTGGGACGGATGTTCGATGCCATCGAATACCGTGGCTTCGAACAGGAGATCGTCGAGGAGCTGGCCAAGTTCGCCGGGGTGCCCGTGTTCAACGGCCTGACCGCCGAATTCCACCCTACCCAGATGATCGCCGACACCCTGACCATGCGCGAACACAGCGACAAGCCGCTGCATGACATCAGCTACGCCTACCTGGGCGATGCCCGCTACAACATGGGCAATTCACTGCTGATGATCGGCGCCAAGCTCGGCATGGACGTGCGCATCGGCGCGCCGAAAGCCCTGTGGCCGCACCAGGATTTCATCGACCAGTGCCAGGCCTTCGCCGCCGAAAGTGGTGCGCGCATCACCATCACCGAAGACCCCAAGGAAGCGGTCAAGGGTGTGGACTTCATCCACACCGACATCTGGGTGTCCATGGGCGAGCCGGTGGAAGCCTGGGACGAGCGCATCGAGCAACTGCTGCCGTACCAGGTCAACGCGCAAATGATGAAAGCCTCGGGCAACCCCCGGGTGAAATTCATGCACTGCCTGCCGGCGTTCCACAACAGCGAAACCAAGGTCGGCCAGGACATCGCCGCGCGCTATCCGAACCTGGCCAACGGCGTGGAAGTGACCGAAGAGGTCTTCGAATCCCCGGCCAACATCGCCTTCGAGCAAGCGGAAAATCGCATGCACACCATCAAGGCGATCCTGGTGTCGGCGCTGGCGGATATCTGAACACCGCCCGCTCCCATGCTGGAATGCGATCCAGTGTGGGAGCGGGCTTGCTCGCGAAGGCGGAGTAACAGGCACAGTCATTTCGACTGACACACCGCTTTCGCGAGCAACCCCGCTCCCACAAGGAGACCGAGTCGTCCATTATTTCTCTGTCAGAGGACAACACCATGCGCATCGTCGTTGCCCTGGGCGGTAACGCCCTCCTGCGTCGGGGTGAACCCATGACCGCAGACAACCAACGCAGCAACATCCGTACCGCGACCGAACAGATCGCGAAAATCCACCCAGGCAACCAACTGGTCATCGCCCACGGCAACGGCCCGCAGGTTGGCCTGTTGTCGCTGCAGGCGGCGGCCTATACCTCGGTCACGCCGTATCCGCTGGACGTGCTCGGCGCCGAAACCGAAGGCATGATCGGCTACATCATCGAACAGGAACTGGGCAACCTGCTGGACGTCGACGTGCCGTTTGCCACGCTGCTGACCCAGGTCGAAGTGGACGGCAACGACCCGGCCTTCCAACATCCCAGCAAACCCATCGGCCCGGTCTACAGCAAAGCGGAGGCGCAGAAACTCGCCACCGAGAAAGGCTGGACCATCGCTCCGGACGGTGACAAGTTCCGGCGCGTGGTCGCCAGCCCACGGCCCAAGCGCATCTTTGAAATCCGCCCGATCAAGTGGCTGCTGGAAAAGGGCAGCATCGTGATCTGCGCCGGTGGCGGCGGCATCCCGACGATGTACGACACCAACGGCAAACTGCAAGGCGTGGAAGCGGTGATCGACAAGGACCTGTGCTCGGCGCTGCTGGCCGAACAACTGGAGAGCGATCTGCTGGTGATCGCCACCGACGTCAACGCGGCCTTCATCGATTTCGGCAAGCCGACCCAGAAAGCCATCGCCCAGGCCCACCCCGACGCCATGGAAAAACTCGGTTTTGCCGCCGGTTCCATGGGCCCAAAGGTGCAGGCCGCCTGCGAATTCGCGCGCAACACTGGCAAGGTCGCGGTGATCGGGTCGCTTTCAGACATCAATGCTATCGTCCAAGGCACCGCCGGCACTCGCATCAGCACGGCAACACCCGGCATCACTTATCGGTAACAGGAAACTTACCGGGCGGACTCAGGGTCTGCCCTACTCCCATGCCTTCGAAGGAGAGTCGATTATGGCCATGTTCGAACCCGGTCACCTGCACATGGAGCGCCACGCGCTGAACAAGGAAGATTTCAGCTACAACCTGTGCATCGACTACGAAGTTGCGCAGGACCCCAAGGAAGGCACCGGCATGTCATTCCGGGTGCATGGTACGGTCGAGGACAACACCTTGGACGAGAGCTTTTTCCTGGCCAAGGACCTGGCCTTCGACTTCGCCCGCCACGCCACACGCATCGCCCAGAAATACGGCCTGCCCAAAAACGCCAGCATCGGCTCGATGCACAAGTACTACGACGAAATGTTCGAAGACGTGCGTCATCAACTGGACGTCAAGCCTGGGGATCCGATGAAGCCTGAGCACCTGGCGTAACCCGCTTAAAAGAACAACCCAATCCCCTGTGGGAGCGAGCTTGCTCGCGATAGCGGTAGATCAGTCGACACGCACGGTGACTGACCCGCCCCCATCGCGAGCAAGCTCGCTCCCACAGGGGTTATCAGCGTCCTGAATATCGGGTACATCCCGTACCTGTTTGACTGGCAACTCATCTGCGCTGACCTATGCTCAATGTAGTACCCCAGGGTATTCGTTCAGAGGTCACCGCCATGAACATTAAAATAAAAAGACGCCTCGCCATTTTCCTCACCTGCGCCGCCACCCTTGCGCTGTATGGCACCGCGGCCTATCGGGTCGAGCAGGCCAGACAATTGCCCCGTGAATACGCCAGCTGCAACTTCGAACGTTGCATCCCCCACAGCGCGAGCCTGAACGCTCTGCGCTGAAGCGTGTTCAGTCGTCCGGCTGATCGGTCTTGAGCCGGTCGCGGAAGGCTTTGGGCGAGATGCCGACGCGCCGGCGAAACAGCCGGGTGAAGTTGGTCGGGTCGGAAAACCCGAGCATTTCGGAAATCTCGTAAATGGTCAGGCCGGTGTAGGTCAGCAGCCGCTTGGCTTCCAACAACTGGCGCTCATGCATGATCTGCAACGCCGGTTGCCCCGCCAGCTCGCGGCAGGTGCCGTTGAGGTGCGACACCGAGATGCCCAGGCGATGGGCCAAGTCTTCGACCTTGACGTGCTGGCGGTAGGTTTCTTCCACCAACTGAATGAACCCGTTGAGGTATTCCCGGGCCCGTTGCGGGCGCTGGGTGGAGGTGCGTCGCTGCATCACCTGGCGGCTGACCCAGACCATGATCACGCTAACCAAGGCATGCATCAGCATTTCCCGGGCCGGCTGATGACCGACGTATTCGGCCTGCAAGGCACTGAACAGGCTGTTGAGGTAGGTGGCGTTCTCCCCGGCCGGATAGCTTTCGGCCTGGGCCAGGACGTTGACCGAATGGCCCAACTGCGCTTGCAAGTGCGTCACCAGCGGTGCCGCCAGGGTCACCACGTAACCTTCCACATCTTCGGAAAAACGAAAGCCATGGACCGACAGCGGCGGCAGGATCTGCACCGCTGGCTCGGCAAGTTGCGTGCGCTGGCCTTCGATCTCCAGTTCTGCCTGGCCCTTGAACACAAACAACAACTGGCAGAGGTCGGCATGCCGATGGGGTTTGATTTCCCACTGGTGCTCGCGGCTGCGCTTGGAAATGGTTTCGCAGTGCAGCAGATCCGGCGTCGGCCAGTCCTGGCTTTCGCCGTAGAGCTTGAACACCGGAATCGAAGGCAGGTCAGTTTTTTTCATCACGAGGATCGGCCTGGGGTTGCGGGCGATAATCGCACCGATTGGCAAAAAGTACAGGTATCGGCTCAGTTTTCCCCTTCAATTGACAGGCCCGCAAGCGAAAAATGCAAGCACCCCAATCAACACCGACCCTGGTCGCGTGCTTCGTGCGAGTCATAACAACAATGAAAATCCTCAAGACCCAAGTCGCTATCATCGGCGCCGGCCCTTCTGGCCTGCTGCTTGGCCAGTTGCTGCACAACGCTGGCATCGACACCGTCATCCTCGAGCGCCAAGCCCCGGACTATGTACTGAGCCGCATCCGCGCCGGTGTGCTGGAGCAAGGCATGGTCGAACTGCTACGCCAGGCCGGCGTCGGCCAGCGCATGGACGCCGAAGGTTTGCCCCATGACGGTTTTGAGCTGGCACTCAACGATCGTCGAGTGCACATCGACCTCAAGGGGCTGACCGGCGGCAAAAACGTCATGGTCTATGGCCAGACCGAGGTCACCCGAGACTTGATGGCCGCCCGTGAAGCCGCCGGCGCACGCACGCTGTATCAGGTCAACAACGCCCAGCCCCACGACATGCAAACCGACCGGCCTTTCGTGACCTTCGAACACCAAGGGGACTCCTGGCGCCTGGACTGCGATTACATCGCCGGGTGTGACGGCTTCCATGGCGTTGCGCGGCAGTCGATTCCGGCGGAAAAACTGAAAATCTTCGAGCGGGTCTATCCGTTTGGCTGGCTCGGCGTCCTGGCCGATACCCCGCCGGTTCACGACGAACTGGTCTACGCCCGTCACGAACGCGGTTTTGCCCTGTGCAGCATGCGCTCCAAGACCCGCACCCGTTATTACCTGCAAGTACCCGCCGAGGAGCAAGTGGCCGAATGGCCGGATGAGCGCTTCTGGAGCGAACTGAAAAACCGCCTGCCCGCCGATCTGGCCGAAGCGCTGGTGACCGGCCCATCCATCGAGAAAAGCATCGCGCCGCTGCGCAGCTTCGTGGTCGAGCCCATGCAATACGGCCGGATGTTCCTGGTGGGCGACGCGGCCCACATCGTCCCCCCGACCGGCGCCAAGGGCCTGAACCTGGCGGCCAGCGACGTCAGCACGCTGTTCAACATTCTGCTCAAGGTCTATCGCGACGGCCGCGTGGATTTGCTGGAGAAGTATTCGGCCATCTGTCTGCGGCGCGTGTGGAAAGCCGAGCGGTTCTCCTGGTGGATGACCTCAATGCTGCACCGCTTCGACGACGACGCCTTCAACCAGCGCATCAGCGAAGCGGAGCTGGAGTATTTCGTCGACTCCGAGGCCGGACGCAAAACCATTGCGGAAAACTACGTCGGACTTCCTTATGAGGCTATCGAATAGCCGCCTATCGACTTAAACTGCGGGCTTGTCCCATTTGCCTTTTCGGCGCCCGCAGGATCTGCCGTGACTCAGCTCAATACCCCTCAAGCGCCGACGCCAGCCATCCGCAGCGTGCTGGTGGCCCTGATGCTGGCGATTTTTCTCGGCGCCCTGGACCAAACCATCGTTGCCGTCTCAATGCCGGCCATTTCCGCACAGTTCAAGGACGTCAGCCTGCTGGCCTGGGTGATTTCCGGCTACATGGTCGCCATGACCGTGGCGGTGCCGATCTACGGCAAGCTCGGCGACCTGTACGGCCGACGCCCGCTGATGCTGCTGGGCATGGGCCTGTTCACCCTGGCCTCGCTGTTTTGTGGCCTGGCACAAAACATGGAGCAGTTGGTCCTGGCACGGATTCTCCAGGGCATCGGCGCCGGTGGGATGATTTCCGTGAGCCAGGCGATCATTGGTGACATCATCGCGCCCCGCGAGCGCGGCCGCTATCAGGGGTATTTCAGCGGTATGTACGCGTTGGCCAGCGTGGCCGGGCCGGTGCTGGGCGGCTACATGACCGAATACCTGTCGTGGCGCTGGGTGTTTCTGATCAACCTGCCGCTGGGCCTGACGGCCTGGTGGGTGGCCCGCCGCGCCCTGGTCGGGCTGCCGGTGCCGCAACGCACGCCGATCATCGATTACCTGGGCACCGTGTTGCTGATCATAGGCTTGACTGCATTGCTGTTAGGCATTACCCAAATCGGCCAGGGCCACGCCTGGCACAGCCGCGAAGTGCTGGGGTTGCTGGGTGGCGCGGGGGTGGCGTTGGGGCTGTTCGTCTGGCAGGAGCGCCGGGCCCCGGAGCCGTTGCTGCCGATGCACCTGTTCGTCAACCGCAGCGCGGTGTTGTGTTGGTGCACGGTGTTCTTCACCAGTTTCCAGGCGATCTCCCTGACGGTGCTGGTGCCGTTGCGCTTTCAGAGCGTGACCGGCGCTGGCGCCGACAGCGCGGCGTTGCACTTGCTGCCGCTGGCGATGGGGTTGCCCATGGGGGCGTATTTCGCCGGACGCCGCACCTCGGTCACAGGTCGCTACAAACCGATGATCCTCAGCGGCGCCCTGCTCTTTCCGCTCGCCATCCTCGGCATGGCCCTCACCCCGCCCGGCGCGTTCTGGCTCAGCAGCCTGTTCATGCTGCTCTGCGGCATCGCCTCCGGCATGCAGTTCCCCACTTCACTGGTGGGTGCGCAGAACTCGGTGCAGCAACGAGACATCGGCGTCGCCACCAGCACCACCAACCTGTTCCGCTCCCTCGGCGGCGCGGTGGGCGTGGCACTGATGTCGGCGTTGCTGCTGACCCTGCTTAAGGACTCAAGCTTCGTCCAGTTCACCGGCTCGGCACTGATCGGCGAAGGACATTCCGGCAACATTCTGCTGGACGGCCTGAACGCTGCCCCGGGGGAAGCACAGGATGCCTTGCGCCAGGCGTTGCAGACGACGTTCCGGGATTTGCTGCTGATCAGCGCGGCGGTGTCGCTGCTGGGATTGGCGGCGGCGGTGGCGATGCCCAATCGCCTGCTGCGTGGGCGGGATGAAAACGCTGGGTAGCCGCGATCACACAAAACACGGTTGAAACACAAACCCTGTGACGAGGGAATTTAGCGAAACGTCGCACCGCCCCGTTGGGCTCCGTAGGAGCTGGCGAAGCCTGCGATCTTTTGATCTTGATCTTTCGCCCTCAACTTAATGGGTTGTGGAAAGATCGCAGCCTCGCTTCGCTCGACAGCTCCTACGCGATCAAGCCGTCGCCGCCGCACCCACCGGCGTCACCACCGCGCTCATCCCCTCCTTCATCCGCTTGGCATCACGCACGAAACAGCGCGAGGCCAGGAACAGGAACACCATGGTCAGGAACAGCGCCACCGGGATCAGATACATCGCGTCGTGCAGGCCGATGGCCTTGAACGCTTCGCTCATCTGGTCGACACCTGCGGCTGCCATGGCCGTGCGGGCGAAGTAGTCGGACAAGCCGCCCACCACCACCGGCCCCAGGCCGCCACCGAGCAAATACAGCCCGGCAAAGTACAACGCCATCGCCGTGGCGCGCAGGCGCGGCTCCACCACGTCCTGGATCGCGGTGTAGACGCAGGTGTAAAAGTTATAGGCAAACAGCCAACCGACGCTGAACACCGCCACGAACACGCCGATTTCAATGCGCCCGGCATGCAGGGCCCACGCCGTGGTGACCGTCGAAATCGCCAGGCTGAACGCTGCGAACAGCAGGCGGCCGTTAGGCACCCGCTGGTGGATTTTGTCCGCAACCCAGCCGCCAAGGGTGAGCCCGAACAACCCCGTTACACCCACCATGATCCCGGTGGCCACGGCCGCCTCATGCAACGGCATCAGGAAGTAACGCTGCAGCATGGGCACCAGGAATGAGTTGCAGGCATAGGTGGCAAAGTTGAAACACAACCCGGCCAGCACCAGCCACAGGAAGGTGGGAATCACCAGCACCCGACGGATCGGCCGGTCGACCTTTTCCTGGGACACCTGCACGGTTTCCGCCGCGCCGCGCTTGGGTTCCTTGATGAAGAACATGAACAACGCCAGCACCAAACCGGGCACCGCCGCGATAAAGAACGGCGCACGCCAACTGTCGAACGCCTTGACCATCGCCCCGATGGTGAAGAATGCCAGCAGCAACCCAATCGGCAGGCCCAGCATGAAGATACCCATGGCCCGCGCCCGCCGATGGGCCGGGAACAAATCGCCGATCAGTGAATTGGCGGCCGGCGCGTAACTGGCTTCGCCGATCCCCACGCCCATGCGCACCAGCAGGAACGCCCAGAAACTGCCCACCAGGCCGTTGACCGCCGTCAGCGCGCTCCAGCTCGCCAGCCCCCAGCCCATCAACTTGCTGCGCGAACCGGTATCGGCCAAGCGGCCCAGGGGCAAGCCGGCGATGGCGTAGACGATGGTGAAGGCGGTGCCGATGATGCCGATCTGGAAGTCGCTGAGGCTCCATTCCATACGGATCGGTTCGATGATGATCGCCGGGATGGTGCGGTCGAAGAAGTTGAACAGGTTGGCCAGGAACAGCAGGAACAGAATGCGCCAGGCATTCGCCGCTTGGGTCGAGTTCTGCATGGGTCCGTCTCTTTATTGTTATGGGGCATTCGTGACCGCGCCCGGAATCTGCAATCTAGACAGCGGCACGTGGACTGTCTCCAATCATTCGCAAGGCTGATACCCGACCATGGCGAGCGGCGTGTTTATTGATAGCGGTCAATTTTCTGTAACAATTGCCATCATTTCGCCCATTCTTGATTAAAGATCGTCTTTGGGTGGCCGATTCAACTTATCAGGAAAGAATCTCCCGAGCGGCGCTCAGGCTACAGCCCTGAACGCTTGGGGCCGACCTTCGCGCCAACCAAGGACGCGAGCTCCCATCCGCGATGGTTCGATGACAGCGCTCGTCGAACCAACCAGTTCAGGCATATGGCGCATAATGACTTCCAAAAAAACAGCCACTGCAGTATCCGATCTGACCCTGAGCCCGGCCGCCAACGGTCCTGAAACCCCGAAGCCGCCGAGGCGCTCACGTTCCCTGTCGACTCAGCAGTATCTGTATTTCACCGAAACCAACACCGACCGCATCCTCGACAACCTCGACGGCCTGCGCGACGCGGTGTTTCCACGACCGCCCCATCTGGTAGAGGACGAGAGCGACCGCACTCAGCAGGAATTCCCCTCGGTCTGCCTGATCGGCCTGGGTCGCTGCGGCTCCAACATCGCCCTCGACGTGGCGGAGCTGGTGTACAACGCCCGCAAGTTCTACCTCAACGAATTCAATGCTGAAGACAAGGCCTACAGCGACAAGGGCTACAGCCCCGCACAGTGGATCCGCAACAATTTGCGCCTGGGCACCAGCAAGGCCAGCAAACCGGTGTTCCTGGTGGAACCGCTGGTGATGCTCGGCGACCTGGACAAGGACATCGCCGGGCGTATCCGTTTCTCGCGCAAGGGCGAAAAAAGCGGTTTCCTGCGCGACTACAGCAAAATGAAAATCATGGACCTGTCGGAAGTCCACGCCGGTGGTGCCGGTAACGCGCCGATCCTGGGCCAGTACCTGGCCAAGATCATCCTGAACAAGGACACCCAGCGCTTCTCCAGCCCCGACTGGAAAATGATCCACTCGTACCTGATCGACAGCTGCGGCATCAAGGCCAACCAGTCGCGCCTGTACTTCTCGATCTTCAGTGCCGGCGGCGGTACCGGTTCGGGCATGGCCTCGGAGTTCGGCCTGGCCCAGCAGTACTCGTACATGAACAAGACGTTCGACACCAAACCGATGGACGAACATGACAGCAAGAGCGGTCATTCCTTCGTCTTCGAGCCGATCTTCACCAGCGGCATCTGCGTGCTGCCGAACATTTCCGATCATCGCAGCGAAATGTCCGAAGCGTTGCACATCAACGCCGGACGCCTGCTGTGCAAATATCTGTCGGAAGAATGGGATTTCTCGTACAACTTCGCCAACGAAGACAGCAGCGAAGCCAGCGTCATGGGGCGTATCCGTCCGTGGAACGCGATGATGCTGATCTCCAACGACATCATGCGCTACGCCGAAGAGAGCGACGACGGCAACATCCAGAACATTGATGTCAATGCCATGGAGAAGCACGCCAACCAGTACATCTCCCAGCAGATCTTCAACATCCTGACAGCCCAGGCCGTCACCACCGACTACGACCAGAACTATTTCCGCCGTGCCGGCATCGACATCGGCGAGACCATTCGCCTGGACGCCAACGACTTGTTCATGAGCCTGGCCGGCCCGGTGGCGATTGCCTATGCAGAGTCCGTTGTCCCGGAAACCCCGGCGCCCAGCGGCGACAAGTTCAAGGTGTTCGAGAAAGAACCGCCGCGCCTGAACATCGACGACCTGTTCTTCCGTTCCATCGACCTGCCGCACTTCAACAAAGTCACCCAGGCCATCGAAGGCATCAGCCTGTTGCCGATCGAATCCAAGCGCTACCGGGCCTCGCTGGAGCAATACAAGAACTCCGGCTACGACGCGGCGGCCTTGCATGACCTGCACTTCTTCAAGAATTGCTCGTCGGTGGTGTCGATCGTCTCGCTGCCCAAGGACTACAAGCTGTCCTACATGGACCTGAACCGGCTCAAGACCCACCTCAACAGCCTGTTCCCCAACACCACCCTCAAGCGTTACGCGCTGGTGATCGGCGCCTCGGCCAACCTGTCGCTGACCACCCTGATCGCCAAGAGCCCGTGCCTGTCGGATGACTTCCTGACCCTGATCGTGGCCTTCATCAAACGTTGCTTCGCTCGCACGCCATACCGCTTCGACGACACCCTGGACAACTCGATCCTGGACTTCATCATCAATGAAGACTTCGACGAGGAGCGCATCGACGACCTGCTCAACGAGTTCGAAAACCCGGCGAAAATCCTCGACACCAACTGGTACGCGATCAAGCCGATGTACGAGAAAAAATACCGCGAGCTGATCAACGATAAGGATAAGTTTGTCTCGATCAACGACATCCGCCTGTCCCGGGACTGCGTGAAAAAGGCGATCAAGTACCTGCGCGAGATCTACCGTCATCGCATTGGCAAGACCAAGGTTATTTCCTTGAATAACCATACTGGCAGGACGTATTGAGGTAGCCGCAGCACCGCATCGCCCCTTTCGCGAGCAAGCCCGCTCCCACATGGAACCGAGGTCCACTGTGGGAGCGGGCTTGCTCGCGAAGGCGGCCTTGAATACACCACCGAGATAACATCCAGAAACAATTGAGCAGCCCCAAGGCCGCCCCATGAACTGTTCCCGTTACGTATACGTCACCCTGCCCTGTGGCGTTTCGCCACGGCAGGACGCCATCACGCTACTCACCTACACACTTTCACCCGAGAAAAAACTCGAACCAAGTTGGTGCATCGATCAGTTCGACGCCCTTTCCTGGATCATAATCCACGGCGAAATCACCACCGCCCAAAGCTGCGGATCACGCTCAAGAAGATCCAGCGCCCGCGTTTCAGACAGCTTGGCGACCTGGTCAGCGGCCAGCCAGGCGGCGACTTTGGTACCTTCGTCCTGGGCCACGGCTTCGGCGGCGGCGATCAAATCCAGTGCCGGATCGACCCACAATAGGGCACCCTTGGCGAAGAACGGCTCCAGCTCTTTCCAAGTGATGGATGCGGTTTCACCAAGCAGTTTGGCATAGAGGGTGCTAGGTTCTTGATTCATGGGACCTGTCCGGAAAAGAAATCGGCGCGAATAATAACGTCGGTGGTCTGGCAGAAAAACCCGGTAGCAATTGCAGCACCGATTGAAAAGCGCAGGAACGCCAAGGATTGCCGATTTGACCGGACAACCCCCGCCGCTATTCTGTCTTTTTCTTTCAATAAAGCGACAGCCTCAGGTTTTGCCCCCAAGCGCCAGCTTCCCTTGCCAACAATCGGCGCTCTACACTGTACCGGTACAGTTGCCGGGGGCATTTTCCGCGAGGGTATCCAAGATATCTGACCCGGTTCTGCTGCTACGGCGCCAGGACTATAAAAACTACAACAGCATGAGTGGAGCACTATGACTAAGGCTACTAAGCAGATTTCCAAACTGTTTGCCGCTATGGTTCTGGCCGGGGTTGCCAGCCATTCGTTCGCCGCCGACACCATCAAGATCGGCATCGCCGGCCCAAAAACCGGCCCTGTAGCCCAATACGGCGACATGCAGTTCAGTGGCGCCAAAATGGCCATCGAACAGATCAACGCCAAGGGCGGCGTCGACGGCAAGAAACTTGAAGCCGTTGAATACGATGACGCCTGTGATCCAAAACAAGCGGTCGCGGTCGCGAACAAAGTCGTCAACGACGGCATCAAGTTCGTGGTCGGCCACCTGTGCTCCAGCTCCACCCAGCCGGCTTCGGACATCTATGAAGACGAAGGCGTGATCATGATCACCCCGGCCGCCACCAGCCCGGACATCACCGCTCGCGGCTACAAGATGATCTTCCGCACCATCGGCCTGGACAGTGCCCAGGGCCCTGCGGCCGGCAACTACATCGCCGACCACGTCAAGCCGAAAATCGTTGCGGTCCTGCACGACAAGCAGCAATACGGTGAAGGCATCGCCAGCGCCGTGAAGAAAACCCTCGAAGACAAAGGCGTGAAAGTGGCCGTCTTCGAAGGCGTGAACGCCGGCGACAAAGACTTCTCCTCGATGATCGCCAAGCTCAAGCAAGCCAACGTCGACTTCGTCTACTACGGCGGCTACCACCCGGAACTGGGCCTGATCCTGCGTCAATCCCAGGAAAAAGGCTTGAAAGCCAAGTTCATGGGTCCGGAAGGCGTGGGTAACGACTCCATCTCGCAGATCGCCAAGGAATCTTCCGAAGGCTTGCTGGTAACCCTGCCGAAATCTTTCGACCAGGACCCTGCCAACATCGCCCTGGCTGACGCCTTCAAGGCCAAGAAAGAAGACCCGAGCGGTCCGTTCGTGTTCCCGTCCTACTCCGCAGTGACCGTGATCGCCGACGCCATCAAGGCTGCCAAGAGCGAAGACGCAGGCAAAGTGGCTGAAGCCATCCACGCCGGCACCTTCAAGACCCCTACCGGTGACCTGAGCTTTGACGCGAAGGGCGACCTGAAGGACTTCAAGTTCGTGGTTTACGAGTGGCATTTCGGCAAACCTAAAACCGAAGCTTCGCCGCAGTAAGGCCTGGCCTGACTGACTGCCAATAAAGCCCACGGCGTGCCGTGGGCTTTGTTTTAAATGTATTGGGCCGCGCTGGCGTGATCCGCCAGTCTCCCCACCTGAAAATCTCAAAACCGTCATCAGCGGTTCGCTGGCAAACCTCGTGCTCGAAGTGGATGCAGATCCATGGGGCCCGGGCGGGAAAATGACTCCACCAGTGAAATGCGTATCAGGTTTTTAGGAGCGCTGTAATGCCTGACATCTATCACTTTTTCCAACAGCTGGTTAACGGCCTGACCGTTGGCAGCACGTATGCCCTGATCGCCATCGGCTATACGATGGTTTACGGCATCATTGGAATGATCAACTTCGCCCACGGCGAGGTGTACATGATCGGCTCCTACGTGGCGTTCATCGCCATCGCCGGGCTGGCCATGATGGGACTCGACAGTGTCCCGCTGTTGATGACCGCGGCGTTCATCGCGAGCATCGTGGTCACCAGTTCGTATGGCTACAGCATCGAACGGATCGCTTACCGCCCCCTGCGCGGCAGCAACCGTCTGATCCCGCTGATTTCCGCCATCGGCATGTCGATCTTCCTGCAGAACACGGTACTGCTTTCGCAAGACTCCAAGGACAAATCCATTCCCAACCTGATTCCGGGCAACATTGCCATCGGGCCAGGTGGGGCACATGAAGTGCTGATTTCCTACATGCAAATCGTGGTGTTCGTGGTGACCCTGGTCGCCATGCTCGGCCTGACGCTGTTCATCTCCCGTTCCCGCCTGGGTCGCGCCTGCCGCGCCTGTGCCGAGGACATCAAGATGGCCAACCTGCTGGGCATCAACACCAACAACATCATCGCCCTGACCTTCGTCATCGGTGCGGCCCTGGCGGCCATCGCCGCGGTGCTGTTGAGCATGCAATACGGCGTGATCAACCCCAATGCCGGTTTCCTCGTGGGCCTGAAAGCCTTCACCGCCGCGGTACTGGGCGGCATCGGCAGCATCCCCGGCGCGATGCTCGGCGGGCTGGTGCTGGGCGTGGCGGAAGCCTTTGGCGCCGACATTTTTGGCGACCAGTACAAGGACGTCGTCGCGTTCGGCTTACTGGTCCTGGTTCTGCTATTCCGGCCGACCGGCATCCTGGGCCGTCCGGAGGTTGAGAAGGTATGACTAAACATCTTAAATCGGCGCTCTTCAGCGCGCTGTTGGTCTGGGCGGTCGCGTATCCGGTACTCGGCCTGAAATTGACCATCGTCGGCATCAACCTGGAAGTGCATGGCACCAGCCCGACCATCCTGGCGACCATCGCCGTGTGTTCGCTGCTGATGTTCCTGCGCGTGCTGTTCAGCACGCAGGTCAGCGCCATGTGGAAGTCTTCGCCCGGCCTGCCGGTGATCCCGGCCAAGGCCAGCAACTTCCTGACCCTGCCGACCACCCAGCGCTGGATCATACTGGCCCTGATCGTCGTGGCACTGGTGTGGCCATTCTTCGGCTCACGCGGTGCGGTGGATATCGCCACGCTGATCCTGATCTACGTCATGCTCGGCCTTGGCCTGAACATCGTCGTAGGCTTGGCCGGCCTGCTGGACCTGGGTTACGTCGGTTTCTACGCCGTCGGCGCCTACAGCTATGCGCTGCTGTCCCACTACTTCGGCCTGAGCTTCTGGATCTGCCTGCCGATCGCCGGGATGATGGCCGCCACCTTCGGTTTCCTGCTGGGCTTCCCGGTGCTGCGCTTGCGCGGTGACTACCTGGCAATCGTGACCCTGGGGTTTGGCGAGATCATCCGTCTGTTCCTGCGTAACCTGACCGACATCACCGGTGGCCCGAACGGCATCAGCAACATCGAGAAGCCGACGTTCTTCGGCCTGACCTTCGAACGTAAAGCCGCCGAAGGCCTGCAGACTTTCCACGAGTACTTCGGCCTGGAGTACAACTCGATCAACAAGGTGATTTTCCTCTACCTGGTTGCACTGTTGCTGGCCCTGGCTGCGCTGTTCGTCATCAATCGCCTGCTGCGCATGCCCATCGGCCGTGCGTGGGAAGCGTTGCGTGAAGACGAAATCGCCTGCCGTGCCCTGGGTCTCAACCCAACCGTGATCAAGCTGTCGGCCTTCACCCTCGGCGCCGCGTTCGCCGGGTTTGCCGGTAGTTTCTTCGCCGCGCGCCAGGGCCTGGTGACGCCGGAATCCTTCACCTTCATCGAGTCGGCGATCATCCTCGCCATCGTGGTGCTGGGCGGGATGGGCTCGCAGTTGGGCGTGATCCTGGCGGCGATCGTGATGATCCTGTTGCCGGAAATGATGCGTGAATTCAGCGAATACCGCATGTTGATGTTCGGCGCCTTGATGGTGCTGATGATGATCTGGCGTCCTCAAGGTCTGCTGCCTATGCAACGCCCGCACATGGAGCTGCGCAAATGAGCCGCGAGATTCTGAAAGTCGAAAACTTGAGCATGCGCTTCGGCGGCTTGCTGGCGGTCAACGGCGTGGCCCTGACCGTGAAAGAGAAACAGGTGGTTGCACTGATCGGGCCGAACGGCGCTGGCAAGACCACCGTGTTCAACTGCCTGACCGGCTTCTACCAACCCACCGGCGGCACGATCCTGCTGGACGGCGAGCCGATCCAGGGCCTGCCCGGCCACCAGATCGCCCGCAAGGGCGTGGTGCGCACCTTCCAGAACGTGCGGCTGTTCAAGGACATGACGGCGGTCGAGAACCTGTTGATCGCCCAGCATCGTCACCTGAACACCAACTTCTTTGCCGGCCTGTTCAAGACCCCTTCGTTCCGCAAGAGCGAACGCGAGGCCATGGAGTACGCCGAGTATTGGCTGGAGAAGGTCAACCTCAAGGAGTTCGCCAACCGTACCGCCGGAACCCTGGCCTACGGTCAGCAACGACGCCTGGAAATCGCCCGCTGCATGATGACCCGTCCGCGGATCCTCATGCTCGACGAACCGGCCGCCGGCCTGAACCCGAAGGAAACCGAAGACCTGAAGGCCCTGATCGGCGTGCTGCGTGAGGAGCACAACGTCACCGTGCTGCTGATCGAGCACGACATGAAACTGGTCATGAGCATTTCCGACCACATCGTCGTGATCAACCAGGGCACGCCCCTGGCCGATGGTTCGCCGGAACAGATCCGCGACAATCCTGAAGTGATCAAAGCCTACCTGGGGGAAGCGTAAATGCTGCAGTTCGAAAACGTTTCCACCTTCTACGGCAAGATCCAGGCCCTGCACAGCGTCAACGTCGAAGTCCGCCAGGGCGAAATCGTCACGCTGATCGGTGCCAACGGTGCCGGCAAATCCACCCTGCTGATGACGCTCTGCGGTTCGCCCCAGGCCCACAGCGGCAGCATCCGCTACATGGGTGAGGAACTGGTGGGCCAGGACTCGTCGCACATCATGCGCAAGAGCATCGCGGTGGTGCCGGAAGGTCGTCGGGTATTTGCCCGACTGACCGTGGAAGAAAACCTCGCCATGGGCGGTTTTTTCACCGACAAGGGCGACTTTCAGGAACAAATGGACAAGGTGCTGCACCTTTTCCCACGCCTGAAAGAACGCTTTACCCAACGCGGCGGCACCATGTCCGGCGGCGAACAGCAAATGCTCGCCATCGGCCGTGCGCTGATGAGCAAGCCCAAGCTGCTGTTGCTTGACGAACCTTCCCTGGGCCTGGCGCCGATCATCATCCAACAGATCTTCGACATCATCGAACAACTGCGCAAGGATGGCGTGACGGTGTTCCTGGTGGAGCAGAACGCCAACCAGGCGCTGAAAATCGCCGACCGGGCGTACGTGCTGGAGAACGGTCGCGTGGTGATGCAAGGCACCGGTGAAGCTCTGCTGACCGATCCGAAAGTGCGCGAGGCGTACCTGGGCGGTTGAGTCTGTGGCAGTAAAAAAACGGCCTTCGGGCCGTTTTTTTTTGCCTGGATTTCAAGCAAGCACAACGGTGACAAGAGAACACATTTGTGGCGAGGGGATTTATCCCCTCGCCACAATGAATCTGGAGGCAAAATAAAAAAATCGAGGACCCGCTGTAACACTTCCCCACACCCCCTCTCTAGTTCAGCAGACCGGCACTAAACGCCGGTTCAATTCCCTGAAAAACTGGAGAATCATCATGACTGCTTCGACCCGTACCCTGTCCGCCACCGCCCTGGTCCTGGCCCTCGGTTCTGCCCTGAGCATGACAGCCGTCTCGACCGTCCACGCAGCCGACGACAGCATGGAAAAATGCTTCGGCGTCGCCCTCAAAGGCAAGAACGACTGCGCCGCCGGTGCCGGTACCACCTGTGCCGGTACCGCGAAAATGGACTATCAGGCCAACGCTTGGAAATCGGTCCCCAAAGGCACTTGCACCACCCTCGAAAGCAAGACCTCCCCCACCGGTTTCGGCCAGCTCGAAGCGTTCAAAGCCAAGTCCTGATCGCATCTGCCTGAGGCCTGCCACCATGTCGAATACCCCTTTCCTCGCCACCGATACCCGGCTGCCGCCAAGGGCGGGGCTGGGGCTCAAGGCCGAGCATTTTCGTGAAGTACTCCAGACCCAACCGGAGCTGGGCTTCTTCGAAGTGCACGCGGAAAACTACATGGTGGCCGGCGGGCCGTTTCATCACTTCCTGGGGCGGATACGCGAGCAGTATCCGCTGTCGCTGCACGGCGTCGGCCTGTCGATTGGTGGCGAGGGGCCGCTGGATGTCGCACATTTGCAGCGCCTGGCCGCACTGATCGAGCGCTATCAACCCCAGTCCTTTTCCGAACACCTGGCCTGGTCCAGCCATGGCCCGGTGTTCCTCAATGACCTGCTGCCCCTGGCCTACGACGACGCGACGCTCAACCGCGTCTGCGAACACGTCGATCAGGTGCAGTCTTGCCTCAAGCGCACGATGTTGCTGGAAAACCCGGCCACCTATCTGGCGTTCGAGGAATCGACCCTCGACGAGGCCTGCTTCATCAGTGAAGTTATTCGTCGCACCGGCTGTGGCCTGCTGCTGGATGTGAACAACGTTTACGTTTCCTGCGTCAACCATCGCCGCGATCCACTGGCCTACCTCGACGCCTTGCCCCTGCAGGCCACCGGCGAAATTCATCTGGCCGGCTTTGCCGAAGACACCGACAGCCTCGGTGAGCGCTTGCTGATCGACGACCACGGCGCGCCGATCGACAACGACGTCTGGCAACTGTATCGCCAAGCCCTGGAGCGAACCGGACCCGTGGCCACTTTGATCGAACGAGACAACCATGTTCCTGCATTGCAAGTGCTGCTGGCCGAAGCGCGTCAGGCCGACCGACTGTTAAGCGCCGCCGGAGCCCGGTCATGAGCCGCTTCAGCGAGTTCGCCGCCGCCCTGCTCGACCCAGGCAAAGCCTGTCCACCGGGTTTGATCAGCGCCAATGGCGCCGATCCCGGGAACCGCTTCGCGGTGTACCGCAACAACGTGCTCAGCTCATTGATCAATGCCCTGGCCGACAACTACCCAGTGGTGGCGCAACTGGTGGGCGAGGAGTTTTTCCGGGCCATGGCCGGGGTCTACGTGCAGTCGGCGGCGCCGTGCAGCCCGATCATGAGCGACTACGGTGCCGATTTTGCCCGGTTCATCGAACAGTTCGAACCCGCCGCCAGCGTCCCCTATCTGGCGGACGTTGCGCGCCTGGAGCGGCTGCAAGTCGAGGCCTGCCACGCCGCCGACGCCCAGCCCATGAGTGGGGAACGAATCGTGGAGGTGCTGTCATCCCCCACACTCGCCACGCATCTGAAGATCGGCCTTCATCCGTCCCTGCGCCTGCTGCAATCGCCCTTCGCCGTGGTCGCGGTCTGGGCCGCCCATCAGCAAGAGCCTCCCGTGCCGTTCGAGCCGTACTCTGCGCAAAACGCCCTGGTACTGCGCCATGGCCTCGACGTGGAAGTGCAGGCGATCAGTCACGCTGCCCATGGTTTCATCACGGCCCTGCAACAGGGCCTGTCGCTGACCGCTGCCATCGAGACCGCGGTGGAGCGCCACACCGACCTCGACGTGGAACAGACCCTGGCGAGGCTCATCCGCTACCAAGCCATCACTTATCTCTTACCTGAGCAGGTCACCCAATGAACGCTCTGATTACCGCTTTCATTCAATGGCTGGAGAAAATTCCCCACAGCCTGATCGCCTTCGTTGGGCGTTTTTCCATCGCCGCGGTGTTCTGGAAATCCGGCCAGACCAAAATCGAGGGCCTGGCCATCGACCTGTTCGACGGCACCTTCCAGATCGGCCTGCCACATCTGGCGGACTCAACCATTCCCCTGTTCAAAAGCGAATACGCCCTGCCGCTGCTGTCGCCCGAGCTGGCAGCGCATCTGGCGGCCGCTGCCGAACATGTGTTCCCGGTGCTGATTCTGCTGGGACTGGCGACACGTTTCTCGGCGTTGGCCCTGTTGGGCATGACCTTGACCATTCAGTTGTTTGTCTACCCGGACGCCTATCCGACCCACGGCACCTGGGCGGCGGTATTGCTCTACCTGATGGCGCGCGGGCCGGGGGTGTTGTCCATCGATCATCTGATCGCCAAACGCTACGCCCATTGAGACTAAAAATTCCTGTGGGAGCATCCGGTGGACGGGTTATCGTTGAAGCCGATCCAACGCCTCACCACTGCGCTTGAACCAATCAATCAAATAGTCGGCCAGCACCTGGGTGCGCTTGGGCAACCCGCCCTGATACGGATGCACCAGGTACATCGGCATGCGCCGGGTCTGGTACTCGCGCAGCACCCAGCGCAGGCGGCCGTCAGCCAATTCTTCCTGCAGCAGGTACGACGGCAGCCGGGCGATTCCGGCGTCGGCCAGGGCCGCCTTTTTCAACAGGCTGTAGTGGTTGCTGGCGAACGGCCCCGACACACGGACCCGCAGCAGTTCGTGTTGCTGGTGATAAAGCCATTCTTCCCGCCCGCTGTAGTGGCTGTTGAGCAGACAGCGATGTTCGGCCAGGGCCTGGGGGGTCTGGGGTTCACCGTATTGATCGAGGTAGGCCGGGCTGGCGCAGGTCATTTCGTGCCAGGCCAGCAGAGGGCGAGCCACCAATCGCTCATCGATGGCGGCATCGGAACGAATCGCCAGGTCGAAGCCATCGCGGGTCAGGTCGCGGTAGCCGTTGTAAAGCTCCAGCTCGATCTGCACGTTGGGGTAAGTGCGCGCGAACTCCGTCAGCAGCCCTTCAAAGAAGGTTTCGCCCAACGAAACCGGAACCGTCATCCGCACCGGCCCGGAAATATCGTCCTTCAACCGAGCCAATGCCTGACGCGCCCTTTCCACCTGTACCAACAGCGCCTGGGCCTGAGGCAACAACGCCGCGCCGGCCGCCGTGAGGCTCAAGCGTCGTGTGGTGCGCTGCAGCAATACCACGCAAAACCGACTCTCCAACAAGCTGATGCGTTTGGACAACTGGCCCTTGCTGCAACCCAACTGCTGGGCCGCCAGGGTGAAGCTGCCAGCCTCCATCAACACGGCAAACGCCGCCAGATCATCCATCTCGCTCATCGGATTGTTTCCAAATGAAAACCAAAGGTTGCCTATTAGCACGATTATCAATGAAAAGAACCTCTCTAGACTGAAAACTCATTCAACCCATTGAGGAACAGCCCATGAAAATCCTGTTGATCGGCGCCAACGGCACCATCGGTTCGGCCATTGCCAACGAACTGTCGCCCCGCCACGAAATCGTGCGGATTGGCCGCCACAGCGGTGAATTGCAGGTGGATATCAGTGACAGCGCCTCGATCCGCGCCCTGTTCGAAAAGACCGGGCGTTTCGATGCCCTGGTCTGCGCAGCGGGCAATGTCACCTTTGCGCCCCTGGGCGAGATGACCGAAGACAGCTTCGCCCTGGGCTTGCAAGACAAGTTGATGGGCCAGGTCAACCTGCTGCTGATCGGCCGTGAATTCGCCAACGACGGCGCGTCGTTCACCTTCACCACCGGCGTGCTCAGCCACGACCCGATCAAGAGCGGCGCGTCGGCGGCCCTGGTCAACGGTGCCCTGGACAGTTTCGTGCGTGCGGCGGCAATCGAGTTGCCCCGGGGCCTGCGTGTCAACTCGGTGAGCCCGAACGTGCTGCTGGAAGCCATGGACAAGTACGCGCCTTATTTCCGCGGCTTCAAACCCGTTCCCGCAGCGGATGTGGCATTGGCCTACGCCAAGAGCGTCGAAGGCCTACAAACCGGTCAGACCTTTCACGTGGGCTGACACCCCTTGTGATGCAGGATCAGTCTGAGTAACGTGGCGGCACTTGTCTGGAGACCCAATGATGCGTGCCGCCCGCTCCCTGCTGTTTGTCGCCCTCCTGCCGCTCTTTGCCGGCTGCCAATTGCTCGACGCCCCGCGTCAGAGTGCCTCCCACGCCGACCAGACGCGCATGCAGGGCGAACTCACAGCGGCCGATGGCAAGCTGGTGTTCCAGCCGTGCCAGGAACAGCGCCGCTACATCGTCAACGACAGCGGTGGCACCAGTGTGCTGCAACAGGCCGCCAGCCTGGCCGACGAGCGGGGCAAGCTGTTTGCCGATGTGCGCGGCCGTATCGTCTCCAGCACGGCGGCCGGTACCGACAGCCAATTGGACCTGGAGCAGCTGTATCGCCTGGAGCGCTCGGGCACTGCCTGCGATGACGGAGATTTCAGATTGTTGATCCTGCGCGCCGCCGGCCATGGCCCCGAGTGGAGCCTCAAGGCCAGCGGCAAGGGCCTGGTGCTCGAACGTGAGGGTCAACCACCGCTGGCGGTGCCTTACATGGAGGAGCAACTGGGTGATGGCCGCGTCAACCTCAGCACCGAGGCCAACGGCCAGAAGGTCGAGCTCTGGGTCGCCCCCCAGCGCTGCGTCGACAGCGTCACTGGCAGCGTGCAACACATGAGCGCCGAGCTGCGGGTCAACGGTCAGGTCCAGCGCGGCTGCGCCTACTTCGGTGGTGCGCGCAACGACTGATTCGCCGCTTTTGGCTTATAATCGCCGGTTCACGCCCTGGCGCAGTTGTGCGCCCCGCGAACCGGACCCCGTCATGTTACGAATCACCGAACTCAAGCTGCCGATCGACCATCCCGAAGAAGACTTGCGCCCTGCCATCGTACAGCGCCTGGGCATCGCCAGCGATGACCTGCTCGACTTCACCTTGTTCAAGCGCAGCTACGACGCTCGCAAAAAGTCCTCCGAACTGTGCTTTATCTACACCATCGACCTGACGGTGCGCGATGAAGCCAGCCTGCTGCGCAAGTTCGCCGATGACCGTAACGTCAACGAAGCACCGGATGTCAGCTACAAAGTGGTCGGCCAGGCGCCGGCAGACCTGAGCGAGCGGCCGATCGTGGTCGGCTTCGGCCCGTGCGGGATCTTCGCCGCCATGTTGCTGGCGCAGATGGGTTTCAAGCCGATCGTCCTTGAGCGCGGTCCGGAAGTCCGCCAGCGCACCAAGGACACCTGGGGCCTGTGGCGCAAAAGCGTGCTCAACCCCGAATCCAACGTGCAATTCGGCGAGGGCGGCGCGGGGACGTTCTCCGATGGCAAGCTCTACAGCCAGATCAAGGATCCCAAATTCCTTGGCCGCAAGGTCCTGCACGAATTCGTCAAGGCCGGTGCGCCAGAAGAAATTCTCTACGTCAGCAAGCCGCATATCGGTACGTTCCGTCTGACAGGCGTAGTGGAAAACATGCGTGAGCAGATTCGCGCCCTGGGCGGTGAAGTGCGCTTCCAGCAGCGAGTCACCGACGTGCTGATCGAGGATGGCCAACTGGTCGGCGTCGAGTTGGCCGGCGGTGAACAGATTCATTCCAGGCATGTGATCCTGGCCCTGGGCCACAGCGCCCGAGACACCTTCCGCATGCTCCACAGCCGCGGCGTATACATGGAAGCCAAGCCGTTCTCGGTGGGTTTCCGTATCGAACACCCGCAATCGCTGATCGACAGTGCGCGCCTGGGCAAGTACGCCGGCCACCCGAAACTCGGCGCCGCCGACTACAAACTGGTGCACCACGCCAAAAACGGACGCTCGGTGTACAGCTTCTGCATGTGCCCGGGCGGCACCGTGGTGGCCGCGACTTCCGAGCCGAACCGCGTCGTGACCAACGGCATGAGCCAGTATTCGCGCAACGAGCGCAACGCCAACTCCGGCATCGTCGTCGGCATCACCCCGGAAGTCGATTATCCGGGCGGCCCGCTGGCGGGGATCGAGTTGCAGGAGCGCCTGGAGTCCCATGCGTTCGTGCTTGGCGGCAGCAACTACGAAGCCCCGGCGCAACTGGTGGGCGATTTCATCGCCGGCAAGCCGTCTACGGCACTGGGCAGCGTCGAACCGTCCTACAAGCCAGGCGTTTCCCTGGGCGACCTGGCCCAGGCCCTGCCGGACTTTGCCATCGAAGCCATCCGCGAAGCCCTGCCCGCATTCGAGAAACAGATTCGCGGCTATTCGCTGCATGACGCCGTGCTGACCGGGATCGAAACCCGCACCTCGTCGCCACTGCGCATTACCCGCAACGAAACGCTGCAGAGCCTGAACGTCAAGGGTCTGTTCCCGGCCGGTGAAGGCGCCGGTTACGCGGGCGGAATCCTGTCGGCGGGCGTGGACGGGATCCGGATTGCCGAGGCAGTGGCGCGGGATATCCTCGGCCTCGAAGCCTGACACTAACTTCCCGTGGGAGCGGGCTTGTTCGAAGGCGGAGGGTCAGTCAGCCCTTATTTGACTGATCCACCGTCTTCACGAGCAAGCCCGCTCCCACAGGAAGGTCTCAGTGTTTTCAGATATTGGCTCGCAACACATTCTCTGGCAGCGCCTCACCCCGCTCCACACTCGCCGCCACGGCCTCCATCAACCCAATCAACTCATACCCCTGGGCCTTGAGCCACGCAGGATCGTAATAGGTCGTGGCATAGCGCTCGCCGCCGTCACACAAAATCGCCACGATCGACCCCGACTCCCCTGCTTCCACCATCTGCCTCGCGGCGATCAACGCACCGATCAGGTTGGTGCCGCTGGAGCCACCGACCCGTCGTCCCAAACGCTGGGCCAGGTAGTGCATGGCCGCCAGTGACAGGGCGTCCGGGACCTTGACCATCGCATCGATGACTTTGGGCAAAAACGACGCTTCGACCCGTGGCCGGCCAATGCCTTCGATCCGCGAGCCGCAATCCAGGCGCAGGCTGGCATCGCCGCTGCGGTAGTAGTCAAAGAACACCGAACGCTCGGCGTCGGCACACAGCACACGGGTGCCGTGCTGGCGATAACGCACGTAGCGCCCCAGGGTGGCCGTGGTGCCGCCGGTGCCGGGGCTGGAAATCAACCAGCTTGGCTCCGGATGCTGCTCGAAGCGCATCTGCTGGAAGATCGATTCGGCAATGTTGTTATTGGCCCGCCAGTCCGTGGCGCGCTCGGCATAGGTGAACTGGTCGATGAAATGCCCATCATGTTCACGGGCCAGGCGCTCGGACTCGGCGTAGATCTGCGTAGGGTCATCCACCAGATGGCTCTGGCCGCCATAGAAGGCGATCTGTGCGATTTTTTCCCTGGAGGTGGTCGCCGGCATCACCGCAATGAACGGCAGGCCCAGCAGCCTGGCAAAGTAAGCCTCCGAAATCGCGGTCGAGCCGCTGGAGGCTTCGATCACCGGCGCACCAGGCTTGAGCCAGCCGTTACACAAGGCGTAGAGGAACAGCGAGCGGGCCAGTCGATGCTTGAGGCTGCCGGTGGGATGGCTGGATTCATCCTTGAAGTACAGCTCGATGCCCGGCAACCCAGGCAGCGGCAGCGGGATCAGGTGGGTATCGGCACTGCGCTGGAAGTCAGCCTCAATGATGCGAATCGCTTCGCGCGCCCACTGACGGTGGTCATTCATGGTGTGTTCTCACTGGATCGGTTCGACGCGGGGAAACCTGATGCTCATACAGGCGCGACTTTGGTCTCGGAAAAACCAGTCACAAGCTTAGGAAAAAACCGACATCGCGCACAGGTACAGCTAAGGTCCAATATGCGCCGTAACTGCCAGACCGCGCCGTACAGGCGTTGTAACGTCATATAACAAAAAAGAATATAACTTTTGTTTTAACAACTAACAGTACGGGTTAGGGTGTGCCATCTTTTTGATTCGATGAATGGAGAGCGATCGTGGCTCTACGTAATTCTCTGACACGCTTTTTCCAGCTGGAAGCAGCCAGCGGCCTGCTGCTGATCGCCGCCGCCGTACTGGCCTTGGCCATCAATAATTCACCTCTTTCCTGGCTCTACAACGGCTTGCTGGACACGCCGGTGGTGGCCCAGGTCGGGGCGTTGAAAATCGCCAAACCATTGTTGCTGTGGATCAACGACGGCCTGATGGCGATGTTCTTCCTGCTCATCGGCCTAGAGGTCAAGCGCGAGGTCCTCGGCGGACAGTTGTCGAAACCGTCGCAAATCGTCTTGCCGGGTGCGGCGGCGATTGGCGGCATGGTGGTGCCGGCACTGATCTACTGGTTCCTCAACCGTGACAATCCGGCCGCCCTCGCCGGCTGGGCGATTCCGACGGCCACCGACATTGCATTTGCCCTTGGCGTGCTGGCCTTGCTGGGCAAGCGGGTGCCGGTGTCGCTCAAGCTGTTCCTGATGACCCTGGCGATCATCGATGACCTGGGCGCCATTATCATCATCGCGATCTTTTACTCCGGCGCCCTGTCCAGCCTGTCGCTCATACTGGCAGCCGCCTGCATCGCCGCGCTGGTGGCGTTGAATCGAATGGGCGTGGTCAAGCTCGGGCCCTATATGGTGGTCGGCCTGATTCTTTGGGTGTGCGTACTCAAGAGCGGTGTCCATGCCACCCTGGCCGGGGTGACCCTGGCATTCTGCATTCCGCTGCGCACGAAAAACGCCGAGACTTCGCCACTGCTGACCCTGGAACATGCCCTGCATCCCTGGGTGGCCTACGGCATCCTGCCGCTGTTCGCCTTCGCCAACGCCGGCCTGTCCCTGAGCGGCGTCACCGTCGAGAGCTTCACCCATCACGTGCCAATGGGCATCGCCATCGGCCTGTTGCTGGGCAAGACCGTTGGCGTCTTCGGCCTGACCTGGCTGGCGGTGAAAATCGGCATCGCCAGCCTGCCCCTTGGTGCCAACTGGGGCCAGGTATTGGGCGTGGCAATCTTGTGCGGTATTGGGTTCACCATGAGCCTGTTCGTCGGCTCCCTGGCGTTCGAGCCGGGTGTGAGTGACTACGCCGGCATGGACCGGATGGGGATTCTCACGGGTTCGATATTGGCGGCTTTGTTGGGTTACGCGGTGACAGCGGCGGCCAGTCGCAAGCAGCCTGCATTGCCAAGCTGATTCCTGGCTGTCTGAGGGGTGTGTATATCCATTGCTGCGGTAACGGCTACTTAGGGTTCCGCCCTTACGGCCATCCCTTTCAAGGTCTTTTCGTT
>NZ_JBSPTN010000018.1:0-106996 GCF_053850495.1 Pseudomonas sp. CFBP 5748
GCGGTAGTTCAGTCGGTTAGAATACCGGCCTGTCACGCCGGGGGTCGCGGGTTCGAGTCCCGTCCGCTGCGCCATATCTGCTTCGAGGCCCACTGAACGCCTTGAAGCTAAGAAGAAGGCTGAAAAGCTATCTTCTAGTCGATAGCAAAGACCCTGGTCGAAAGACCGGGGTTTTTTGTTTTCGGGATTTGAAAGATTGGAACAAGCCTGTGGCGAGGGGATTTAGCGAAACGTCGCACCGCCCCGCAGGGCTGCGAAGCAGCCCTTTGATGATGTGTGGTTCTCAGAACCCCAATTTATCCCGCAACCCGTAATACCAAGCCCCCATCGCCGCAAACGGCGTACGCAACAACTGACCGCCGGGGAAGGGGTAGTGGGGCAGGTCCGCAAACGCATCAAAACGCTCAGCCTGACCACGCAGCGCCTCAGCCAGCACCTTGCCCGCCAGATGCGTATACGTCACGCCATGGCCGCTGCAGCCCTGGGAATAATAAATGTTATCCCCCAGTCGCCCGACCTGCGGAAGACGCGACAGCGTCAGCAGGAAATTTCCAGTCCAGGCGTAATCGATCTTCACATCCTTGAGCTGCGGGAATGCCTTGAGCATCTTCGGCCGAATGATCGCCTCAATATTCGCCGGATCCCTCGCGCCATACACCACGCCGCCACCGAAAATCAGGCGCTTGTCACCCGTCAACCGGTAGTAATCGAGCAAGTAGTTGCAATCTTCAACACAATAATCCTGAGGCAACAGGCTGCGAGCTAGCTCCTCTCCCAACGGTTCGGTAGCAATCACCTGGGTGCCGCAAGGCATGGACTTGGCCGCCAGCTCCGGCACCAGATTTCCCAAGTAGGCATTGCCGGCCACGATAATGAACTTGGCCCTGACCTTGCCCTGCGGCGTATGCACAACCGGACTGGCACCGCGCTCGATGCGCACCGCCGGCGACTGTTCATAAATCACCCCGCCAAGGGACTCCACAGCAGCTGCTTCGCCCAATGCCAGATTAAGCGGATGAATATGCCCACCGCTCATATCGAGCATCCCGCCTACATACTCATCACAAGCCACCACCTCGCGAATACGCCGCTGATCCAGCAACTCCAACTGGGTATGCCCGAAACGCTCCCATAGACGCTTCTGCGACTCCAGATGGCCCATTTGCTTGGCAGTGATGGCCGCGAATACACCGCCGTCTTTCAAATCACACTGAATCTGATACTTCGCCACCCGCTCGCGAATAATCCGCCCACCCTCGAACGCCATGTCGCCCAACAACTGCGCCTGTTGAGGGCCAACGCTACGCTCGATCACATCAATGTCGCGGCTGTAGCTATTAACGATCTGCCCGCCATTGCGACCCGAAGCCCCAAAGCCCACCTTCGCCGCCTCAAGCACCGTCACCTTGAAACCGTTCTCCAGCAAAAACAACGCAGAGGACAGGCCGGTGTAACCAGCGCCGATCACGCAAACATCTGTCTCGACGTCATCCTGCAGGGCAGGGCGCGGAGGGACCGGGTTGGCTGACGCGGCGTAATAAGACTCTGGATACGGTGTGTTCGCCATTCTGCAACCTCTGTTTTATATTTTTTACGAATGCGCCGATCCTACCCGAGATAAAAATAAGCCGCCAGCCACCGCAAAATCTTCGTCGCATTGGCGAAATTAAATATTTTGCATATTCATAGGGTTAGGTGAAAAAAAGGTGTTGACACCCCTCCGGAATTCCGTAGAATGCCGCCTCACAGCAGGCACGTAGCTCAGTTGGTTAGAGCACCACCTTGACATGGTGGGGGTCGTTGGTTCGAGTCCAATCGCGCCTACCAAACAAAATCCGCTCTGCTGGGCGGTCTAGAAGGGCTCACCGAAAGGTGGGCCCTTTTTTGTTGGCGCACATAAGGACATGGTCATGCGGGTTGTCACTTCCGTAACTTTTCTTTCTATAGCACTTGCTGGTTGCTCTGGAATACCTTCAGTTCCATACGAGGAGCCTGCTCAATCAGAGGGAATGGCGCGTGTTCGCGTTATCACGAACTCCGATGTGTATGGAGACAGCATCGTCGGCAGTTGTGCTCCTGCTACACGCCATAAGATGGCTGAAGCCGGACGTTTCGGGTCGGATGGTACGGCGAGCATCAACTATCCGCAGTATCCCCTGAAGTCGGCGAGCATTGGCATACCGAAAAGAGTTTGGCCCAGTCTTATCCAGTACATCCCTGCAATTCGGATGGGGGAAGGGGCTTACAAAGAGGTCGTAACCGAGTATCGCGTTAGGGCGGATCTGCCATTCCAAATTGCAACCCTGGGCGCGACCATTGCGGGCAACGGCAGCTCTTACCGGACCTGTGGTGGCCAGGCGTTCGTTTACAAGCTGGAACCAGGGAAAGACTACGAAGCAGTGGTAGGGGTGGATGGCAGACCAAGCAAAGATGGCGAGCCAGCGCTAATTTGCATGTTGGCGGTTCTCGAACTTACCACTTTGCCTGGCACTTCGATTGTGATTCCCCAAAAGCTGACGCATGCTGCGCCTCCGCAGGCGGTCTGCAAAAACTAATAAGCACAGCCCGTCATCGAGCGGGTTTTGCGTCTAGCAGAAACGAGAAAGCCCCGACTTAGGTCGGGGCTTTTGCGTTGCGGCGGATAAAGATAGGGCGACCTCAGGTTGTGGGCGAACACGTCCTGAAGCCACCAGATCGTAGAACCGGCCTGCAAGCCAGCCAAGGCCCTCCGCTGCGCGAGCGAGCAGGGGGCGGTACCGTGGTTCTCCTTTCAGAAGGAAAACGGGGATAGGTCACGATTATTAGATGGGCCGATTACAAGTGAGCTCAAATCGTGGTCTGTCCCCAGCTTCTGTGGCCTTACTTGTCGCTTTTACGGATAAGCGTGGACTCGAAGCGGTGGGTTCCTTTGATGAACGTTATTTGCTTAAGCGTCCCGTCTTCGTTGATAGCAATCACGTTCGGTGTCTTGGACTTATGATAGGGGTGGTCATAGAGGTCGGGCTTATTGCTGTAGGCGAAGGCGGTAAAGTGAAGACCGTCGCTTTTCCAACTAACACCGTTGAACAGGTAGACCCAGTTCTCGCTGTTTGATTGATAGAGATATGCGTCGCTGCCTTTGTCCCTACGGACCTCAAGCTGGACATCCCCTTGCTCATTTGCCCACTGGCCGATGTATCGGTTCAGGTCGGTGTGTGGAGGTACAGTAGGCGCGGGAACGAAATCCTTCACTTGGTACGGAGACTTCCTGGCCTCTTCGGCAGCGTCTACTACGTACGAAGCGCACAATGGGGCGATTTTTTGCACCTTCTGATAGCTAAAGATCAGGGGGTAGCCTGACAGCGTCATGCTCAGGCGCATAGCAGTCGGCGTCAGCGAAAGAATCTCAAGATCGAAGGTATCGTTCGGCGACTCGATATGGATCGACTTACCGTCATGAGCAAGGGTGTACTTGGATACTTCAACCTCCCCTTGGACGTTTGGCTCGGTGCAGTTAAATGAATGCAATGCCACTGTTCCATCTGGTAGATATTCCGCTACGTTGGCGATGCCGTTGCGTAGGGGCGCCATTGCCCAGGCTCCTAGAAGAGCCGTGTGGTCGGCTTTCGCCGATGAACCGGCCGCAGGATCTGATGCTTGCATTGCATGAGCGCCCAAGGACAGGGCGGCGAAAATCAAGGGGTAAAGCTTCTTCACTGAGTACTCTTCCATAGTGGCGTAAAAGACGTTCCTGGGCCGAAACGCACACCCCATTTTGCATGAGTTGTACGCTTGAAAAGCGGGGCCGTTCGATGTTCGGTTTTCCACTGTGTCGGTAGAGCCAATGTCATCTTTAGTCTCGACAGCAGGCCCGGTAAGCGTATCGGTAATGAGGTGGCCTGATTACAGGCGAACTGAAGAAAACGGGGACAGACCACAATTATGAGACGGACCGATTAGAAGGGCCAAAAATTGTGGTCTGTCCCCGGTTTCCCATGAAGGCCAATGTGGTGGTCATCCAAGCGCTCGAGGCGCAGATCGCCGAGCTAGACGCGCGACTGCTTCAACAGGCCAAGCTACGACCTGAATATTTGTTGCTAAAAACGATGCCAGGCGTGGGTGAAGTACTGGCAACGATCATCATGTTGGAAACCGGTGACATAGACCGTTTTGCAGAGGTCGGCAACTTCGCCTCTTACGCTCGCTGCGTAAGAAGTGCGCATTACTCCAACGGAAAAAAGAAAGGTGAAGGCAACGCAAAAAATGGCAACGCTTACCTCATTTGGGCTTTCATTGAAGCAGCCAATTTTGCCCGGCGTTTCAGTGACGATGCCAAACGATTTTTCGAGAAAAAGAAAGCCAAGACAAACAGCGTGGTCGCGACCAAAGCACTGGCTCATAAATTGGCGCGTGCGAGCTACCACATACTTAAGGAGAAACAGCCTTTTGACGCTAAACGCTGTTTCGCCTGAAGGGCGAGTTAGGTGATGGCCGGCCAACCAAAAGGGGACTGGGCATGAACCACGAAATCCGAGTGGCGCCCGACCATCACCGCCTGAGTGTGTTGTAACCGGGTCGTCCGCCAAGTGAGCCAGTTGAGACTGGACGTGCGTGCCACGCGCGAGCCACAGTTCTGCGACACGTTTTGGACACATTGGCGGCACCAACGTTTCTCTGGGGCAGTTCACTGCCAGGGCGGTGCGTGCTGTATCGCTACCGCTTGATCCAAATGGGTGTCTGGCACGACTCGGTCGTAGCCATTGATGAGGAAACGGGGACGACAGGTTCAACCAGGCAGGTTGAGATAAAGGGGAACCCTACAGTTAAAAGCTGCAGGGCGAGTTGGCTTTTAGCCTTGACTTGAGACCGGCTAATGGGCGTCCCCTTTTCCCAGCGAAGTGCCTGCCATCTCCAGCGCCGGCGGCGTGGTTCATGGAAGAACAAGAGCCCAACTTGCCCCTGCGCATGCTCAACGAATTGTCGCCATCACGAGTGATGGCGATCAAGGATTGATCGCTCTGGCGGTGCGCCAAGCCTATGTAAAAGAAGAGTCCGCGACAAAGTAAAAGAGCGGCCAGCCTAGGTGCGTCAACATCCATGCTGGCCACCGAACGACAAATTATCCCTGGAAGCCCCGCAAAGTTGATCTCTGCATACAGTAGAGGACAATAATCCATTGATAGTTGATTGCAATCATTACTCTTCTATTTCATATCCAAACTTCATGATTACTGATAAAGTTGTGCCGCCGCCGGCTGTAGGTGTTTGTGGTTGCCAAACAATATTCCCGTCTGGGTTTTCTGGCTTATTATCATCGCTTGAGCTAGGGATGCACGTATTTTCCGCCCCTGCTGCCCAAGGTACATTCCAGGATACTTTTACCCATCTGTCATCTTGGCCATAAATGGAATAAGTAATAGAGCCCTCCGTACCAGAGGACGTATTATCCCTGCCTTGAGCGACTAAGACTTGAATTGTTGTTTTGGGCGGGACTTGAGCTACAGGGCCAGTATCGACTCTTCCCCAGTCGAAGCTTATGTCTTTATAAATGAGAGTTTTAGTTTTGGAATCATTAACAATAGTTAGGTAGAATTTTTCAGATGCGCCCATGATAAAAATCTCCAATTGCATCAGAGTGAAGTACTGTTGTTTTCTATTGCTCGCTGCCAAAAGATGATAATGGTTATGAAGTCATGATGGGTTTCTCCTCCCTGGAGATAATATTTAATGATAGTGCTGCAATCCTTTTGCAGTTATCATTTTTCCTTTAGCAAATAACAACCTGTTGCGCCGCCTGAGGAATTGCATTTGTAGGCGTATGCCTCTGGTTCTGACGGCCATACATTTGAATGTAAGGGCGTCATTCAAATTGTTTGGAAGATTAACTAATTGTATTTCGGATGATTTATGATCAAGAAAGCCATCCCGGAAATCGGAGAAGGCGTTTGCTTGCGTTGGTTTTTGTCTGGAGGTTGTTGTGTGGGCAGGAGGTCAAAATAGCAGTCAAGGGTATTGGCAATGCGCTTGAGGCGAATTTTCTTGCGAAAGACATATGCTTGCTCCTTTTGATAGGCTTTTGGATTATGGTGACAATCCACAAACGGGGTGATTAACCAACCTCGTTTTTTTTTGTAACCATCCAAACTTTGCCAGTATTGCTCCATTCAAACTTTGTCCAGAATGACTCCATTTTATTTACGCTACATTCTGGGCTTTTCAACAGTCTTCATGACTATAGATCCGAATAATTGACTGTCAAAGCTGGTGGGTTGAAGCTGGGGAGGGATAAGACGAACGGTAGGACAGTCCTGTCTGGGAGGGGATTGTGTTCGGTCGGCAGGACGCCGTGGAGGGGAAAGCACTGTAGGAATGTCCAACGCTAACTTTCTGATTCTTATAGGGAAATCTTGCTGTTTTGACGCTGGATCTGGGTGTTTTCATTTTTTCAATAGGTTATGTCTTCTCCCCGAAATTCCTGGATCTGTCCGAATTTCACTGCTTCAAGCTCCCGACACCCCCTGGACGCATACTCTCGCACCGCTGGCGTTCGAAAGGACGTAGGTCACCATATGATGGCAATTGGGTGGCATTATTAGGTCTCACCTAAGGAGAGACGCATGCAATTTTTACAAAAGGAAAAACGCCATTACTTGACTGACGAATTCATAGGCACGGACGAGGGGTGCGGCATATTCATACCGGCCAACAAAGCGCTCTATGGCTTTGTGCGAGAGAATCCCAGTCATACAGATCACGCGCAGGTGGCTTCAAAGGCGCTGATCATTGGCCGCAGCCTGGCTGCATCGGTCGAGCGCCGCAAAAAGGGCGACGAGGACGACGAGGATGGTTATGAAGGCTCCACGGGAGGCTTTTATGAGCGGTTGGCTAAATCTATTTGCAGCTCGGATGTAGGTTTGGAAGCGTCCTTTCTCCCGGCGGGGGAGCGGCTTGCTGGATCTGTCTGTACGGCGGTGAACAAAGTGCATTCCCGGCTCTGCGAGGCCATCAGTGCCGTCACTAATAAGGACGCGAGCAGCTTCGCTTCGAAGTATCTGCACTTCCATTTTCCGACTCTGTTTCCAATGGTTGATTCGCGAGCCAGGGAGGCGCTGAAGTGGATCGCGAATGAGGAGGGGCTGGTTTTCGCGCCGACCACGGCGGGTATGTCAAAAAACTATGCGACTTACATAGACTTCTACATACGCGTTCGTAGTCTGTTCGAAGAAGAACTTGGCCGGGAAATCAGCCTTAGGCAGATGGATAATATTCTGCTTAATCGCTACGACAACTGGGTTTAGTTACCACTTAAAACCCGCTTCGGCGGGTTTTTTGAGAAAGCAAGAGAACGGGTTTACCGTTGCGGTCCCTTAAGTGCGGAAGGCCGTTTTTATCGGAGCATCTGAAGCGCTAAGGTCGTCTTGTGGGGCTCTGTCTCGTAGTGGCGAAGTAATGGTGCTAAATTCTGCGCATTTCAGGTGTGCGCTCGTCTGGCTCGGCGGGAATCTCTACTCTGTCTCAACCCATTTTATGGATATGGAAATTCAATGAAAAAAACCAAGCTCTCGATTTCGCTGTCTAGCGCCGTTGCCATTTTGATGCTGAGCGGATGCGCTGCCTCTGTGAAAAGCGGTGGAACTGAAATGCTGGTCATCCAGGAGTCAGCCAAGCAGAACCTGGTCGTGAATCTCCAAGGAAACAGCAAGGTTCAACAAAACGAGGACTGGCCTCGCTTGAAGCGAGAATGGAGTGACGCTCTACAAGTTGAAGCGACTCGCGCCGGTTACAGCCTTACAGAGGGCCAGACATCAGGCCCTGAGGGTAAAGACGGTGTTGGTATCAAGATCAACGTGACCAATTTCCGTTACCTCACCCCAGGCGCACGCTACGGAGCCGGGGTCATGGTAGGAAATGCATGGGTCAACTCCAGTGCAGATTACTCGGACTTGAAATCAGGCCGCCTGATTGGAACTCGGACGTATGACACGTCGTCGTCTGCTTGGGAGGGCGTCATGTCGGCTATGACCCAAGAACAGGTTCAGGCCATTTCTCAGAAAATCATAAGTGACATCAAGAGCGCAAAAGCCAAGTAGTCGGATCCTGGAGAACCAGCTCCGGTGCCGAGGCTGACGTCGATCTGACGCATGTTGCCGTGAAATTTTCGGAAAACGGGCGGGAAGAAGAGGCCATCGAACTGATGGAGATCGCCGCCAGTTTTCAGGAAGTCGAGGATCGATTTGGTTGCTATGCGAATGATGTCATGAACGGACGAATAAAGCGGGCTGCGGAAGAGCACGGATGACTCAATGGAAAGCACAGGGATTTTGGAGCAAAGCTTGGATCAACTAGCTGTCGGCTAGAAAATAAATCTGTCCCCCTTTTCCAGCGCATTGCGGGCCAAGTCCTATAAGTTAGCGCTCTGTCAGTGATAACCTACGAGTACTTCTATAAATGATATTGGATACCGTTATGAAAAGCTGTTTGAGGACGCTCGGAGCTAGCTTCGCTAACAGCATAGTGATCCCCGCCGCTTGGTTATCGGGGCTTGCGACGATAGGACTCTTGTGGGGCGTGATAGAGTTTTCGCCCGGTAAGCTTACAGTCGAAGGACGTCAGCTCTTCCTGGCTTCTGTTTCTATTTTTTTTCTCGCCATATGGCACTTGATACGGCGCAAGAGACGAGCAAAAGCACTTGTAGCATCCATCAACCTAAAAGAAGGTCTGAGCCTTGACGATACTCAGCTGCTCGGCTATCCAAGCCCCATATTTCTTGCTTTTGACCTCTCCAACAAGAAACTCGCTCAATGCCAAAGCGCCACCGGCGACTATCAAATTCGAGACTTCACGTGGGTAACAGGATGGCAGTGTGAGTGGCAACGGATTGACAGCAGGGTGTCGGGCGGGGTTCTTCAAATAGTCGATGGGGCGGGCATGAGCGTTCCAGCCGACGAGATTCGGCGTAGATTCATAGGATTCTCACTGGTTTTGACGGTTGCCGATACAAGTCATCCTCCCCTCCGTTTTCCAATGAACCGGAGCGCAGCTGAAGGGTGGTGTAGCCGGTGCAATGTATTTTTCAAGTGCTAAACACGAAGCATCACGCCAGAAGATAATTATCTTTAGCAGGGAACCGGGGACAGACCAAGATTATGAGTTCATCTGGAATCAGTGCATCCCACAATCGTGGTCTGTCCCTATCTCCTCATCGTCACTCGCCTTATGGGCCGCGGATGCAGGGAAAACGCGGGCAGGTCTGTTTATCATTGAGATAAAAATGTGGATTGTTTCCTGTTTTGCTACTCGAGTTAAATAAAATCAAAGGATGGAAGGGTAATGAAATTTTCTGTGTTAGGTATTATCTGGCTTCTATCATTCAGCTTGTTTTTTGCCGGGTGCGCATCTTCAGTTTCGTTTCAAACGCCTGCTTCCAGTTCTGGGGAGTTATCTTATCCAGCACCGGATCCTATCGAAGCTGCACAGCGGGTTGAAGTTTTTTCGACAGTGAAGGTCAGCTATGCAACGAACAGAAGAAAAGGTCCGGATGGCGGTCTATTAGCTGAGCTGAATGTGTCCGATGCCCCCCTGTCTTATGGTCAGGAGACCGTTCTGATTCCTCTTGAAAGGGATGTAGGGAGTTTTAAAGATTCGCATAGCTCCACATTTAAAGTGTTAATGAGGTTTGGGGTTGTGGATGATCAGGATGATCCCATTATTACCTTGCTGAATGACAAATCACTAACATTGTCTGAGGCTGACTTCTTTAAGCAGTTCAAGTCAACGAATGCTGTTAAAAGCGGCGATGTATTGCTTTTTGTACATGGCTTTAACGTAAAGTTTGAAGACGCTGTTAAGCGTGCAGCTCAGGTTTCCTATGATATTAATCCTGATTTGCAACCTGTAGTGTTCAGTTGGCCTTCTATTGGGGATCCATTGAAGTACAATCGCGATTTCGGTAGGGCGCTGGACTCCATTGATGACTTCGAAAAATTTATGTTAAAGCTGGTGGCCTCTACGCAGGGAAAGAGAATTCATATCCTGGCGCATAGCATGGGGTCAAAAGTAGTCATTCCTGCACTGGGCAGGCTCTACTCCTCTCATTCAAAGCTATTGGACAAGAAACTGGGTAATATCATACTGGCTGCACCTGACTTTCCCAGGGAGACGTTTATTTTAAAATATAAGGCTGCGTTTAGTAAGTTTGGTCGCGCAACAATTTATATGTCGTCGGAGGATAAGGCGCTCAGAGTTTCCTCTAGCACCTATCTTGCTGATCGAGAAATGCTTGGCTTTAGTGGCTCTGACGGTTTTTTCTTTCCCGGAATTGACTCTGTTGATATAACTCATGCGGGAGGGGTTGATGATCTTCTTGGCCATTCAAAGTATGGTAGTTCGGCTCGTGTACTAGTGGATATGCACGATATGATCGGGAGTAATTTGAGGGCCAACAAAAGAAAAGGTTTTATCGTTGTGCCTCCTTACAAGTATTTTTTTCTACAGCCGTAGTGCTTTTGGGGCCTGGGGGCGTGGGTAGACTACGATGATTAGAAAGTCATAACGTCTAGACCCGCAGAGTCTAAACAGTCCACTGGCTAACGGCGCACCCGAGGCTGCCTGCGTCCCGATTCGTCGGGGCGCAGGCAGAACCCGTTCAACCAATACTCTGTTCCAACAACCACTCACTAAAAGCCCGTACCTCCAGTTGCCGCTCCCGCCCCGGCACACACACCACCGTATACCGAGCACCCACCAAGCGAACCTCAGGCCGATAGCCAACCAGTTCCCCACGCACAACAGCCTCAGCAACCAGCACATTGCTCGCGAGCACCAACCCGTGCCCGGCAATCGCCGCCTGCAGCGCATGTTGTTCCTCGTCATATCGCCGGAACCGCGCATTATCCAGCCAGCCCAAGGTGCCGGCCTTGGCGCACCATGCAGGCCAGTCGACCGCCACCTTTGCGCTGCTCAGCCACGGCACGTCGATCAATTCGATGGGCGAGCCCGCTATGGGCGGTTGCCAACCGGGGCGGCAATAGACGCCAAAATACTCGTCCAGCAACGGCTGCTCGAACAGTTGCGGATCGGGCGTGAACAGGGCGCGGATCGCCAGGTCGATGCTGGCGTCACGCTTCAGGTCCACCACGTCGTTGCTGCTGTGCAGGCTGACGTCGATGTCCGGGTGCAATCGATGAAAATCCCCGAGCCGCGGTATCAGCCACAGGCTGGCGAATGCCAGTGTCGTGCTCACCACCAGGGACTGTGCAGCACACGGCGGCGACAGCACCTGCAGGCCATGTTGGATATCCAGCAGGGCGCGGTGCATGAAAGGTTGAAGGCGCTCGCCGTCGGCGCTCAGGCGCACGTTTTGGCTGGAGCGTTCGAACAGTCGTACGCCAAGGAAGGCTTCAAGGCTTTTGACTTGGTGGGAGATCGCCGCCGGGCTGACATTCAGTTCCTGGGCTGCTGCCTTGAAGCTGCCTAGTCGTGCGGCAGATTCGAAGCCGCGCACGGCGGTGAGAGGCAGTTTGGCGAACATGGGCGAGTAGGTTACTCAGGTTGAGCGTGGCTCAATTTAGCTCAATTGTGCGCGGGCGCTCAACTTGCCACGCTGTGGTCTTCCAATCCAACCCAGGAGCCCACCGATGCAAGGCACGCCCCGTAAAATCCTCCAGGCCATACTCTACGAAGCTGGCGGCGTGCTGTTCGTGGCACCGGCGCTGGCGCTCACTTACGGCCAGGGTATGGGCTATTCAACCTTACTGTCGCTGGTGATTTCTGCTGTCGCGCTGGCCTGGAACATGCTCTTCAACGGCCTGTTCGAGTGGTGGGAACGTCGCCAGCGCAGCCGCCATCGTAATTGGCTGCGACGACTGCTCCACTCCCTGGGATTTGAAGGCGGCTTGACGCTGATTCTTACCCCGGTGATTGGGGCGTGGCTAGGCATCAGCCTGTGGCTGGCACTGGCGACCAACTTGGGGCTGTTTGTGTTTTTCTTCTTTTACTCGCTGGTTTTTCAATGGGGGTTTGATCGAGTGTTTGATGTTCCACTTTCGGCGCAATCTGGTCAGGGGCCTTTATCCAACGCCCCATGAATCAGTTGCATGAGCTGTAATCTTTAATGAAGAACTCTTCGGCTTTCTCCAATCCGGATTCGATCGAGTGCCCTGTTTAACGCATCTAAGGCATCGAGGAGGGCTTTGGCCTCAGCTTCTCGACCATCGCCCCAGAGGCGCTCGGCCATTTTGTTCAGTGCCTGGATAGAGCGCTCGATTTCAGCAGCAGTCGCCGCTTTGGTTTCCTGATGTTTTTTTGGCATCGATTAGCACTTTGTCAGGGCATTGGTTAATGAGCGTCAGCGCGAGTTCACCAGGCGCTCTATTCCTGGCCGGAAGTCGTTACAATTAGGGCCAGCGCGGGCATTCGCAACGCACCGCATTCATTTGATTAAGGAAGCACTACGTGAAACGGAATTTCTCCCTGGCCCTTGTCGTCCTGGCAGCAACGCTCGGTGGCTGCGCCGCCAACACGCCAGCCAATGATCCATCCTTGATTGGTTCATGGAAAGGCCTGCGGGCGGAAAACGGCAAATGCCAGTTCCTATCCTGGAAAAATAACTTCAAGCCCGACGGTCGCTTCACCATCACTTTTTTCCGGGATGCCCAGCAGACCCAGCCGATTCAAACCGAACATGGCACCTGGTCTGCTGCCAATGGCAAGAACGAATTGAGAACCGATGGCGTGCGTTTGCCTGATGTCTACACCTACAAGTTGATCAACGCCGACACGGTGCATTACGTCAATGTGGCGTCAGACCCTTCCGGCGATTGCCAGGAAGATTATGACTTCACTGAGCGCCGCATTCGTGGTTAGACCCATTTGACATGAGATTGCCTTATCGACGACGTTTTTTGTGCAAGAGACATCCACTCGTTGGCCTGAGCCTGTTTGATCTTGCGTGAATAAATGAGGCTGGTAAGGTGGCGCCTCGTTTAAATCAGCATTCTAGAGGGATCTCTTATGCACTCATTTTTCGCCAAGACTTTTGGCGGTCTGACTACCAGCTACTACATCCGTCAGTTTCTTTTTGGGCTGGTGTTCACTGTGATGATTATCTCCCTGGCGGCTAACAGCCCTGGAGGAATCGGCGCGAAGCCTGGGCTGATTGTGTTGGCGATCATCAACACATTGCTGTATCCGTACTCTCGATTCGTCTACGAAAGCGTTGTCGGCTACATCATGGGCAACAATGTTTTTTTCGTGAATGCACTGTTCATGCTGATAGTGAAGGTTTTCACCATGGCGATGTGCTGGTCGTTCGCGATTTTCGTGGCGCCGGTGGGACTGGCGTACCTGTTCTGGCGCAACAGCCGTTCGGCCGTTGAATAGGTCAATCGCTCAACGCGTTTGCAGTTGAAAATGGGTGTGAGCAACGTCTTTTGACGTGCCCGTTTCCTTAACTCCCCCTTTTTCAGTCCCCGGATAAAAATCGTCTGCTGATCAGTTCTACTGCATCCGACGGAGTTATCAGGGCTGTGTCTATGTTGAAGGGGGCGTTATCCCACGCCTCATATTCATGATCCAGCACAGACTTCCAAGTGGGGGGCATCAGCCCGGGAATATCAATTTCCCGGGTTTCTACCCGCCGCTGGTGTTCACGTTTATCAGAGCAAATCACCTGGATATTCACCAATGGAACACCCGCGCGCGTGGCGATTTCGCTCCACGCCTTACGGCTTTCGATGACGGGGTTAACACAGTCAACGATAACCGTGCTGCCGAAACGAAGATTACTCAGGGCAAGCTCATAAGCGACCATGTAGCCGCTGCGTCCCACGTCTTGTGCCAGGGCTCCGGAATTGCGGATAGCCTGCTCAATCGTATCGATTCGCAGGTATACGGCACGTGTTCTGTTGGCAAGATCACTTGCGATAGTCGTTTTTCCGGTCCCCGGAAGGCCGCTGAAGACAACGAGCATCCTATGTCCTTTGGTGAGTGAGTTAACCTAGTCTAGGTGGTTGTCGATTATAGGTTCAGCCGGGTCGCCCATGCGCTGTTCCGCCCGTATACCGATGGCCCTAACGGGTGTGAGGGGCGGTCAGCTTTTTTGTGGGAAACAGGAAGGCTTTGAAACTGCGATTCAGAAACAGAAAGCCCGCACACTCATGACGAGGTGCGGGCTTTTGATTAGCCATGCCTGTAATCAGAAACGCATGCCCTGGAACGGATTCCAGCTTTGTTCGCCTTTCACTTCTTTGAGGTAGTACGAGTAGTTGGCGATGAGCGCATAGGTCATGGAGAAAGCAACACCCAGGCCGGTGCTCAACGGTCTGGGGAAGTCCATGCCCAAGATCGCAAAAATCACACTCAGCACGATATTGATCGTCAGCATGATGCCGAGCAGGGCGAGGTTTTTCTTCCAGAGACCCAGGACGAACAGGTAAATGGGGCCGAAGAAGAACGCAATCACGTTAGCGTTAACCAGCAGTTTTTTCTTGAAACCTGGCAGCTCCTTGATTGCGACCTTGTATCGTGGGTCGCTCGGGGCACCGTAGGTGTCAAAGAAGTTAAAGCGTTCTTGCCATTTGGCACTGTATTTACCGCTGCTTTGCACTTGTTCATTCGTGCTCATTTTTGCTGCTCCTGATATTCCATGAGGTGATGTTTGTTCTTCCGAGATGTCCTGTATTGCTGTTTTTATTAGTTTTTTTGGCGAGCGGATTGTATAGGTTTATTGCAGGGCGGGCTCACGCAGATTTCCTGATGTATTTGCCCGTGCGCTTTATAAGCGGTTACGTGAAAAAATACTGTACTGGCGGCTTAAGCGGTCATCGGATCTGTGACGAGCATCACTCTGTCCTGCGGATTCGGGCGCAAAGACTTCAGGCTGGATAAGGGCAGGCCAGCATGCCAATCCGATGGCCGCCCTTAAACCCTCTGGATCAGCCGTGTAAACTGTGGGCTCAATCAAGGAGTTGTCGAATGTCTTTAGTAAGGATCGCTAGCCTGTCCCTCTTGCTGAGCGCGTGCGGATTTACCGGTAGTGTGCTCGCCAATCAAGTCGTTGAAACCCATCGTCTTGCCGTAACGCTTGTGGCGATGGAGCATCTCTGCAATAAGGCAAACCCGGGATTAAACGGGTCTGTCGAAAATGCCATGGCCAGCGATCCCAGCATAGACGAACCGACCAAGGCTGAAGTCCGAAAAATAAGTTCAGACCCTGCCTACAAAGGCGAAGTCGAATTTATGATGCAGTCCCTCAACAACTCGGGCTTGGCAACGATGGCGCAGGATCTCTGCAAAAGCTACGCGGCCAAGTAGTTCGGCGCCCTTGGCGAGTTTCTTTAGCTATCGTCCATGGGCAAATATTCAAGCCCGGGTGCTGCGCGAATCCTTGTCATTGGTTTTCGCGATCCTGCGCCAGTTCGCATACCGTGGGCCTTTTACACTGCGGCAATATTAGAAGAGGCGATGTCTTGTCGAACGTTGAAACGCATCTGCATGAGTTAAAGCTGCAACACATCGTTGACGGCTTCAGACAGTTAATCCCCATTTCTCTTTTCGTCGTCGTGTTCGGCGTCGCTTTCGGCCTGGCGGCTGCGCAAACCGGCTTGAGTGATACGTCGGCCGTGCTCATGAGCACGCTGGTTTTTGCCGGCGCGTCTCAATTTGCCGCGCTGGATCTGTGGGGGCAGCAAGTCCCCGTCGTTCCGCTGATGATCACGGTCTTCGCCATCAACGCCCGGCATCTGTTGATGGGCGCGACACTTTATCCGTGGCTGCAGGAGTTGCCCGTCGCCAAACGCTACGGTGTCATGCTGGTTGTCTCGGACGCCAACTGGGCCATGGCGATGCAGGCATTCAATCGTGGCAAGCCGGGGCTCGGGATTTTATTCGGCGGCGGCATTGCCCTCTGGGTCACTTGGATCCTGGGTAGTTGGCTGGGGCTTCATTTTGGCAGCGCCATTGAGAACCCGGTCAGCTTCGGGCTCGATATGGTGATGGGCTGTTTCTTGTTGGCGATGGTCGTGGGCGGGAAGAAGAACCTGCGCATGTTCATCATCTGGACCGTGGCGGCCTGCTCATCGCTGTTGGCCTACTGGTATTTGCCGGCGAACAGTCATGTCGTGGTTGGCGCTTTGGCGGGGGGCGCTCTGGGCGCGCTGTGGATGGAGAAACAACAATGAATATTGAAACGGCGGGTTATGGCACGTTGCTCGTCATCTTGATCATGGCCGTCGTGACATTGGCAACTCGGTGGGGCGGTGTTTTCGTGATGTCGTTCGTGCCGATCAACTATCGGGTGCAGCAGTTCATCACGGCCATGTCCGGTTCGGTATTGGTGGCGGTTCTGGTTCCGATGGCCGTTAAAGGTGATAACGGCGCACGGCTGGCTTTGCTGACCACGGCAATCGTCATGTTGCTCCTGAAAAAGCCGCTGCCTGCGATTGCGGCCGGCATACTGGCTGCCGCGTTAGTCAGGCATTTTTAAGGCGTCAAGTCGCCCGCTCACAAGCGGGCGATGAGTTCCAGTCAACATCCGGGTTAAAAGCTCAGGGCCGCGGTCTCCCCAAATGAGTGATCCTGAACCGCAGCCATGAAGTGCAGCGGCATCTGCGGTTTCGCCTCAAGGGGCGGAATTTCGAAACTCCCCACTACTTGACCGTGAAGCGCACTCAGCCGTATCGACTCTTCTTCCTTTGCCTTTGCCATTCTCGCGTGGTTCGCTGCGATTTCGTTGAGAGTTGACACGGTACATCTCCATTGGCTGACTAAGCATTGATAAAATTGCCGCCGCGTCAGAATTACGTCGTTCTTGGCTGCTAACACAGGCCAGTGCAAACCCTAAGCCAGACGTGGCCGCCTATCAGGTGCTACGTTTAACAGGCGACGAGTGGTGGGGCTGCATGTCCATGAACGCCCGGAAAGACGTTCAGCGCCGGCAATGTTTCAACCATGCCTCAACAATAAGTCACTGATAATACAAACTCGGTGAATGCCGCTCAGTCAGCGTCTGTGCCGTAGATCTCAGGCCCGGTTGACGCCTTTCCATGCAATACCACCACGCCAATACCGATTACGCTGGTGGCGAACGCCAGCAGCAGAATCAGCTGCTGTGTTCCCACAGGCGCGGCCAGCACCGCGACCAGCAGGCCCGCCAGTGGTTGCGACAGGTTGTTGAGTAGCGTAATGACGCCAACGGTCTTGCCGAAATCCTGGGGTGGGATGACTTGTTGGCGCAACGTGCGGAAGTAGACGTTGAACATCTTGTCGAAGCCGACGATCAGCAGGAAACCGACGGCATAACCCCATGTGCTCGGGCTGAACGCGGTGATGAAAGCGCCAGCGGCGATCAGCGTATAGGACAGCGCTCCCAGGACTTTCAACGGCAAGCTCACCCGCGCCAGGAAGAACAGAATGAGGATGGTGGTAATCGCCCCGGCCGCCTGTAACCCGGCGTAGTAATCCTTACCGGCGCTGTATTGGCCGATCACCATGGCGGCCGAGGTGGCGAGGGTGACGCCGATGATCAGGTTGACGCCCACCGCCAGGCCGATGATTTTTTTCAGCTCCGCCAGGCGGCGGATGTGGCCGAAGGCGATGCGCAGCGGGTTCAGCCAGACGTCGTGATGCTGCTCGAAGGTTTCCAGCGTGACCGAGCTGGTGCGTTGCCAATAGCCCATGGCCAGGTCCGCCAGCAGGAACAGTCCGGCAATCGCCAGCACCACCCAGTGCCACGCCCACACTTCGAGCATCAATGCGGCGATCAGCGGGCCCAGCACCAACCCGGTCTGGTCGGCTATTTGCGAGTAAGCGAGGGTCTTGGTGTAGGTGTAGTGCTTGAAGATGTAAGGCATCACCACTTCACGCGCCATGATGCCTTGGGTGGTCAACACGCCGCATAGGGCCGAGAGCGCCACGATCCAATAGATACCGCCGAAGACGCCATAGAGCACGACCGCCACGCCGCAGGCGACAGCGCGATAGACCTGGCTGATGTGCAGGATACGAATGGGCGGGAATTTGTCGCACAGCGCGCCGCAGATCGGAAACGATAAATAGCGTGGCAGCGATTCGACGAAAAACGCCAGGCCCGCCCAGGAAACGCTGTTGGTGGTCTGGAAAACAATCAGCGGAACGATGAACAGCAAAATCTGATCGGCCAACCGGGAGAGGAACATCGAGACGAAAAAAGCCAGGTAATCCTTGCGCATGGAACTCCTTGATTGCCGGTTGAAAGTATCGTCCTGTCTGGCAACGACGCACAGCGTGATATGGAACTAATATCACCCATAGTCTCTATATCTTTACAGGGGAACATCCCCTCTTTGAGAGAACTGCCATGTTTAAATCGCGCTCGTTGATTGCTGCAGTGACCTGTTTCGCCCTGGCGGCGGGCCCTGGGATTGTTGTCGCGGACCCGGGCAACGGCAAGGGAAACGCTCAATTCGATCAAGGCCCCGGTCAGGGACAGGGAGGTAAAGGCGGGCAGGGCAACAAGGGGGGAGGGCAAGGCGATCCTGGCAATAAGGGTAACCAGGGTGGCAAGGGCAATCCGTCCGGTGGCGATTGGCACAACGGCCCGAGCATTGATCGTGGCGGCATTATCGGCCTGCTTGGTGGCCATCGTGATTATTGGAGCCCCGGCCCGCCGTTGCCACCGGGTATCCAGAAGAACCTCGCCCGGGGCAAGCCGCTGCCCCCAGGCATTGCCAAGAAGCTCGACGGGCGCCTGTTGGGGCGGTTGCCGCACTACGATGGTTATGAGTGGCGGCAGGCGGGCACCGACCTGATCCTGGTGGCGATCGCCAGCGGCATCATCTATGAAGTGCTCAACGGTGCGTTCGATTGACCCGGTGTTTCAACGAAATGGCAGCCTCTTCGGAGTAGTGCCTCTCAGTTGAGAAACGGAACTTGTGGGAGCGGGCTTGCTCCCACAGTTTTTCCGAGTTGTCTCAGGTATCGCATTCACCACAGGTTTCGTATCAGTTTTCCAGTTGGCGCAGGCGTTTGTACAAGGTATTGCGGCTGACCCCCAGTCGTCGCGCCAGGTGCGAAATATTCCCGCCCACCGCCTGCAACTGGCGGTTCAGATCTTCGACATCGTTCAGGTCCACGGTCAGTGGTTCGGGTGTTTCCACCGGCTCCATTTCAAGGTCGACGAAGAAATCGTCGGGCAGGTGTTCCGGGCGGATCGGTTGTTCCTCGGCCATCGCCAGGGCCACTTGCAATACGCTGCTGACCTGGCGCAGGTTGCCCGGCCACGGATGGCGTTCGAACAGATCCACGACCTCGCGGCTCAAACCGGCCCACTGGGTCGGTTCGCGATGGTGTTCCCAGAGGCGTTTGAACAGGGCCTGCTTGTCGCTGCGTTCGCGCAGCGGTGGCAGTTCCAGGGTCAAGCCGCCGATGCGGTAATACAAGTCTTCGCGGAACCGACCCAACTGCACCTGTTCACGCAGCGAGCGGTTGGTGGCGGAGATGATGCGGATGTCCACCGGGAACAGCTCGGCGCTGCCCACCGGTTGCACGCAACGCTCCTGCAAGACCCGCAACAATCGAGCCTGGGTCGGCAGGGGCATGTCGCCGATCTCGTCGAGAAACAGCGTGCCACGGTCGGCCTTGCGGATCAGGCCGATGCTGCCCTTTTGGTTGGCGCCGGTGAAGGCGCCTTTTTCGTAGCCGAACAATTCCGATTCCACCAACTCGGCGGGAATCGCCGCGCAGTTGACGGCAATGAACGGCTGCTTGCAGCGCGAGCTCGCCTGGTGCAGGGCTTTGACGAACACTTCCTTGCCCACCCCGGTCTCGCCGTGGATCAGCAGCGGAATGTCCTTTTCCAGCAAGCGCTCGGCCTGGCGCACGGCTTTTTCCACGCGGCTGTCACCGAAGTGCAGGGTGTTGAGGCTGATGACGTGGCTGGCGGGGGCAGGCGCGGGTGATGGTTCGGCGAAGACCCGCGCCTTGATCGACACCTGGCTCGGGCGCCTGAGCACGCACTGGAAACGATTGCTTCCGGACGCTTGCAGGGCGAACGGCAGGCCGTCGGGTTGGTTCAGCAGCTCCAGCAACGAGACCTTGAACAGGCTTTCAATGCTGACCCGCGACAGGCTCAGGCCCAGCAGGTTGTCGGCGCGGCGGTTGGCGGAAAGGACCTGGCCGCTCTCATCGAAAATCAGCAGCCCGGCCCATTGGCTGTCGAGGTTGTTCAAGCCGGTGTTGAAGGTCAGTTGGAAGTGTTCACCGCGAAACAGGTTGAGGATCAGCCGGTTTTCCACGGTCTGGCTCATCATCTTGACCATGCCCAGGGTGTGGGACGGCGGCAGGTAGCTGTCGCTGGAGACGTCCAGCACCGCGATGACCTTGCGCTCGGCGTCGAAGATCGGCGCGGCGGAGCCAGTCATGAAACGGTTGGCCTTGAGGAAGTGTTCATCGTGTTCGATGTGCACCGCCTGTTCACAGGCCAGCGCGGTGCCGATGGCGTTGGTGCCGGTGCAGCGCTCCCTCCAGCTCGCTCCGGCGCTGAAGCCATGGGCCAGTTTCGGCTCGATGAAGCGCTGGGTGCCCCAGGAGGTCAGCACCTGGCCCAGGTTGTCGGCCAGCATGATCAGGCAATTGGAGTTGCTCAGGATGTTCTCGTAATACGGCAGGACTTCCTGGTGGGTGGTCTGCACCAACGAATGCTGGCTCTCCAGCAACTGGGCGATGCCTTCGGCGGGCAACTGATCGAAGGCCGGCACGCTCTGATGGTTCAGGCCAAAGGCGCGGCAACGGGACCAGGAGGCCTGGATGATGGCCTCGTGGGACAAGGCAGGAGCAGGTGCGGCCATGGGGCACTCTCGCAGGAGCTGTTTTTATTGTTGTGATCAGTCTCGCACATCCTCCTTGTGCTGGGGCAAGCCTGAATACCACTTCATACACAGACCCTTGTGGGAGCGGGCTTGCTCGCGAAAGCGTTGGATCAGCAGCATTTATGTTGACTGACACACCGCCTTCGCGAGCAAGCCCGCTCCCACAGGATCGCTGCCAGGCTAACCGGAAACGTTCATTCAGTGTTGTTCAAATTTGTTCATTGTCAACCGATGAATTGTTCAGTTGTTCATTCCTGCCTGTTCATTTGTGTTCATCAACGAATGCACTTTTTTGAATAAATAGAGAAAAAATTAATAAAATCAAAGGCTTGTGATTTATGGCACGGCTTTCGCTTTTAGACTCGGGTCGCTTGACTCCAAATAATAAAAAGGCCGAGCCATGTCATTAACGCTTGAGCACATCTGTCGCACCGTCGAAGGCCAGACCTGGATCGACGATGCCAATCTGAGTTTCGAACCCGGATCCTTCAATGTCCTGCTGGGCCGCACGCTGTCCGGCAAGACCAGCCTGATGCGGCTGATGGCCGGACTCGACAAGCCCGACAGCGGTCGCATCCTGATGAACGGCGTCGACGTCACCAAGCGCCCGGTGCGGCTGCGCAACGTGTCGATGGTCTATCAGCAGTTCATCAACTACCCGACCATGACCGTTTTCGAAAACATCGCCTCGCCCCTGCGCCAGGCCGGTGTGTCCGATGAGGTGATCCAGAGCAAGGTGCTGGAAACCGCGAGGATGCTACGGATCGAGAAATTCCTGCAGCGCCATCCGCTGGAATTGTCCGGTGGCCAGCAACAGCGCACAGCCATGGCCCGGGCGCTGGTCAAGGACGCCGAACTGATCCTGTTCGACGAGCCGCTGGTGAACCTGGACTATAAGCTGCGCGAGGAACTTCGCCAGGAAATGCGCGAACTGTTCCAGGCCCGCCACACCATCGCCGTCTACGCCACCACCGAGCCCAACGAAGCGTTGGCGTTGGGCGGCACCACCACGATCCTGCATGAAGGGCGGATCATCCAGAGCGGCAAATCGTCCTCGGTGTATCACCAGCCGCAAACCGTGCTGGCCGCCGAACTGTTTTCCGAACCGCCGATCAATCTCATGCCCGGACGCATTGCCGGCAATGAAGTGAGCTTCGCCAATTTCGTGCACTTCCCGTTGAATGTCGACCTGCGCCCGGTGGGCGAGGGCGAGTTCCGCTTCGGTGTGCGCCCCAGTCATATCTCCCTGGTGCCCAGCAACGATGACGACCTCGAACTGGCGGTGACCGTCGAGGTGGCCGAGATCAGTGGTTCGGAGACGTTCCTGCACGTGCGCAACGAGCATTTCCTGCTGGTGCTGCACTTGCCTGGGGTGCATGAGTACGACGTGGACGCGCCGATCCGCATCTACATTCCGACCCACAAACTGTTTGTTTTCGATGCCCAGGGCAAGCTGGTCCAAGCCCCTGGCCAGCGTATCGCGAGGGTTGCCTGATGGCCGAAATTCGTTTGCAGAACCTCGCCCACAGCTACACCAGCACCCCGGCGGGCCCAGAGGACTACGCGATCCGTGAGATGAACCACATCTGGGAGCAGGGCGGTGCCTATGCACTGCTCGGGCCCTCGGGCTGCGGAAAATCCACTTTGCTCAACATCATTTCCGGATTGCTCAGCCCCTCCGAAGGCCAGGTGATGTTCGACAGCACTGTCGTCAACGACCTGACTCCGGAGCGGCGCAACATTGCCCAGGTGTTCCAGTTCCCGGTGGTGTACGACACCATGACGGTGTTCGACAACCTGGCGTTCCCGCTGCGCAACCAGGGCATGGCCGAGGCGAAGATTCACACCAAGGTGCAGGAAATTGCCGAGGTCCTGGACCTGCAGAGCCTGCTGGACAAAAAGGCCCGCAACCTTACCGCCGATGAAAAGCAGAAAGTCTCCATGGGCCGTGGGCTGGTGCGCGACGACGTGTCGGCGATCCTGTTCGACGAACCGCTGACGGTGATCGACCCGCACTTGAAATGGAAACTGCGGCGCAAGCTCAAGCAGATCCACGAGCAGTTCAACATCACCATGGTCTACGTCACCCACGACCAGTTGGAGGCGTCCACCTTCGCCGACAAGATCGCGGTGATGTATGGCGGCCAGATCGTGCAGTTCGGCACGCCTCGGGATCTGTTCGAGCGCCCGAGCCACACCTTCGTCGGTTACTTCATCGGCAGCCCGGGAATGAACCTGATCGAGGTCACGGCGCAGCCCGGAGGCGTTGGCTTCGGCTCGACTCATTTGCCCCTGTCCTCGACCTTGCAACAGCGCATTGTCGAGGCTCAAGGCAAGAGCCTGAAGGTCGGGATTCGTCCGGAGTTCGTCCACGTCTGGGACGGGCCTTACGACGATGCGATGCGCGCCGATGTGGTCCACGTCGAGGACTTGGGCACCTACAAGATCCTGACCCTCAACCTCGATGGCGCGCCGCTGAAAGTGCGCCTGGCCGAAGACAAGCCGGTGCCCGAAGGCACGGCGTACATCAGTTTCCCGGCCCAATGGCTGATGGTTTATGCCGATGAATACTTGCTGGAACCATTGAGCGAGGTGCAGCCATGAACAAGGTGCAGAACAACAAGGCCTGGTGGCTGGTGTTGCCGGTGTTCCTGCTGGTGGCGTTCAGCGCCGTGATCCCGATGATGACCGTGGTCAACTATTCGGTGCAGGACATCTTCGACCAGTCCAGCCGCTACTTCGTCGGCGCCGACTGGTACCGGCAAGTGCTGCTGGACCCACGGCTGCACGATTCGCTGTTGCGCCAGTTCATCTACTCGGCGTGTGTGCTGCTGATTGAAATTCCCCTGGGCATCGCCATCGCCCTGACCATGCCGACCAAGGGTAAATGGTCGTCGCTGGTGTTGATCATCCTGGCGATTCCGTTGCTGATTCCGTGGAACGTGGTGGGTACCATCTGGCAGATTTTCGGTCGCGCCGACATCGGGTTGATGGGCTCGACGCTCAACGCCATGGGCATCAGCTACAACTATGCGGCCAACACCATGGACGCTTGGGTCACGGTGCTGGTGATGGACGTCTGGCACTGGACTTCGCTGGTCGCGCTGCTGTGCTATTCGGGGCTGCGGGCGATTCCGGATGTGTACTACCAGGCTGCGCGGATCGACCGGGCGTCCAACTGGGCAGTGTTCCGGCACATCCAGTTGCCGAAGATGAAGAGCGTGCTGCTGATCGCAGTGATGCTGCGCTTCATGGACAGCTTCATGATCTACACCGAGCCGTTCGTGCTGACGGGCGGCGGGCCGGGTAACGCCACCACGTTCCTGAGCCAGACCCTGACGCAGATGGCCATCGGTCAATTCGACCTGGGCCCGGCGGCGGCGTTTTCCCTGGTGTACTTCCTGATCATTCTGTTGGTGTCGTGGCTGTTCTACACCGCCATGACTCACTCCGACGCCAACCGTTGAGGCCCGCGCCATGAGCAAGAGAAAGCTGATACCACTGCTGATCTACATCCTGTTCCTGCTGGTGCCCATCTACTGGCTGCTGAACATGTCGTTCAAGAGCAACACCGAGATCCTCGGCAGCCTGACCCTGTGGCCCCACGATTTCACTTTCCAGAACTATAAGGTGATCTTCACCGACCCAAGCTGGTACACCGGTTACCTGAACTCGCTGTACTACGTGAGCCTGAACACGGTGATTTCCCTGGGCGTGGCGCTGCCGGCGGCCTATGCGTTTTCCCGCTACCGGTTTTTGGGGGACAAGCACCTGTTCTTCTGGTTGCTCACCAACCGCATGGCGCCTCCGGCGGTGTTCCTGCTGCCGTTCTTCCAGCTGTATTCGTCCATCGGGCTGTTCGACACCCATATTGCCGTGGCCTTGGCCCATTGCCTGTTCAACGTACCGCTGGCGGTGTGGATCCTCGAAGGCTTCATGTCGGGGGTGCCGAAAGAAATTGACGAGACCGCCTACATTGACGGCTACAGTTTCCCCAAGTTCTTCGCCAAGATCTTCATTCCGTTGATTGGCTCGGGCATCGGTGTCACGGCGTTCTTCTGCTTCATGTTTTCCTGGGTCGAATTGCTGCTGGCGCGCACGTTGACGTCGGTCAATGCCAAGCCGATCGCGGCGGTCATGACCCGTACCGTGTCGGCCTCCGGTATCGATTGGGGCGTGCTGGCGGCGGCGGGGGTGTTGACCATCCTGCCGGGCATGCTGGTGATCTGGTTCGTTCGCAACCACGTGGCCAAGGGCTTTGCCCTGGGCCGGGTCTGAGGAGTCGATGATGGAATGGATGAATTGGACCGCCCCCACGGCGGTGTTCTTTGGGGTCATTGCCTTGCTGCTGGCAGGCATGACCACGTGGGAACTGCGTTCGCCGAGTATCCCTCGGCGGGGTTTCCTGCCGATTGCCACCACCCGTGGCGATCGGTTGTTTATCGGTCTTCTCGGTAGCGCCTATCTGCATCTGCTGGTAGTTGGCGTTACCGACTGGAGCATCTGGATAGCGTTCGCGTTGTCCTTGGTGTGGCTGTTGGCAGTGATGCGGTGGGGCTAAGTGGTCTGTGTGGCTAATTCGAGTACTCAAATTAACCGTACAGGCCACGTCGAAGGTTCGACGACCAGGCTCTTAAACCCAAACAGGAGGTCTCTATGTTCGATAAAAACAATAAGCTGCGACATAGCGTTTCATTGGCAGCCGTGCTGGCACTCAGCGGGTTGAGTGCTTCGGCCTGGGCCGACGCCTATGAAGACGCCGCTAAAAAATGGATCGGCAGTGAATTCAAGCCGTCAACCCTGACAGCCGATCAACAGCTCGAAGAACTCAAGTGGTTCATCAAGGCGTCCCAGCCGTTTCGCGGCATGAAAATCAACGTGGTGTCGGAAACCATCGCCACCCACGAATATGAATCCAAGGTGCTGGCCAAGGCTTTCAGCGAAATCACCGGGATCCAGCTGACCCACGACCTGCTGCAGGAAGGCGACGTGGTGGAGAAGCTGCAGACCCAGATGCAGTCGGATAAAAATATCTATGACGGCTGGGTCAACGACTCGGACCTGATTGGCACGCACTTTCGCTACGGCAAGACTGAATCGATCACCGACCTGATGGCCAACGAAGGCAAGGACTTCACTTCGCCGACACTGGACCTCAAGGATTTTATCGGTACATCGTTCACCACTGCGCCGGATGGCAAGCTCTATCAACTGCCTGACCAGCAGTTTGCCAACCTGTACTGGTTCCGCGCCGACTGGTTCGAGCGCCCCGAGCTGAAGGCCAAGTTCAAGGAAAAATACGGCTACGAGCTGGGTGTCCCGGTGAACTGGTCAGCCTATGAAGACATCGCCAAATTCTTCTCCGAAGACGTCAAGGAGATTGACGGCAAGCGCGTCTACGGGCACATGGACTACGGCAAGAAAGACCCATCCCTGGGCTGGCGCTTCACCGATGCCTGGTTCTCCATGGCCGGTGGCGGCGACAAAGGATTGCCCAACGGCTTGCCGGTGGATGAGTGGGGCATTCGTGTCGAAGACTGCCATCCGGTTGGTTCCAGCGTGACCCGCGGCGGCGATACCAACGGCCCCGCAGCCGTATTCGCCACCACCAAATACGTGGAGTGGATGAAGAAATACGCGCCACCGGAAGCGGCGGGCATGACCTTCTCCGAATCCGGGCCGGTACCGTCCCAGGGCAACATCGCCCAGCAAATCTTCTGGTACACCGCTTTCACGGCTGACATGACCAAGCCGGGCTTGCCTGTCATGAACGCCGATGGCACGCCGAAATGGCGCATGGCGCCATCGCCGCGCGGTCCATACTGGGAAGAGGGCATGAAGCTGGGCTATCAGGACGTGGGTTCCTGGACCTTCCTCAAGTCCACGCCTGAGAAGCAGCGATTGGCGGCCTGGCTCTACGCGCAGTTCGTGACGTCGAAAACCGTGTCGCTGAAGAAAACCATCGTTGGCCTGACGCCGATTCGTGAGTCGGACATCAATTCCCAGGCCTTGACCGACCTGGCGCCGAAACTCGGTGGCCTGGTGGAGTTCTACCGCAGCCCGGCCCGCGTGCAATGGACCCCGACCGGGACCAACGTGCCGGACTATCCACGGCTTGCACAACTGTGGTGGAGCCACATCGCCGAAGCTGCCAGCGGCGAGAAGACCCCGCAACAGGCGCTCGATGGGTTGGCCAAGGATCAGGACGCGATCATGACCCGTCTGGAACGCTCCAAGGCCCAGGCCACCTGCGCACCGAAAATGAACCCCGAGCGCGACGCGCAATACTGGTTCGACCAACCGGGCGCTCCAAAGCCGAAACTGGCGAACGAGAAGCCTAAAGGCGAAACGGTGAACTACAACGAGCTGCTGAAATCGTGGGAGGCGGCGCGTAAGTAAAACGGCATCTGCAATGAATGAACGGCACCGAAAGGTGCCGTTTTTGTTCCTGCGTTGCAGGTAAACGCAATCCTTGTGGGAGCGAGCTTGCTCGCGAAGACGTCGGCACATCCCACATCGATGCAAACTGACCCACCGCTATCGCGAGCAAGCCCCCACCGGTTTTGTGTGCATTAACCCGCCTTGGCCGCCCCGCCCAGGGGTTGTCCGGCCACGGGCGATGGCTTGGCGGTCATCAAAGCATCCAGCGCCTGCCGGTAGGTTCTGCCCGCCAGGCTCATGCTGTTGTTGTGAGTGGCGCCAGGGACCAGTAACAGACGCTTGGGCTCCTGGGCGGCGTTGTACAGTTGTTCGCTGAAACGCGGCGGTACGTAGCGATCGGCGGAGCCGTGCACCACCAGCAGTGGCATGTTGATCTCGCCGATTTTGTCGATGGAGTCGAACTTCTGCGACAGCAGCCAGCGTACCGGCAAGGACGTGTCCGCCATGGCGGTGGCGACATCGCCCAGGGACGTGAACGTGGATTCGATGATCAGGCCTCGGGCCGGCACGACACTGCCGTTCTTCGCCGCCTTCTGGCCGAGTTCCGCCGCGAGATCCACCGCGACGGCACCCCCCAGGGAATGACCATAGATCAGCCGCCGGGCCGGGTCCGGTTGCAGCACTTCAAGACGCTTCCAGGCGATGCGCGCGTCTTCATAGACGCTGGCTTCCGACGGCAGATCCCCATGACTTTTACCGAAGCCACGGTAGTCGATAGCCAGTACCGAAAAACCCAGGGCCCGCAACTGCTGGATACGAAACAACTGCCCGGTCAGGTTCCAGCGCACCCCATGCAGATACAAAATCGCCGGCGCGTTCTTGCGTTCGGCCGGCCACCACCAGCCGTGGATATTGTCCCTGGCCTTGAAGCTTTTGGGCTTGAGATCGAACTCCTGCACACTGCTCGGCAAGCCACTGAACCAGCGCGCGGTTCCCGGCTCGATCCGAAATACCAGCTCCCGCTCCTTGTGCTGCAACACGCTGCAGCCCACCGGCAGCCCGACCACCATCATGGTCATGATCAGGAAAGCCAACCAGCGCTGCCGAAGGCGGGAGAGTAAAAGTGAAGGCATCGACGCGATTCGCTACTCGAGACTGAAGCTGCTTTTTATCAGATTCGCTCGACGGGTGGAGGGATTTTGGATAGCCGTTGGCGGCTGCCTGGACGTGTGGCGAGGGAGCGAGCCGTCTCGCCACACGATAAATCACTGCACATCCCCATACTCGGCCAGCAGCAACACCGGTGCCATCCCGCCATACGCCACCTTCGGTACTCCGGCCAGACGGCTGTGCAGCACGTGGGTCAGTGAGTTTCCCGGCACCAGGCTGGCATCACCAAAATCCCCATCCAGGTGCAGCGGATGAACGATGACTTCCAGCGAACCGTACTCCGGTGGCGCGGCGTGATGCAGGTCGGCCGGTGTGCAGACGTAGTCGGCCGTGGCTCCGCACAGGTTGCGCAGGCGACGGTTGAGCAGAGTCTTGAAGATGCGCTTGGGCAGGTTCAGGTTCGCTCCCAGGTTGCGCGCCAGTCGAATGGGCACGCCCTGTCGGGCCGCGAAGCGGGCCACCAGTTCGCCGATGGGCCAGATGTTGTGCACGTGTTGATGGGAGTCGAGGTGGCTTGGGCGCAAGCCATGGTCGAGGCAGCACTGCCATTGTGCCTGCAGTTCGTCTTCCACGGCCGCCAAGTCCTTTGCGCCCAGGCGCAGGCGATAGCGCGACAGGTTCAGGTCGAACTCGCCATGGGTGTCGCAAAACGCCGCTCGTGATGCGATCGCCTTGCCCTGCGGCGAGCCGTAACTGAGATTGAAGTGCAGGCCGATGCGCCCGTTGAGCAACGGATGTCGGGCCATTTCACAGGCTTGCTCGAACCCCGGCATGTTGGCCATGGCTGTGGCGGAACTGATCACACCCGCCTCGAAAGCCTGCAGGATCAGCGCATTTTCGCTGAAGCTGAGCCCGAAGTCGTCAGCGTTGACGATCACTTGGCGGGGCATCCTCATTCTCCTGGTGCTTGGGGGTAGATGATGCTGTCGTTGTCGTGGTTTGTCCGGCAGGGCGTTTGCGCAGTAATGGCTTGAGGCTTTTCCACAGGCGCAAGCCGAATCCCAGGAGCAAGCCTGCGGGCTGCCACGAATAGAAACTCCAGCGCCAGTGCTCCAGTTGTCCGGTCATGCGTTCATGCAGTTGATGACTGGAATTCTCCAGGCTGACCCGCGATGCGTCGATCCACCGCCAGTTGTCGTCCAACCCCCAGCGAATCCACTCTTCGAGCAGCACCCGGCCACTGCCCAGGTCGGCATGCTGCGGCACAAATGCCAGGTTGTAGTCGTACAGTCGCCCCTGGTCCAGCAGCCCCAGGCGGTAACTGATGCAGCGACCGTCCAGCTCCAGCATCACCACCCGCACCAGGCCCTCGGCGGCAAGGGCGGTGAAGGCGTGGTTCATCCATTGTCGACGCCTGGGATCGGCGAAGATGCCGACACCTTCTTCGCCTTTCCAACTCACCGCCTCGACTTCGGCAAGGTCGTGCAACAGCAGGCCCATGCTGATGGCATCGGGCGTCACCCGGCGAATCTGGGCACCACAGGCGGCGATGCGCTTGCGCGCCCGGCGCAACTTGTAGCGCGGGTCTCCGGAAATTTCCTGGTGGTCGCTGTCGCTGATCAAATGCACCGGCACCCGGCAACTCAGGCGTCGCTCTCCGGTCGAACTGAGCGCCATCCAGGCGCTGAGGACGCTTCCTTCACCCACCGGTTCGGTGACTTCGTTCAATTGCAGCAGCGCATGGGGCAGGTGCTGACGGATCTGCATCAGCGCCTGGCTCATGCCCTCGGCGTCCAGGCGCACCAACAGGGCAATACGATCGGCCAATGGGTAGCCCAGGTGACGCAACACCCGGAACCGCAGGCCACCGATGCGTTCACGTGCCGATACCAAAGGCAGGCACAGGCACAGCGTCTGGTCTTGCCAGCCCAGCAACACATGCACTTGCTGGTCCGGCAGCAGGGCAAACTCCGCCGCCTGCAGCCAGGCCAGGGTGTTGAAGGGGGTCGCGTCGGGCACCTGGGTTCGCAGCTGTTCATAAGCCGTTATCGGAAAGTCCGCGGCGCCCAGGGAGCGACACCATTGGAATCGGACCGCCATGGACGTCAGGCAGCCGCAGTCGATGTAACCGGCTGAGCCGGTTTACGAAAGCCGTCCAGTACTGAGTCGCGGTAGAACGTGTCGCGGAAAAACCGCCAGCGACCGAACAAACGATAGACGTGGGTGATCTTGCCGCGTTCCTGGAAGCCCATGCGCAGGTGCATTTTGATCGCCGGGATGTTTTGCAAGTCGCAGACATCGACCATCATGTTGCAACCTTTGCCCGCCATGACTTTCCACACCTCCAGCTGCATGTCCGCCGACATCGCGGAGCCCCAGTAGGCACGGATCATCTCGCCGCCGAACTGAAAGTACTCGCCGGGGCTGATCGGGAACGTGCAGCCATAGAAATGGCGGTCGAAATAGTCTCGCATACTGCCCCAGGCGAAACCGACTGTGTCGCCCTGGTCATCCAGGTACATCAAGCCTGTGTAGCCTTCGGCTGCCAGCTCGCGCATGGTTTCGACGCGGTCGCCGAAATGCCGGGCAAAAGCGTCGGCATTGCTGGTCGTGATGAACTCCAGGCGCATCGGTGGGTAGGGTTTGAGGTTATGCGGCGGTAGCGGGGTCCGCACATCGTGCTCCAGCCACACCAGTTCAGAATGGGAAAACAGGTAGCGGCGCAGCAGTTGTTTGAGCACGGCGCGCAGGCCTTTCTTCTGGATGCGATCACGCAGTTTTTGCAGAACGTTCATGGTGCCTCCTGATGGGTGGCAGGTTGGGGAGAAGAGGATGCGGTCCAACTCAGGGCAAACAGGGTTTCCCCGGGCAAGAGAAAACGGATCTGTCCGGCCTCGCAATTGAAGGCGGCGCTTTGGCTGCGGTTGTCGGGGCCGAAATACACCAGCTCGGCGTTCACCTGGGGACAGAACGCGCCATCCAGGCTGACCTGTTGTGGGCGCGTGCTTTTGTTCACGCCCAACAGGGTGCGCCTGGCATCGCTGGCCATGGCCAGCACGTCGACTTCAAAGGCGTCGTTATCCAGGCGCAGTACCTGGTCGAGCCAATGCTGCTGGATGAACTGCTGCGCCAGGCCCACCGGCTTGAGTTCGAAGCGCTGGTTTTCCAGCACGCGGACCATGCCTTTCGGGTACTCCGGCTCGTCGGCGGACTGGAACCAGTTGAGCATGTCCAACAGGCCATCCGCAGAGGCGTTGATCACCACGGAGGTCCACCACAGGGCGGCGTAGTGGGTTTCTTGATCGTAGGGGCTCAGGCTCGAGCCGCTGGATATATTGGTCTGGTCCAGTAGCAAAGCCTTGCGCGGTCGCCCGTTGTTATCCAGGCCCACCAGGTCGGCGGCCCGGCGCACGCTGTTGCGGTAGACCCGGGTAGCCAGCAGATCGCGGATCATCCATTCATGCCAGGCCAGGGCGTCGACCTGGTCGCCGAATTTGGCCAGCAAGCGCTGCGCCCAGTCGATGCCGCGCTTGTCAGCAGCGTTTTCGGCCAAGGGGCCATTGGTGAACCGCGAGCTGGCCGGGATGGCGATGCGCACCCCGGCGCGGGCGTTGGCGGGATTGGCGCGGACCTGGTCGGCCATGCTCTCGAACAGTTGCTGGTAGCTGGCGAAGTCGGCGTAGTTGAGGTTCGGCTCATCGGCGAAGCTGAGGTAGTGCAGGCCTTTGCCGCCCATGGCGCGGGTCGATTGGAGCCAGGCCTGCAAGCCACTCATGCTGATCCGGTCGGCTCGCAGGTCGGCCTGGCGTTGGCTGCCGGCCAGCAGGGTGATGTCCCGGGTGATGCCGAAGCGGTCCTGGTACAGGCGCCGGAAACGATCTTCGTAGTCCGGTTTGCCGGCGGTGATATCCACCAGGCTGTAATAAGTCGCCGCCTGGGGTTTGAGCGCCTCGATGACGGCGTAACTGGACGGCGGCGGCATGACGTAGGGCAGGGAAATCCCCAGTTTGGGTGTCGGTCCGAGGACATTGTTGACAAGGGTCAGGCGGACCTGCCCTGGGTCCTGGCGCAGCGGTTGCAGTTGCGCCGGGGTCTGGGCGAACAGGTTCGCGGTGCCGTCCAGCCAGAACGCGACCTTGCCATTGCCCTGCAAATGCAGGCGCCAGATTTGCTCGACGTTGGCGACGGGCAGGGCCACTTGATCGAATTGCCAATAGGCACGGTACGGTTTGAGGGCCAGCGTTAGCTCTTTGTTGTCGCCCACGCGTCGGGCTTGCAGGCCGCGCACGCCGCCGTGGAACTTGCCCGCCAACACCGCCTGTTCACCGGGCTGCACTTTGAAATACAACTCATCACCGTCGTGGGCTTCGGCACTGAAGTGCACCTTGGCCGGGGAGAACAGGGCCCGGGTGCGGGCATCGTGCTCGATGGCGTAGCGGCGGAAGCTGTAGCCGGGAATCTCCAGTCGATAACTGGCGGCCCCAGGTAGCAACGGCCATTGCTGCTCGCCACGTTCCTGGTCTGCCTTGATCAAACGCTCACCCACCAGGTGGCCCTGACCGTTGAGCAGGTACAGGTGTTCTGTATTGGCGTCGGCCTGCCAGGCCGGCACCCAGCGCACGGTCAGGCTGTCCGGCCGGTCGGTCTGCAGGTACAGGCTGCCGTCGCGGATACCGGTCCAGGCCATGGACGCGCCCTGGGCTGAAGATGCCAAAAACCAAAGACACAGGCACGAGGCAATATGTGGGAGCGGGCGTGCTCGCGAAGAGGGTGTCAGATCCAACATCACTGCAAGCTGACCCAGCGCTTTCGCGAGCAAGCCCGCTCCCACAGGGACATCGCTAAACCCTGTGGGAGCGAGTCTGCTCGCGATGGCAGATGGAGGGACGAAAAAACTCATGCCGATTTTCCCATCAGCATCTGGCGCATCGGCAGCAAATCACTGGGCAGGATGATCAGCGTCTGCCACAGCGCCACGCCGCTCAGACGGCAATATATCGTCAGCAGCGCCAGGGTCACGCCCAGGTAGGCAATCGAAGACGCCGCGGCGGCCCCGACGATGCCATAGCGTGGAATCAGGATCAGGTTCAGCGCCAGGTTCAACAATGCGCCCACCCCCATCAGCAGCGACACCGTGCCGGGCCGATCTTTTCCCAGCAGGTCCAGGCGCAGGATGCTCGCATAGCACAGCCCGAACAGCCCCGGCAGCAAGGCGAGCAAGGCCGGGTAAGCCGGCTGGTAGGCAACGCCGAACAAGGTGACGATCAGCCATTCACCGATCAGCGCCATGCCCAGGCAGGCGCCGAGCATCACCGTGGCGGTCAGGCGCAGGGCCAGGGGCGTCAGGCGCTGCATGTCGCGGTCCTGCTGCAGCAGGCGTTTCATCAGCGGCGTGGTCACGGCTTCCGGCACGATCAACAGCAGCTCGGCGGCGGCGCTGGCCATGGCGTAGTGACCCAGTGCCGTGCTGCCCAACAGGGCTCCGATGAACAAGTAATCCGAGCGCAGCATCACCTGCTGGAACAGCAGGTCCGGATGACTGCGGGCGCCGTAGCGCAGCAGCTCGTTCTGACCGGCGCGATCCCATTGCAAGGTGACGTCCTGGCCCCGCCGCAGCCAGACCCAACCGGCCAGCACCACCAGGCTCAGGCCCGCCAGCCAACTGATCAGCGCCGCTTCCAGGGCCGCGTCTTTCCACAACCAGAACAACGCCAGGAACAGCACCAGGGGGGCCAGGGACTCCATCAGGCGCAAGGCATTGAAGGCACCCACGCCGCCGGAAGCGTTGTGCAGCGTCAACAGGCCGCTCTTGAGCACGGTCAACGGCACGGCCAGCAACAGCAACCAGGCCAGCAATCCCAATTGCGTGGTGATGTCCAGTTGCGCGCCGAACTCGCGCGCCAGTGCCACCACCACGATTGTCAGCAACCCGGCCAACAGGCAGCCAAAGACCAGTACCTGGCTGAGCAATAAACCCATCGAACGCTGCTGCGCCGCCTGATAACCCACGGCGGAATTCAGGCCACCGCTGGTGGCGGCGCTGATCAGGTCCGGCAGGGTGCTGAGCAGTGCAAACAACCCGCGCTCACTGGGCCCCAGAATCCGTGCCAGCAATACGTTGCGAAGCAGGCGCAGGCCGATCATCGCCAGGCGCGTGCCCATGCTCAGCAGCAGGTGTTTGAGGTAATGAGCGCGGCTCATGGGTGTGTCCCTCGGCGAATGCGCCAGGCCAGCAATTCAGGATGTTGGGCATTGCGCTGGCTGACGCCGAAGCGCGGCAGGTTCAATGGATCGCCGTCGTGGCGATACAGCCCGGTCTCGGTGCCCAGGCCGAACGCATAACCGTGGGCCGCGACGAACTGGCGCACCCGCTCGTCGTTATCGCCGTTGGGGTAGCAATACACCGGCAGTGGTTGGGCGCAGCCATTTTCCAGGGCGGTCCGGCTGCGGGTCAGTTCTTCGTGCAGGCGCTGGTCATCCAGCCCGGTGAGAATCGCGTGGCTGGCGCCATGGGGACCGAAGCGGATCAGCCCGGAGTCTTCCAGCATGCGCACCTGGGACCAGTTCAGGGCCTGGGGCTGGGAACCGGGCGGGCAGGCTTGGGTGAGGTCGCTCAACACCTGGGGTTCGAGGGTCTTGAGGCTTTGCAGGTAGTGCAGCAGCGACAGGCTGCGGCGCTCGACGTCCAAGTCATCGAGCATCACCGGCAAGGGCTTGCCGACGTGTTGCAAGTGCTCGATCAGCGAATGCCGCGCCACTTGGCCGTGGCTGCCCCACAGGGTTTCGCCGATGCTCTCCCACCAGAAGTGCTGGCGGCTGCCGATGAAATCGGTGGACAGGAAAATACTCGCCGGCACCTGATATTGGCGCAGCAGGGGAAACGCATTCACCGCGTTGTCGCGCCAGCCGTCATCGAAGGTCAGGGCCACCCGCGGACGGTTTGGAACGCTTTCCGGGTCGGCCAGCAACAGGCTCATCAGCGGCACGCATTCGAAGTACCGTTGCAACCAGATCAGCAGGTGCTCGAAGGCTTCAGGTCCCACGCACAGCTCGTTGCGATGGGGCAGTTCGGCTGCCCGGTCGTTGGTCAATACACGGTGCAGCATCAGGATCACGCCGGCGCCACGCAGCGGGCCGCGACCCAGTGAGGTGTTCAGGTAGAGCCAGCCGCCGGTGCGCTTGAAGACCTGTTTGATTGACATCGGCCATTCTCCTTAGCGGTTCTGTTCCGGATTCCATTGGCTGTAGCGTTGGCCGCGCAGGAACTGCCACAGACCGATGCTCATGCCCACCAGTGTTACCAGTACGAATGCGGCCAGGCGAAAGGGCCGGGGCAGGCGATGACCGGCGTCCAGCAATCCGGCCAGCGCCATGGTGTAGCCGAGCAGTTGCCCGGCCAGGCTGAGGCGATAGAACCCATGGTCGTTCCACAGCCACACATTGCTGAGCAACAGCGGTAGCAGCAGCACCGGCGCCAGGCGGCGGATCAATTTGTGGCTGATCAGCCCGATGGCATAGAGCCCGTGACGCAGGGGATTGAGCAGCTCCCGGCGTTGGGCCAGGCTCTGCAGGCCGCCGACCGTGACCCGTTGGCGCCGGCGAAATTGCTTGTCGGCCTCGTCCACGCCCTGGTCGATGACCCGAGCCAGTGGCGCGTAGACGATGGTTTTGCCGGCCGCCGGCGCGCAGGTGCTGAGAAAGAAGTCATCGTTGACCTGCGCCGGGATCGGCTGGAACAGTTCCCGCCGCAGGGCCAGCAGGGCGCCGTCCGCCGAGACCATGCAGTCGGTGCGGCTCTCCATTTGACGCAGCCAGCCTTCGTAATGCCGATACAAGCTGTCGCCCAGGCTCAGGCCCTTGCCCGGCACGGGGATTTCCATGTGCCCGGCGCAGGCGCCGACTTCCGGATCACCCAGTGGCGCCAGCAGGTGTCCGAGGGTATCGACGGCCCATTGGTTGTCGGCATCGGTGAACACCAGGATCTCGCCACAGCTATGGGCCACGCCGGCATTGAGGGCGGCCGCCTTGCCCTGGCGTGGCAGGTCGAGCACGGTGATGCGCGGGTCGATCACCTTGCGCGCGCAGGCCACCGTGTCGTCGGTGGAGCCGTCGCTGGCGAGGATGATTTGCAGCGACTGTGCCCGATAGTCCTGGGCGAGCAAGGTCCGCAGCTTTTCTTCGATGTGCCGCGCCTCGTTGTGGGCGGCAATGACAATGCTGACGTCCATCGGTAATGCACTGCCGTAGCGCCGGATCGGAAACAGTGGCGCCAGCAGGCTCAACATCAAGGGGTAACCGAGGTAGGCGTACACCGGCAGCAACAGGCACGACCAGTAAATGAATTCAGCCACGGGCAGGCCTCCCGACGTTCCAATGACAAAGGTTGAGCAGCAACGCCGCGCCGGTCAGGTGCAGGCGCACCCCATGCAAGGCCCACAATTGCAGGGTCAAACGCGGGTCGCGCCGGCTCTGGCGCACGCTGAGAAACAAGGCCGGCAACGAGCTAACCAGCAACAGCATCAGTGCAAGGTGTGGTTGGCCTTGGAGCAGGGCGAGCAGCGCCAATAAATCCAGCCCCCAGATACCGACGGACAACGCCGGGAAGCGCAGCAGACGCAGGCTCGGGCCGTGGCTGCGCAGCAATTGCACATGACTGCCCTGGCGCCACAGTTCCTTGCTCATCCACTCGCGCCAGCTGCCTTCGAAGCCCCAGTGCAGGGCGATGCTTTCGGTGACCAACAACAATTGCGCACCAGCCTGGCGCAGGCGCAGAGAGAAATCCTTGTCTTCGCCGGTGCGCAGGGTTTCGTCGAAACCACCGACCTGTTCGAACCAGGAGCGGCGCAGCAACAGGTTGGCGCTGGGCAGCCATTGCACCCGGTGCAGCGGGCGCGAGCCCGGGCGTTGGCTGCGACGCTGCCAGGCTTCGGCGAACCATGGCGCCTGCTTGGGGGTGTCCAGGTCCAGGGCCAGTACATCGCCCTGGCTTTGCAACTCCAGCAACAGCTTGAGCCAATCGGCCGGCATTTCGATGTCGGCATCGATGAACGCCAGCCACTCGCCATGGGCGATGGCGGCGCCACGGTTGCGCAGGGCACCGATGTGCACGCCTGGCACGATCAGCACCCGCGCGCCCAGTTCGTTGGCGATGCGCGGGCCATGGTCGTCGGAACCGTTGTCCACCACGATCAACTCGCATTCCAGCTGCGCCTGGCGAGCGGCTTCCCGGGCCGCCAGCAACGTGCGGCCGATGTGTCGAGCCTCGTTGTACATCGGGATCACAATGCTCACACGGCTCATGGACGGGCCTCCTGTGGCGCGGCCTGTTCGGCGTCGTAGCGCAACACGCTGGTGAGGGCGAGCATGATCCAGAGCAACTTATGGTTCGGCGCACTGAGGAACATCAAAAACAGCGTCAGCGACAGGAAGCTCATGCCCAAGTGCGTCAGCAGGTCCGCCTGTACCCAGTCCCGGCGTTGCAACCAGAGCTGGCGGGCGCGTAGCAGGTTGTACAGGCCCAGGCCCAGCATGCCGACGAACATCAGCCCGCCCGGGACGCCAATTTCGCTGAAAATTTCCAAATAGGTGTTGTGGGCCCGGCGATACAGATCCCCCAACTTGCGATTGGCCGAGAACGCCTTGGCGTAGCCGGTGGGCGCGTAGTGCAGCGGGAAAGTCCCGGGGCCTGTGCCCAGCACCGGATGCTCGCGGATCATCTGGCTGCCGACCAGGATGTACGAGGCGCGGCGGCCCAGGGATTCATCCTGGTGGGCGCTGGCGCCGGCGCTGAGGATGCTCAATGACTGGATGCGGGCGACGTAGCCGGCCGGCATCACCGCGATCGCCAGGGGGATCACAATCGCCAGCCCGAGCATGGCAAAGCCCAGGTGCCGCGGCCGGATACGCGGCAGCTGCGCGCGGTAGTGATACAAGCCGATCATCAGGCTGAGCATCAACACCACCAGGCCCGAGCGCGATTCGGTCTTGGTCATGCCGCCCAGCAGCAGGATGAAACAGCCGCCCCAGAACAACCGGTGCAGCAGGGTCTGGCCTCGTATCACCAGCAGCAACGCCAGCGGCACGGTAAAGGCAATCAGCAGGGCAAAGGAGTTCGGGTCTTCCAGCAGGCCGGACGCACGGCCCTGGTCCTGGTATTTGGCCGAGAACATCGCCAGTACGCAGGTGGTGGTGACGCTCAATGTCACCAGGCGGCAGAACAGGTCCAGATTCAATTCGCGACCGATCAGCAGGGTGATCACGAACAGAATCAGGCCCACCGCCAGTTCGCGAAAGTGCGTGGTGGACAGGCCGAAGTTTTCCGACAGCATCAGGCTCAGGCCGTAGAGCAGCATGAAGCCGATCAGCGGACGCCAGATGTTGCTGCGCAAGCGTGCACCAGGGATCTGGTGCAAGGCCAACTGCAGCATCAGAATCAGAATCAGCGCCACGCCGAAGAATTTGCTTCCGGAAAATGCGTTCTCCTTGAACAGGCCTTCGAACGGCACCAGCGCGGCAATGCCCAGCAAGCCCCAGCTGGGCTTGCGGTACAGCGCGGCGACGCCCACCAGGCCCAGCACCGCCCCCGGCGCCAGGAACGGATAAGGGCTGGCCAGTAATGCCAGGCACACCAGGCCCAGCAGACTGACGATCGAAAGCGGGACAATCATGGACGAGCCTCCCGTGCCGTGCGGATGTAAAGCTGCGACCAGCGTTCGGCCAGCGTTCGCAGGTCGTAGCGGTCCCGTTGGGTGCGACGCGCGTTGTCGGCCAGGATCCGCGCCAGAGGCGGTTCGCTGAACAGTGTTTCGATCTGCTGGGCCAGTTCGGCGCTGTCAGCCGGGGTGGCGAGCAGGCCGTTATGGCGGTCCTGCAGCACGTCGGGAATGCCGCCGACGCCGAACGCCACTACCGGCACGCCGGCCTGCATGGCTTCGAGCAGAATCATCGGCGTGCCTTCGGTGCGCGAGCTGATCACCAGGGCGTCGAGACGACTCCACCAGGCGTTCATGTCGGTCTGGTACCCCGGCAGCTCGATGCGCGTCGGCAACCCGGCTTCGGTGATGCGCTTGAGTAGGGCCTGGCGTTCCGGACCGTCGCCGAGCATCACCGCATGCAGCGATGCGTGCCGTTGGCACAGCGGGATCATGGCGTCGAGGAACAGGTCCGGACCCTTCTCGCTGCTCAAACGGCCGACGTAGCCGACCCGCCAGCGCTGCCCGTCGTCGCGATGGGCCAGCGGTGCGTTGACCGCAGGCAGGCCGTTGGGGATCACGTCGAGCTTTTCCGCCCGCACGCTGGCCTGGCGGTGTAGCGCGGCGATGCTTTCGGCCACGCAGACCACCCGCTTGACCGAGGCGGTGCGGCACAGTTGCAAACTCAACCACGTGTAGAAACGCTGCTTGGGGCTGCGGGGCGTGAAGCCATGCTGGGTAATCACCAGCGGCAGGCGCAGCAGCGTCGCCGCCGCCCAGCCGAACAGCAGCCCCTTGAAGTTGTGGGTGTTGAGCAGCGGACGCTCATCCCGGCGTTGGCGCAAGTGCTGCAGCAGCTCGGGCCAACTGGCGCAATGGCGGCAATCGACCCCGGCCTGGCGAAAGCGCGTGATCAAGGTCGGCGGCGCCGCCAGGAACAGCACCTGGTGCTGCCCGGGCGTGGCCAGGCAATGATCGAGCAACATCCGCTCGGCCCCGTAGAAGCCGCCGCTGTCGAGCAAGTGAATGATCGACAGGGGGCTGCTGTGGTGGGTCGGGCCGAACGGCGCGTTCAATTTCGCACCCAATGGACAAGGCTGGGCAGGCTCCAGTTGCGATGCGGGTTGACCTGGTCGGGGGACTGCTCGTTGATCACCAACAGCACGGGCACATCCAGTTGTTGGGTGATTTGTGCCGGATGCTTGAAGCGATGGTCGAAGAATTCACGCACGTAGACCAGGGCAATCGCCAGCAGCATGCCGCTGAACAGGCCGAACGCGATAATCAGCATCGGCTTGGGAAATGCCGCTGCGGTCGGTTCGAACGGTGGGCTCAGGATCCGGGCGTTGGACAGGTCGTTGTCCAGCGAGCGGGCGGTGCTGCTTTCGGCGAACCGTTGGGCATAGGTGGAGAACGCCGCGTGCAGGGCATTGATCTCGGTGTCCATCTGCCGCAGCTTGCTCTGGGTTTCCTGCAACTGATGGATGCGTTCCTTGAACGCCGCGATGCGCTCGACCTTCTGGTTGATCACCGAGCTGACAACCGCCAGGTCGGTGGTGCGTTCCTGGATCCGGTTGTTCACCACTTTCAGGAACTGCTGGCGGGTCCGCACGATCTGCTCCCTAGCCAGCAGCATCGGCTCGCTGCCGGCCTGGAAGATCGCCAGGTCATTCATGTAGCGGCTGACCTGGCTGGTCAGTTGCTCGCCCAGTTGTCTGATTTCCCGGTCTTCGAAGGCAATGTTGTCCACGGTGGTGGTGAAGGTGAACGGGAAGGTGTAGTCGTTGAACCGCGAGCTGTTCGCCGCCGCCAGGCTGGTCTTGAGGTAGTCGAGCCAGCGCCGGCTTTGCAGCAGGCGATCCTGGTACAGGTTCAGGGCCTGCTCTTCGGTATTGATTGCGTTCAGGCGGAAGGTGATTTCTTCCTTGGGGTCGGATGAGCCGACGCCTTCAAGCAGCGTCAGCCGGTTACCTTCCAGACCGTCGAGGCGAGTCTGGTACTGGCTCTTTTTCTGTTCATAGAAGGCTTGCGGCAGCTCGATCGATTGCAGGTCCTGGCGGCTGGAGAGGTAGTTCTGCAGCAGTTGCGCCACGAACCGGGTGCCCTGGGCCGGGTCGCCAAAGCTGTAGACGATGGAGATGACGTTGGAGCCGGGCAGGGTCTCGATCTTCAGGTTCTCGATGGCTTCGTCGGTCAGCGTATCGAGCATCGTGTCGCGCACCGGATCGACCTCCAGCCCCAGGCCATCGCGCAGCGGGTTGATGACGTATTCGCGCAGCGGTGTTGTGAGGTAACGCTTGAGCGGTTCGCTTACCCACTTGTTGAAGATGCCCGGACTGGGCGTGTACTCGCCCTGGTCGCGCAGGGTGGCGATGGTCTGCCGGATCAGCGCGGGCGAGCGCAGGATATTGCTCTCGGTTTCCATGTCCGCCAGCGACGGTGGAATGAAGGTGGCGTTTTCCTGGTTCAGCGACGTGGTGGCGTCGCCCTGGGAGAGTTTTTTCGACTGTACGATGACCTGGGCGGTGATATCGAAGCTCTGCTTGAGCATCAACGGCAGCACCAGGGCGATCACGGCGAAGATCAGGAATACACGCTTCACCCACTGCTTGTTGGCGAAGAAGATCCTGAAGAACTCATGCAAATAGTTTTCCTTGGGGTTCATGATCGATCACCTGAATTTCAGTTGTCGCTGCCTTTGTTGTCGACGCGGTAGCCGAAGCTGAACCCCACGCCCTGGAACAGCACCACGTCGGCCAGTTGCCTGGCCAGTTCGCCGGCGCTGGCGAGTTTGGTCTTGGGCACGAAGAGCATGTCTTCGGGTTGCAGGTAGGCAATTTGCGACGCGTCACCGCTCAGGGCCTTTTCCACGTCGTAGTGGCGGGCTTCGACCTGGTTGCCGGTGCGGCGCATGATCACCACCGAGTCGAGCCGTGCCTTGACGTTCGTGCCCCGGGCCAATGTCAGGGCCTCGAGCACCGAGATCGGCCGGCGGATTGGGTACGACCCTGGCTGGGCCACTTCACCGAGGACGTAGATCTCGTTGCCAGCGGTGGACTTGAGCAGCACATCGACGGTCATGCGCCCCGGCAGCTTGGCGTAGCGTTCGTTGAGGAAGGTTTCCAGCTGATTGACGGTCATGCCTTGCAGCGGCACGGAACCGATTTCCGGGAAGCTCGCGTAACCATCCCTGCCCACGGTGATTTCCCGGCTCATGCCGGTGCCCGGGTGGGTCAAGGTGTTCCTCAGGTTCGTCTCGCCGGCCAGGGGGCTGGTTACCAGCACGGTCAACTGGTTGCGATTGGGCTGGAACAGCATTTTCTGGTCATAGGCACGCTGTACCGCCAGGCGGGCTTCGTCGGTGGTCAGGCCGGCGACTTTCACCGAGGTGTTGGCCCCCGGCAGTTCGATACTGCCGTCGGGCATCACCTGTTGCGTGCCGTTGAGCTGGCTGGCGGCGGTGAAGTTCAGGGCCACCTGGTCGCCTGGCTGCACCCGATAGGCCTGGGAGCCGGTGGTACTGATGTGAAAAATCACATCCAGCACGTCCTGGGGCCGCAGGGTCTGTTCGACCTTGGGCATGTCGGTGGCCTGGGCGTTGGCCGGCGCGGCCGTGAGGATCTGCACCGGCATCGAGCGGGTATCGGAGGTGCTGGAGCAACCGGCAAGCGGCAGCAACAGCAGGACAAGCATTCTGGCGTTCATCTCGTCATCCTTTTGCAGGCTTACAGGTTGTTGTAGAGCCACTTGGGCATGTAGTACTTGCGGCGGTTGAACACGCTGCCCACCACTTTCGCACCGGCCTGGGACAAGCGTTGGCGGGCGGCCTGGGCCACTTCCCAACGGGTGTCCTCACTGCGAACCACCAGCACTACGCCGTCCACCTGGGTACTCATGACCAGGGTGTCGCTGGCCGAATACACCGCGTCGGCGTCGATCACCACAAAGCGGTACTGCGCCGCCAGTTGCTTGAACAACGGGCGCAGTTGCTCGGGGTTCAGGCGTTCGGCATTGCGGCCCAGGCGGCCGTGGGGCAGCACGTCGAAGGGCAGGCTGGACGTCTGCACCACGCAGTCCTGCAACAAGGGGGGGGTGAGGCTGTTGAACAGCAGGTCGCTGAAGCCGCGCTCTTTGTGCAACGACAGTTGCTGGCTGAGGTTGTGCGGCGACTGGCTGGCGTCCACCAGCAACACGCGGCCACTGCTCATCTGCGCCAGTTGAGCGGCCAGTGCCATGGCGCTGGTGCTGGTTCCGGTACCGGTGTTGGCGGCCGTCAGAAGCAGGATCCGCAGGGATGGGTCGAGCACGGTCGAGGTCAGGTTGGTCTCGCTCGGGCTTGCTATGGTCAGGATATTCGTCGAACCGTCCATTTAACTCGCTCCGTGGCCGCTGAAAACTTTGAAGGGGGTAATCATCAGGATCTTCAAATCCAACAACAGGCTTTGTTCAGCGATGTAGCTGAGGTCCAATTCCACGCGCTGGTCGAAGTCGATATTGCTGCGCCCGGAGATCTGCCACAGGCCGGTCAGGCCGGGGTAAATGCTCAGGCGCACAAGATGGTTGTCCTTGTAGCGATAGGCGTTGAACGAGGTCGGCCGCGGGCCCACCAGGCGCATGTCGCCGGTCACCACATTGATCAGGTTCGGCAGTTCGTCGAGGCTGCTTCGTCGCAGGAACCGGCCGATGGGGGTGATGCGTGGATCGTTGTCGATCTTGAAGTCGATCGCGTCGACGCCGTGTTTGTTGAGGTGGCGCAGCGACTCCTTGAGGGCTTCGGCATCGGCGACCATGGTGCGGAACTTGTACATGCCGAAGACGCGGCCGCGATAGCCGGTGCGTTTCTGCACGAACAGCACGGGCCCCGGGCTGGAGAACTTGATCAGCAGTGCCAGGCCCAGCAGCAGCGGGCAGAGCAGCAGCAGAATCGCCAGTGCGCCGAGGCAGGCCACTACTCGATTGGTGCGCGAGACTGTCCAGGGTCGACCGCCGTCGCGACCGGTCAACCAGCCACGGCCTTGGCGGTGGATGGCGGCGTCCAGGCGCCTGCGGTGCTCGGGGTCGACGCGCTTGTCGCCCCCACGAGTGCTGACAGGGATGCCTTGTTCATGTCGGGTCATAAGCTCCTCCGCTTAAGTTCAGCCGCAAGCGGCGTGTGGGCGATAGGCAGTGCGTAGTAATCGAGAAACCAGTCGATGAAGCGTCCCAGGCCATCGTCCAGTTCAACGCGCGGCTGGAAACCGGTGGCCCGGGCCAGGTCGCTGGCATCGGCGCAGGTGTTGAGCACATCCCCCGGTTGCAGGGGCAGCAGTTCGATGCGGGCGGTTTGGCCCAGGTGCTTTTCCAACAGCGCCACATAGGTGCGCAGTGCCACCGGGTGCTGCCCGCCGATGTTGTAGATCCGCCAAGGTGCCGGGCTGGTGGCCGGGTCCGGTTGTTCGCGGTCCCAGTGCGGCGTTGCCTGGGGCGGGCGTTCGATCAGGCGGGCGATGCTCTCGATGATGTCGTCGATGTAGGTGAAGTCGCGCTGGTGCTCGCCGTGGTTGAACAGCTGCAACACACGACCCTCGGCGATGGCGCGGGCGAACTGGATCGGCGACATGTCCGGCCGGCCCCAAGGGCCATACACGGTAAAAAAACGCAGGCCGGTGCACGGGATGCCGAACAGATGGCTGTAACTGTGGGCCATCAATTCGTTGGCTTTTTTGCTTGCCGCGTACAGCGACAGCGGATGATCCACGTTGTCCTGGACCGAATAAGGCGTGCGCTGGTTGGCGCCGTACACGGAGCTTGAGGAGGCATAGATCAGGTGCTTGACCGGATGCCGGCGGCAGCTTTCCAGGATGTTCAGGAACCCTGTGAGGTTGCTGTCGACATAGGCCCGCGGATTTTCCAGGGAGTAGCGAACACCGGCCTGGGCGGCGAGGTGAATCACCACGTCGGGGCGGTGCAACTGGAACAGGGCATCGATCGCCGGCGCGTCGGTCAGGTCCACCCGCGCGAGGGGGAATTCACCCACCTGGTCCTTCACCCAGGCCACACGGTCGTGCTTGAGCTGCGGGTCGTAGTAGCCGTTGAAATTATCCAGGCCGCACACGCTATGGCCGTCGCGCAGCAGGCGCAGCACACAATGGGCGCCGATGAAGCCGGCCGCGCCGGTCACCAGGATATTCACGCTTGCGGCCCTTGCGCTGGCAGGGTGTGCCGCAGCCCGATGCCGCGATACAGCAGCCCGGCGGCGGCCAGGTGTTCGGGGTTGTACAGGTTGCGTCCATCGATGATGATCCGGGCGCGCAGCTTGCTGGCCAGCAGGTCGAAGTCCACCACGCGGAAATTTTTCCACTCGGTGCAGATCACCAATGCGTCGGCATCCTCCAGGGTGTCATCGCGGGTCGCGCACAGGTTCAGGTCTTTGCGATAGCCGTAGAGACGGCGGCATTCGGACATGGCTTCCGGGTCGTAGGCCTGGACCCGGGCGCCTTCGCGCCACAGCGCTTCCATCAGGTAACGGCTGGGCGCTTCGCGCATGTCATCGGTATTGGGTTTGAACGCCAAGCCCCAGATGGCAATCGACTTGCCGGCCAGGCCGTCGGGGAATTGCTTGGCCAGTTTCTCGAAAAGGATGTGGCGCTGGCTGTCATTGACGTCGGTGACACTGCGCAGCAGGCGCAGCGGCATGCCGCTCTGTTCGGCGGTGTGCAGCAGGGCGCGCAGGTCCTTGGGAAAGCACGAGCCACCGAAGCCGCAGCCAGGGTAGATGAAGTGATAACCGATGCGCGGGTCCGAGCCGATGCCTTTGCGCACCGCTTCGATGTCGGCGCCCAAGCGTTCGGTGAGGTTGGCCAGTTCGTTCATGAAACTGATGCGGGTGGCGAGCATGGCATTGGCGGCGTACTTGGTCAGTTCGGCGCTGCGGTTGTCCATGAACATCAGTTTTTCGTGGTTGCGGCAAAAGGGCGCGTAGAGCTCTGTCATCTGGTCGCGGGCCAGCGGGTCGGCGGTGCCGACGATGATCCGGTCCGGGCGCATGCAGTCGGCCAGGGCGCTGCCTTCCTTGAGAAATTCGGGATTGGAGACCACGCGCACGGCAAGCTTTTTCAGGCCCCGACGATCCAGGACCTGGCGCGCGCACTCGGCCACTTTGTCGGCCGTGCCTACCGGTACCGTGGACTTGATGATCAGGGTGCGATCGCTGTCCATGAAATCGGCGATTTGCCGGGTGACGCCCAGTACATGGCTGAGGTCGGCGGAGCCGTCTTCATCGGCGGGCGTGCCGACGGCGATGAAAATCAGTTCGCCATGGTTGACCGCATCGCTGGCTTGGGAACTGAACGACAAACGCCCGGCCTTGATGGTGTCTTCGAGCAACCCGGACAGCCCCGGCTCGCTAATGGTCGGTACCGCTTGTTGTAGCTGCCGGATCTTGTTTGGGTCGATGTCGATGCACAAGACCCGGTGTCCGACGTCGGCTAACGCAGCGGCCTGGATCAGCCCCACATACCCTGTACCAAATACGCTCACGTCCATTTTTGGCGTGCCTCGCAAACCGAATGATGTAACTCGGATGAAACTGTTTAGAGGGGTATAGCGCAGCTTCATAAAATCGTGTCAGCAAAATGACAGTTGTCAGTGTTGGCAAAACTAGAAAGAACCGGGCCTTTTGATATCAAGTCCTTGACTGACTTAGAAAAGTGCCGGTTTTAAAGGGCTATATGGACGTTTTAGAATGCGATGAACGGTCGTAATCCATAGTTTTTTCAGTTTTTTGTTAGGTAAAGGTGTCATTTTTGGGGTAACTTTTTTTTGACGCGTTCTTCGGGTGTCGCCTTTCTTGCGCTTTGAAAACCTGCTGCTAGTGTGCAGAAAGCGAACCCCTCCCTAACGTCGCGATAGCGTCGAGATCGACATGGCCCGATACCTCAAGGAACTGTTGCTGGTGCTGTACCTGGTGCGGGGGTACGCCGACTACCTTGACCGTGTAGGGGCGCTGGGTTTGGGTTTCGCCACGCTGTTGTACGGCGCGATGTTCGTGGTATTGGTGGTGGCTTTGTGGATGAGCGCGTACATCCGCCAAACCCTGGTGCGGCACCTGTTCGCGCTGGTGATGTTTGCTTCGGCGGTGTTTTTCGAGGTGTACGCCCGGGTCACCGACAGCTACCTGACCTACAGTCAGTTTGTGTCGCTGGTGTATTCCGGCGGCTTTATCCAGGAGGCGGTCTATCAGTACCGCGAGGTGATCATCAGTGCCGGGCTCGGTGGCCTGTTGTTACTGTTGGGCATCGGTCTCAAGCCTCGCCGTCGGCTGCCAGTGCCGGTTTATTTGCCCATCGCCGCGCCGTTGGTGGGCGTACTGTTGCTCAGCGGCGTGTTGTTCGTGCGGGCGGGTGAGGGCGCACGCGGGTTGCCGGTGATGTACACGCCGCTGGCCTATCTGAACCTGTTCACCTACGAGGCTCTGCACAACACGGTTGGCCCTCGTGAACCGGTGCGCATCGCGCGGCTAACTGCTGCCATCGAGCACGACATTGTACTGATCATCGATGAAAGCATTTCCGGCAACTACCTCGACATCAACACCCCGTTCGGCGTGTACACCGGCCTGAAGACGCCACCCATGGGCGTGGAAATTTTCAATTTCGGTTACGCGGCCTCCATCGCCAATTGCAGCGCCGACACGAATGTCACCCTGCGTTACGGCGGTACTCGCGACGATTACATCCGCATCAACAGTACCCTGCCGTCGATCTGGCAGTACGCCAAAAAGGCCGGGTTGCGTACCGTCTACATCGACGCTCAACGCACCGGTGGCAACCTGCAGAACCTGATGACTGATCTTGAGAAACAGGACATCGACGAATTCGTCCAATTCGACCAGGTCAGCGTGCGCGACCGTGACATGGCGGCGGCGGCGAAGTTGATCGAGCTGCTGGGCGACGACCGTGCCGAACTGGTGGTGATGAATAAGGTGGGCGCGCATTTTCCCGTACATGACAAATACCCCGACGACTTCATGAGCTACCGCCCGGCCTTGCCGCGAGGGCAGTTCCAGGAAGTGGCCGACACCGGCGAGCGCGACGGCTTCAATGGCCAGAAGGATGACTGGATGTTGTACCGCAACGCCTACCAGAACACGTTGCTGTGGAACGTCGGCGAGTTTTTCAAGCGAGTCTTCCAACAGGCCGATTTGAGTCGTGCGGTGTTGATCTACACCTCCGATCACGGCCAGGACCTGCATGAGCGCGGCAATCCGGGGCTCAACACCCATTGCGGCGGCGATCCGGTGGCGGAGGAAGGGCTCGTGCCGCTGGTGGTGATAGAGGGCGCGCAGTCGCACACGCTGGATTGGCGGCGTGCCTGGGCGCAGAACAAGGACCGCTCCAGCCACTACAACATCTTCCCGACACTGTTGCAGTTGATGGGCTACGAACCGACCGGGATTGAAGCCAATTATGGCAAGTCCCTGAGCCAGCCGACCGAAGACGCCTTCACCTTCAACTACCGCTTCAATGCACGGCTGGGGGCGATGCCCGAATGGAAACACATCGACCTGAACCACATCGTCACACCGGGGCCGACACAGGCACAGATGGCGGCGGGGCAGTGATCCCTGTGGGACCGGACTCGGCCTCCCACACGGATTCTCGGGCTTTCACAAATCTCCTCCCTCAGTTTTTTCCGGGTCGTACACAGATAATGCATGCGCCACAACTCCCCGTGGCTGCTATCTCGTCGTGGCGATTGGCCCGGGGTGGGCGGGGTCGTGCAGCAGTGAAAAGCCTCGGTCGCGTAGCGTGCGGCCAATGAAGCGTGAGCCCACATCATTCAAGTGTGCGTCATCGCGGTACAGCAACTGCCCGTCAATGATCGGGCTGCACAGCCCCGCCGGGCAGATCACTTGATTGGGGTCGATAAAGCGCACCTGGGTCAGCCGGGCGCGTATGCCTTCCCAGTAAGGCGCCGTGATATCCAGCGGTGCCGAGCATGGGCGATCGCTACCGAACATCAGGCGACGTACCGGGCAGGTCGCGGCCTTATCGATGTTCTGGTTGCTGAGAATCACAATGACCTGGCCAGTGTTGTCCGCCACGGCCTTGATACTTGCTTCGACAATCGCCCCGGCCGCCGTGTCCTTGGGCCAAGCCCCGGCCAATACGACGTAAGGATAGTGGTGTTGATTGATCAGCTCGAACACCCGTTTGTTGCGTCCCGCGCAACGGGCACCATACGCCGTCGATACCTCGGCGGTGTAGCCGAAGATCGGTGGGCAGGCATCCAGGGTGTAGTCCATCAGCCTGATGCCGTCGGGGGCGGCCAGGATGTCGACCATGCCGGTGAAGTGATTGGCGAACGAGTCGCCGACCATGATCCCGTCAAGTTGCTCCTTGCGCGCCCCGAGCCGGCACTTGGGATTGGGGTCGCTGCCGTAGCGCGCATTGGGCATGTGGCAGTCGCTGCGAAGCTTGTTCGGTTCCACCAGGGTCATGGCTTCCAGCGTCGACACTTCAGGCGCAAAGCGCTGCGGGAAGCCATTCAATTGCAGGCTCAACGCCGCCAACACGGCGAGCCCCAGGGTGGGAGTCATGAATCGCTGAGTGAGCACGCGGGAAAACGGCAACTGCACGCCGGAGCGTCGGAAGGGGATCTCGACATAACGCCAGGACCACCAGGACAGCGAAATCGACACCACCAACAGCGCTGTCCCTACGGTAAGCGTCATGGCGATGCCCAGGTAATTCAGGTAGGCAATCAACGGCCAATGCCAGAGATAAAGCGAATAGGAAATCAGGCCGATGAACACCATGGGCCGGTTGGTCAGCAGGCGGGAACGAACGCTACCGCTGCCGGCCAGAATCAGCAGTGCCGCGCCCAGGCAAGGCATCAGCGCATTGAGGCCTGGGAAAGGCGCGTCCGGGCTCAGGGCGAACAACGAAAAACCGATCAGCCCGGCCCCGACCAGAGCAGACCCCTGGGCCGCTCGCTGACCAAGCGAACATGGTCGATAGAGATAAATACCCAGCGCGCCGCCCAGCATCAATTCGAAAAAGCGCGTGGGCAGCAGATAGTAGGAGGCGGTGGCAAAGACGTTCGTGGCGTACTCGGAAAGCCCTATCGCCGCAACAATGCCAACCCCCAGCACGGCCAATACATAACGTGGCGCCAGCCGATACAGCGCCAGAATGAGCAGCGGCCAGATCACATAGAACTGTTCTTCGATACCCAGTGACCAGGTATGCAGCAACGGGGCTTCGCTGGCGTCCGCCGCGAAATAGTTTCCGTACTTCACCCAAATGTAGATGTTCGAGACGCCCAGCAGAGAGAGCAGCGCGCTGACGTTGAGTCGGGTCAGGTCGGCCGGGGAAAGAATGAAGGCCCCAGCGATCACGCTCGCCAGCGATACCGTCGCCAATGCGGGCACGATGCGGTTGATTCGCCGTTGGTAAAAACGCTTCAGTGAAAAGGTGTTCTGCCTGATCTCGGAAAACACCTGGGAGGTGATGAGAAAGCCCGAGATGACGAAGAAAATATCGACCCCGACGAACCCGCCTGGGAGCAGGCCGGGATTGAGGTGATGGATGAGCACGGCGATTACCGCAACAGCGCGAAGCCCGTCGATATCGAGGCGATACTGGGTGTGAGGCATGTCGGCGATCGTCCTTGAGAAGGAGGCAATCCAGGGTCGTCATATTTGTGACGATTACGCCGACAGCATTAAACGGCGGGTATTAGTTATTGATTGATAGCCGAAAATTTACCCGACACAAGTAAGTGGATCCAATAAGGTTGGGCAAGTGACAAACGGTAGGGGGCGGTTGCCCAGGTTCATCCCTTGGTGGGCCGGCACTTAACTCCGCTATCCTGAGCCTCACGTTTATCCATCGAGCCTTTTCATGCTTGAAGTGCGCGAAGTGTTTAAAAGCTACGTCACCCCCCAGGGCCCGTTGCCGGTGTTGCAAGGCATCGATCTCACGCTGGCCCCCGGCAGTAGCCTGGCGCTGATGGGGGAGTCCGGCAGCGGCAAGAGCACTTTGCTGCACTTGGTCGCCGGGCTGGACAAGGTCGATCGCGGCAGCATTCGCAGTGGCGAGTATCGGCTCGACGCAATGAGCGAAAGCCAGCTGGCGAACTGGCGACGCAGCGAAATCGGCCTGGTGTTCCAGCAGTTCAACCTCATCAGCAGCTTGCCGGTGGAGGATAATCTGGCTTTCCAGGCGCGCCTGTGTGGCCGCCATGACCCTGTCTGGCAGGCTCATCTGGTGCAGCGGCTCCGGCTCAAGGATTTGCTGCGGCGTTACCCGGAACAGCTTTCCGGTGGGCAGCAGCAACGGGTGGCGCTGGGCCGGGCGCTGGCCTCGCGACCGCCCCTGTTGCTCGCCGACGAACCCACCGGCAGCCTCGACGAAGCCACCAGCGACGAGGTGTTGCAACTGTTGCTGGAACTGTTGGATGGCAGCCCCACCAGCTTGCTGATGGTCACTCACAGCCCCCGGGTGGCGGCCCGTCTGGCCCGGCGCGTGGTCTTGCAGCGCGGCCGTCTGGCCCAGGTGGCCCAGGGGTGATGATTTTTCGCCAGACCCTCAAGGCGCTGCTCAGCCATTGGCGCCAGCATCCGGTGCAGTTTTTCAGCGTGTTGACCGGGCTCTGGCTCGCCACCAGTTTGCTCACCGGTGTGCAGGCGCTGAACAGTCAGGCCCGGGACAGCTACGCACGGGCCAGTCAGCTCATCGGCGGCGAACCCCAGGCCAGCCTCAGTGCGCCCGGCGGCGGCACCTTCCCTCAGCAATGGTTTGTCGATCTGCGGCGCCAGGGTTGGCCGGTGTCACCGGTGTTGCAGGCGCGAGTCATGCTCAAGGGCCACGAAGACCAGCGCCTGCAACTGATGGGCATTGACCCGGTATCGCTGCCTCCCGGGGCGGCGCTGGCGGGGCAGGCGCGGGAGATAACCGAACGGGTGGCGTTTTTCACGGACCCTGGCCACACCTGGGTCGCTGCGCAGACCTTGCAAGCCTTGGGGCTGGGGGAGGGCGACCGGCCTCGGACGGTGGATGGGCAATTGCTGCCGCCACTGCATGTCCAGGTGGACATGGCGCCGGGCATGCTGTTGATGGACATCGGTTTTGCCCAGCAGGTCCTCGGGTTGCCGGAGCAGCTGTCACGGCTGTTGCTGCCCACCACGTTCAGTGCGGCGTTACCGGAGGCGTTCAACGGTCGGCTGCAACTCAAGCACGCCGATGAAGAAAACAACCTGTCGCGCCTGACCGAAAGCTTTCACCTGAACCTCGACGCCCTGGGATTTCTATCCTTCGTGGTGGGACTGTTCATTGTCCACGCCGCCATCGGCCTGGCCCTGGAACAACGCCGCAGCCTGCTGCGAACCCTGCGGGCCTGTGGCGTCAGTGCGCGGGTGCTGATCACCAGCCTGGCCCTTGAGCTGGGCGCGCTGGCCTTGCTCGGAGGGATCGCCGGGGTGCTCAGCGGCTATTGGCTGGCGAGCCTGTTGTTGCCCGATGTCGCGGCGAGCCTGCGGGGTTTGTACGGCGCTGAAGTGGCCGGGCATCTGAATCTCAGCCCGTGGTGGTGGCTCAGCGGCGTCGGCCTGAGCCTGCTTGGTGCGCTGCTGGCCGGCGCCGACAGTTTGCTGCGCGCCGCGCGCCTGCCGTTGCTGGCGCTGGCCAATCCCCAGGCCTGGCATCAGGCCCATGCGCGATGGCTGCGGCGTCAGGGTTGGGTGGCGACATTCGCGGCGTTGATCGCCGTGTCGGCATTGATCTGGGGTGACAGCCTGGCCAGCGGTTTTGTCCTGATGACCACCTTGTTGCTGGGCGCGGCGCTGGCCTTGCCGGTGTTGCTCAATCGCGCGCTGAACCTGCTGTTGCGCCGCAGCCGTTCGGTACTTGGGCAGTGGTTTCTCGCCGATTGCCGCCAGCAACTGCCGACGCTGAGCCTGGCGCTGATGGCGTTGCTGCTGGCGCTGGCGGCGAACATCGGTGCCGGCAGCATGACCGCAGGCTTTCGCCAGACCTTCAGCAACTGGCTCGAACAACGACTGAGCGCCGAGCTGTACATCAATCCGCAAACCCCCGCCCAGGCGGGCGAGCTGCACGCCTGGCTCAAGCAGCAACCGGCGGTTACGGCGGTCGTTCCCATCTGGCAGGTATCGGTCCCGTTGCAGGGCTGGCCGACGGATATCCACGGCATCATCGATCATCCCCACTATCGCCAGCATTGGCCGCTGCTGGAGTCGGCCAGCGACAAGCCTTGGGAGCAACTCGCCGCTGCCGACACGCTGATGCTCAGTGAACAACTGGCCCGACGCCTCAAGGTGAGCATTGGCGATCAGTTGACCCTCCCGACGCCGCAGGGGCCGTGGGCGCTACGCGTCGTTGGGGTTTATGCCGACTACGGCAATCCCAAGGGCCATGTGCTGGTCAACGTTGATCACTTATTGGCGCACTGGCCGCAACTGACGCCAAACCGTTTCAACCTGCGCATCGAACCGTCCGCGATCCCGGCGCTGCTGACGGCGTTGCAAGGTCGGTTCAGCCTGGATGACAGCCGTATCGTCGATCAGGCCCGGCTCAAGGGCTGGTCGACCCAAGTGTTCGAGCGCACCTTTGCCGCCACCGCTGCCCTCAACAGTCTGACCCTGGCGGTGGCCGGAGTGGCGTTGTTCATCAGTCTCTTGACCCAGAGCCAGAGTCGCCTCGGCCAGTTGGCGCCACTGTGGGCGTTGGGGGTGACGCGACGGCAGTTGATGTTGCTCAACCTCGGCCAGACCTGGCTGCTGGCGCTATTGACCCTGATGCTGGCCTTGCCCCTGGGCATCGCCCTGGCCTGGTGCCTGGATGCGGTGATCAATGTGCAGGCCTTCGGCTGGCGCCTGCCGTTGCAGGTATTCCCGTTGCAACTGGCGCAGTTGCTGGCCTTGGCGATGCTCGCCACGCTACTGGCATCGGCCTGGCCGCTGTATGCGTTGTACCGCACGCAGCCGGCGGATTTGCTGAGAACCTTTGCCCATGAAGATTAAAGTCGGCCTGATGTTGCTGGTGTTGCTCAGCGGCTGCGGTGAACCGTTACCGGAGAAGGGCTTTGCCGGCCTGGGCGATCAGGCTGCCGCGTTCACGCCAGTGGTGCCGGGGCGGGTGTTCAGTTTCCCGGCTGACCACGGCATTCATGAGGGTTTTCGCATCGAGTGGTGGTACGTCACCGCCAATCTCAAGGATGCCCAGGGCCGCGATTTCGGTGTGCAATGGACGCTGTTTCGCAGCGCCTTGAACGCCGCGCCCCAGGCCAACGGCTGGCGCAACCAGACGATCTGGCTCGGTCACGCGGCGGTCACTTCTGCCGCCGTCCATCATGCCGCCGAGCGCTACGCTCGGGGTGGTGTGGGGCAGGCCGGGGTGCAGACGACACCCTTCGAGGCCTGGATCGACGACTGGCGCTTTGGCACTCAAGCGTCAGGCGCCGACCCTCTGGCGGATATGCAACTGACGGCCCGAGACCCGCGCTTCAGTTATGCGTTGCGGCTCACTTCGGCCCGCCCGCTGGTGTTGCAGGGGGATCAGGGTTTCAGCCAGAAATCCGAACAGGGTCAGGCGTCGTACTACTACAGCCAGCCGTTTTTCCAGGCCAGTGGCGAATTGGAAATTGACGGCCAGCGCTATCAGGTCAACGGTCCGGCCTGGCTTGACCGCGAGTGGAGCAGCCAGCCCCTGACGGCCAACCAGACTGGATGGGACTGGTTTTCCCTGCACCTGAACAGCGGTGAACACGTGATGCTCTATCGTATGCGCCACAAGGACGGAGCGCCGTACCTGACGGGCACCTGGATCGATCCCCAGGGCCGGGCGCAGACCCTGCACGCCGGGGAAATCAGCCTCGTGCCGCTGGACACCGCCAAGGTCGCCGGGCATTCGATGCCGGTGCGCTGGTCGCTGAAGATTCCCGGCAAGCAGCTCGACGTCACCACCCAGGCCTTGAACCCCAACGCCTGGATGAACCTGCGCATTCCCTATTGGGAGGGGCCGGTGCAACTGAGTGGCAGCCACGGCGGTAATGGCTACCTGGAAATGACCGGCTACTGATAATCGCCGGAACTCCCCGCGAACCTCGACCCTCATACTTTATGAATGCCTCGCTGGAGTCCGTCATGAGCGATGACCTCAAACTTTCGTCGCTGACTTACCGGCTGCAGCCGCCCGATGCCTGATTCCAGGCTTGGAATTCCAAGGAGTTCGCCATGAAGCACAGCCCTGATCAAACGCCGCAGAACCCGGACGAGCCAGGGATGCCCGGTGAAGTGGAGCGGGACAACGACGCCCTGCGCCCAAACGATCCGGCCAAGCGCAAACAGCAGCAAGGGGACCCTGAAGCGGGAGACACCGACGCGCAAAAAACCGGGCGGCGTGGTTGAGGCCAGATGCACCGTCCGGCATTAAAAAAATTTCAATGGCTGTTAAGTTGCTGTGAGGCATGTTGCATGCCTCGGCTGATAACTTTTGTACTTGTCTATTAATGTTGTATAGCTGTTTGTACAGTTTTATATACATCGGAATGTGCCCAAAACCGTGGCGAGGGAGCCTGCTCCCGCTTGGTCGCGTAGCGGTCGCTCTGTTTTTGGGCTGCTTCGCACCCCAGCGGGAGCAAGCTCCCTCGCCACGGGATACCCTTCACACCCCATCAAATGTAACTGCACGAACGAGTGAGTGTTGATCAGTCGTCGATAGTTACAATTGAAGATGAAAAATTATTTAAAGCGCGACGCGGAAATATTTTGAAAGTTCCACTATTATTGTGCCCGTTCGCCCAGTGTCAGGCTCTTTACCAGTGCATGGAATGCCGAGGCCGTCGCACTGGGCGAACACCCTCTCGGAGTCAATCGTTACCGTTCACTTCAATGCACATCGGCCAGCAGACCTGGCCGGTGCATTGACGGCTGCGCGGACTTAACCGGCGACCGGTACACGCCAGTCATCGGAGCCCATCGTGCCGCAGACTTCGTGATTCCAGGTGATCTTGCGATATGAGAAGTGCACGTCTTCCAGATGGGTGAAATGTGCGTTTACCGGGTCCTGGCAGTTGAACATGTAGTCCTTGATTTCAACAATGATCGCGTCGAACAGCGTGGTGGTGAAGTAGTGTTCCTGAGTGCCAGCCGCCGAAGTCCGGAGCCAATGAATCACAATTTCCTCCAGGCGTTCACCGCTGGTGAGGGCGCCCTGCAGCAGAGGCGTGGCCTTGTCGAACACTTTGGTGATGATGAGGGGGTGATGCACGCGTTGGCCGGTTGGCTGGCCGGATTGAGGATCGCGCGGGACGGTCACCTGATGCTGGAAACCTTGCACCATGATTTTGTCTTCACGACCTTCCTGATAAATATTGCCAACCGAGTCGGCCGTAAACGCGCCAGCAGTGATCAGACCTTGTTTGATGCCTTTGATGATCATATACGCGGGGGTAGCCAATGGGACGCTCTCCTTCCTGGATAACTTAGGGGCCTGGGACGGTTGTTGTCCCGAGGTGCCCTGACGGTTATCAAGAGCCATGCCATTTTAGGAAAAGCAAATTAGATCAATGAGTTATGTTTTGTCTTCATGAGCCATTACCTCGAACCGAGGGAAATGCGCGTAAGGCGCCGTCCAGTGCCGCGCACCTTCCTGCGCTTTGGGGCTGACGCTGCAGCCCCTCAGGTAAAACGAGTTGATTATCGAGCTTCACGAGCAGGTTCGTAGTGCAATCTCTTTCACAGTCGCCCTTCGGCTTGTTCCTGCACGCCCAAGGCAGCCCTGCATTCCTCAATGGAGCGCTGTTGGATCTGCGCATACAGCCCCAACTCATCGATGGTCGCTCGCCCCAGCGCCTCTTCAAACGCCTGGCGATTGGACTGCCCGGCGTAGTGACTCTGGGCGGCATCGCCGAGGTTCGACTGGAAGATGCCGGCGGCGCTGACCGGCAGGAAGTCTTCGTACACCAACGGTTCGGCACGCAGGTATTGCTGCTCCAGCAAGCGTTCCAACGAGGCCGTTTGCTCAAGGGTGCCCTTGGCGGCAAGGCCTTTTTGCGTCACGAAATAACGGAAGTATGCCAGTGCCTGTCGACGCAGTTCATCGTGGGTGTCAGGGAATTGGGCAAAGTGTTCGCTCATCAGCGCGTTGTAGCGCTCGGCGTTGGCTTCATTGGGGAATGCCCCCAGTGCATCCCGCGCCGCGTTCAGCAATTGGTCATAGAGCGCGCGACCCTTGGGCGTGAGCGCTGCGCCCCGTTGCTCGATTTCGCCAAAGCGGGCGCTGTGGCTGCCTTGGGATTGCGCCTGGTCGGTGAAGCTGACGGGCTCGTCGAGCGCCTTGAAACTGGTCTGGCGCAGCAGGATCGGGCAATGACGGCGGGGTGGGCCTTCGATCACTGCTTTGGGCGTGATGCCGTGCACGGGCATCTGCGCCTGGACGATGTCGATGTCCAGGGTGCGTGGCGTCAGGTGATTGATGTGCGGCCCCTTGAAGGCCACCACGTCGGCGATCAGACGATGTTGGGCGCTCAACTGCCGGTACTGCTCGGCCGTGACAGTGGCGCTGTGGTGCCAGCGAAACGTCTCCAGGGCCTGGAGGACGAAATCCTCGGACTGGGGCTCCGTCAAGCCGCCCTGGCGTTCGGCGAGATCGATGAGCTGAAGGGCGGTGGGGGTGAAGATCTGGCGCTTATCCAGCACCGATTCGGCAAAGGCCCGAAGTTCGGTGTTTTCGATCAGTTCCAGGCGCAGCAGCGAGGTGAACACTCGGAACGGGCTGACCTGCAAGGCACTTTCATGCACGGCGCGAAATGCCGTGGAATGCACCGGCACCCCGGCCGGCGTGAGGTCGTAGTAACCCACCGGCTGCATGCCCATGACCGCGAACAATCGTCCGAGGGTGGCCAGTTCCGCGGCAGTGCCGACGCGGATCGCGCCGTGGCGTTCCAGGTCCAGGCGCTGGAGCTCACCAGTGCTGCGCAGGTGTTCGGCCAGTTGTGGGTCTTTGCCCAGCACCTGGGCATTGGTTTGCTCCACCAGATTCATCAACGCGCCGTAGAGCGGCACCTCGTCGCGGTACATGTCGGACATCGCTTTGGAAAAGCGTTGGCGGATCAGGTCGGGACTGACGAAGCTCATGGTGAGAGTTCCTGGTTTGGGCTGTGGGAAAGTTGAACGAAAGATCGCAGCCTTCGCCAGCGTCGACAAACGAAGAATCTTCAGGACTTCATTCTGTCAGGGACTGACCCTCCCACCTGATCCAATGCCATGTGGCGAGGCATCCGCTCACTGCCCCAGTCCCTTGAGAAACTCCTGATACAGCGCTGCCGTTTTCCCGGGTTTTTCAATCATGGGCAGATGACCGACCCCGTCCCAGATTTCCACCCGCAAATCCGCGAGGCCCTTGCTCCACACGGGCACGCTGCTGACGTCGATCACCCGGTCCTGGCGACCCCAGAGCAACAGCGAGGGCGCGCGGATGTCGGCCAGGCGTGGCTCCATCGAGGGGCTGGCGCGAAAGTCGGCGTAGATCTCCGCCAGTTCTTCGCGATGTTGCACGTAGCGCTCGGCCACCGCCGCCATCACCATGACCGGAACCCAGGGCGGCGAGGCCATGGTCATTGCGTAGAACGGCGCGAACTCCTCCCGCGAGTGCACCAGGGATGGGTTGCGGCCGGCGGCCAGTTGGCGATCCATGTCGCTGGGTTGGGGCGAAGTGACGCCAGCCGGATCGAGCAGCGCCAGGGTCAGCACCCGTTCAGGCGAAGTGGCCGCCAGCCATGCCGCGAGATGCCCGCCCATGGAGTTGCCGATCACATGGACTTTGTCCAGGCCGCAGGCGTCGAGCAACTCGATCACCCGCCGGGCCTGGGTCGGGATGTCATAGCCGCCGCCGGCCTTGAAGCCGGTTTCGCCATGACCGGCCAGGTCGGGAATCACCACCCGATAGGCACCGACAAAATGCCGGGCTACGCGCAGCCAGAGGTCTTTGTCGCCGCTGTAGCCATGGAGCATCAGGATGCTGCCGGCAGCTTCATAAGGCCCGCCTTGCCAGGTCGATACGGTCATTTCGCTGATCGGTACGTTGATTTTGCGCAACCGATAGAGGCGTGCTTCCAGGGCCATGCTCATGTCGTACAACACCTGGCCAATGGCTGGATACGTCAACCAGCTCCAGGCGATAAACACGGCAAGAATTATCCACAACACCAGCATATTTTGCCCTCCATGGGTCACGACAGAATGTGATCGTCCAGCCTGAACCGACGGGTCAGGCGGTGATAAGTGAAGCTGAAGCCGGGGAACATCGCGATGACATGGCCGCTTTTACTCTGATACCAGCTATGGCATCCGCCGGATTTCCATACGGTGCGCTGCATTTCCCGATGGATCATCTCGGTGTAGCGTTGTTCGGCCGCCGACTGTACTTCAATGCTACGCAGGTTTCGCCGGTTCAGGGTGCGGATACAGTCCAGGATGTAATTCATCTGCGACTCTATGATGAACAGTGCCGAGGTGTGGCCGATGCCGGTGTTGGGCCCGGTCACGATAAACAGGTTGGGGAAGTCCGGCAGGCTGGTGCCCAGGTAGGCGCGGGGGTACTGGGCCCAGGCGTCACGAAGCCGGGTACCATTCTTGCCGGTCACGGGATAGGAAATCACCCCATCGGTGGCATCAAAGCCTGTGGACCAGACGATCAGGTCCAGCTCGATGTGCTGGCCGTCCCGGGTGATGATGCCGGTTTCATCGAGGGCGGCGATGCCTTGCTCCTGGCCATGCACGCTGACATTGGCCCGGCACAGGGCCGGGTACAGCGTATTGGACAGGATGACGCGCTTGCAGCCGATCAGGTAATCCGGGGTCAAGCGGCGCCGCAGGGTTGGGTCCGGTACTTGGCACTCCAGCAGCCTCAAGGCTTGGCGCTGGACCATGCGAACCGCCGACCGTGAGTACTTGAAGGCAATCACCCGGGCTTCGAATTGCCAGTAGATCGACCAGCGCAACAGGGTGTGCAGTGGTGCCTGGCGCAGCAACCAGCGCTCGAAGCGATTGAAGGTGTGGTCGCGGCGGCGCAGCACCCAGTGAGGCGTGCGCTGGAACACATGCAGGTGCTCGACTTCCGCGGCAATGGCCGGGATCACCTGGGCGGCACTGGCCCCACTGCCGACAATAGCGACACGTTTATGACGGTAGTCGTAGGCGTGGTCCCAATGATTGGTGTGAAACGTCTTGCCCTTGAAGCGTTCCCGACCTTCGAACGGTGGGATCACCGGCTGACTGAGGGGCCCCGTGGCATTGATCAGGAACTGCGCCCGGTAGAGGCCCTTGGCGGTATGGACAAGCCATTGCCTGGTCTGGTCATCCCATTCCACTCGCTCGACATTCGACCCCAGTTGCACCTTGTCCCGCAACTTGAAGCGCTCGATCACGTGTTGGGTGTAGCGATGCAGTTCCTCTTGTTCGGCAAACATCCGGCTCCAGTCGTAGCTGGCAAAGGACAGCGAATACAAGGGTGACGGCACGTCCACCGCTGCGCCGGGGTAGGTGTTCTGGCACCAGGTGCCGCCGAAAAAATCCCGGCGCTCAAGCAGCAGGAAATCCTCGATGCCTTCCTTGAGCAGATTGACCGCTGCGCACTGGCCCCCGAACCCGCTGCCGATGATCAATACCTGATAACTGCCCATGGACCTCCTTTCTGATCGTTTGCGGATCGCCCTAGTCATGTATAGCCAAAATCAGCGCCGAGCCCTGCATTTGGCAGAGAATAAATACCCCTTCATCAGTAGTGGCTATTTGATGCTGCCCTGATAGACTCCAGGCATCCCCTCCCAGAAAGACTTGGGAAACCCGCGATGCAGAGGTCTCTATGCAAAAAACGGGACGAAAGGGACGCACGCTCGCCAGGAGGCTTTATATATCTCGCATCCTGGGCCTGACGCTGGGGTTGGTGTTGGTGAGTGCTGCCCTCCATCCCCTCGAGCCGGCGCCGTGGGTCTGGGGATTCATGTTGTTCAACGGGTTGCTCTGGCCACACTTGTCCTATTGGTGGGCCCGGCATTGCAGGGCGCCGTACCACGCAGAACACCTCAATTTACTGATCGATGCGTTGCTCGGCGGCTTCTGGGTCGCGGCGATGCAGTTCAATCCGCTGCCTGCGGCAGTCACGTTGGCGATGATGGCGATGAACAACGTCGCCATTGGCGGCCTGCGTTTCCTGCTCATTGGGGCGGTGGCTCAAGCGGTGGGCATTGTCGTCGGCGAAATGATCTTCCCGCTGACCAGCGTGCCCATGACCAGCCCGGCGCAGCTCTACGCCTGTTTGCCGCTGCTGTGCCTGTACCCGATGGCGCTGGGTTGGTTCTGCTATCGCCAGGCCTACGCCCTGGGCCGGCAAAAGCGCGATTTGCTGGCCCTGAGTCGCACCGACAGCCTGACCGGGTTGCTCAACCACGGTGCCTGGAAGGACCGCCTCAACGAGGAGTTCCAGCGTTGCCTGCGCCACCCAAAAGACGGGGCAGCGCGTGGCGCAATTGCGCTGATCGACATCGATCATTTCAAAGCCATCAATGACACCTATGGCCATGTGGCTGGCGACATCGTGCTGCGCCAGCTCGGCAAGATGCTCAAGCAGAACCTGCGCACCGCCGATGTGGCCGGGCGTTATGGCGGTGATGAGTTCTGTGTGATTCTGCCGGACCTGACGCTTTACAACGCCGTACAGGCCATGGACGGTTTGCGCGAGCGCTTTGCGACGCTCAGCTACGAACAGAACCCGGCGCTGAAGGTGAGCCTGAGCATTGGCTTGGCGGCCTTCAACCCGGACTATGGCGATGCCACCCATTGGCTCAATGACGCCGATCAGGCACTTTACGAGGCCAAGACCGGCGGGCGCAATCGGGTTACTTGTTACCGGAATCGGCAGGTGTTGGAGGAATCGGTCATTTCCCTTTGAGAGGTTAGGCGGGCGTCTGCGGCCTAGAGCCTTGGACCATAGTCGGGTAGGGTTGCCTGAGCACTCTCCCGATACGGAACAAGGATGAATCATGACGATTACTGCTCTTCGCTCCCGTCTGGCCGTCAGTCTCGGCCTGAGCCTGGCCCTCGGCGCCTTCGCCCCGGTTGCTTTCGCGCAGCCCCACCCACAAGTTCTGAGCGACGCCGAACAGTACAAAGGCGAGGCCCTGAAACTGCTGGAACGGCTGGTGAACATCGACTCCGGCTCCGGGTATGTGCCGGGGTTGACCCAGGTCGGTGACATTGCCATCGAAGAATTACAGAAGTTGGGCGCCACCATTGAAAAGGTGCCCAACTCGGACGGCACCCAGCACATCCTGGCGACCCTCAAAGGCACCGGTAAGGCGAAGATCCTGCTGATGGCACACATGGACACGGTGTTCAAGGAAGGCTCGGCCGCCGAGCGCCCCTTCCATATCAAGGACGGCCGGGCTTATGGCCCGGGAGTGATGGACGATAAGGGTGGCATCGTCGCTGGGATCTATGCGTTGAAGGTGCTCAAGAACCTGGACTTCAAGAATTACGCGCAGATTACTTTCCTGCTCGACGCCAGCGAAGAAACCGGCTCGGATGTCGCCACCGACCTGATCAAGAAAACCGCCAAGGCCCATGATGTGACCCTCAACCTTGAACCGGGTCGCCCGGCGGACGGCCTGGTGGTCTGGCGCAAGGGCAGTGCCACGGCGCTGGTGGAGGTCAAGGGCAAGGCGTCCCACGCCGGGGTCGCGCCGGAACTGGGGCGCAACGCGGCGATGGAAGCGGCGCACCAGATCCTGCAACTGGGCAAGCTGGGCGATGCGGAAAAGAAAACCACCATCAACTTCACCGTGCTCAAGGCCGGTGACCGGACCAACGTGATCCCCGACCAAGCCAGCGCCAAGGCCGACGTGCGGGCGGCGGTACCGGAAGAGTTCGACCGCATCGAAAAAGACCTGGCCCGCGTGTCGCAAGACAAACTGATCGCCGACACTGAAGTCACCACCAGCCTCAAGCGCGGCCTGCCGCCGATGCCGCAAACGGCGGAATCGGATCGTTTGATGGCCATGGCCCAAGGCATCTATGGCGAACTGGGGCGCAAACTCACTGAAGAGGGCAGCGGCGGCGCGGCGGATGCCAGCCTCTCAGCCGGCGTCGGCACACCGACGCTGGATGGCTTTGGTATTGTCGGTGGCAACATTCATACGCCTGAGGAATACGCGGAAGTTGAGAGCGTGGTGCCGAGGATTTATCTGTTGTCGCGGATGATCATGGAGTTGGCGGGGCGGTAATAGTGAGCCTGGCACAAACCAAACCCGTTGTGGGAGCAAGGCTTGCCCGCGATGAAGGCGATGCGGTCTCTTGAGGAACCGAGGCGTCTGCATCGCGAGCAAGCTTTGCTCCCACAGGCCTCTGGTGTTCTCCAGAGGCCAGTTTCATTTTGTGAGTCGGCTAGCGCGGCTCGACGTTATCCAGCGCCCGGTTCGCCAATAATCCGCCCAGTTCGATCAACTGCTGGATGCCCAGGGCCACGTGCCGCCTGGAACCTTCCAGGTCGAAGGCCAGGTCGTTGACCATGGCATTGGCCGAGGCCAGGGTTTCGCTGAGGTTGGCGAGCAGGGATTCGGTGTCGATGCCGTTGACCACCGTGAACAGTTGGCTGGGGTCGGCTTCGGCTTGCGTGGGTTTGGGCTTGAGGTAGAAGTCGAGGGCGCGGTCGGCGGCTTCGTCGAGTTTTTTGGAATGGCTTTTTTGGCGTGAGGAAGTCGGATCGGTGTCCGGCGGGTTGGGAGTTGCTTTGAACATAGTTGAAGCTCCGATGCACTTGAAAAGGAGCCATCACCTGCTCGCTACCAAACGAATTGGGTGGTGGCCATACGAAGGTTGGTAGACCGGGCATCGGAGCCGGCGCCTCCGAAGAGACCCTGCGCATGGCCACCAAAAAGCGCAGTGCATGACTGCACTTGCAGAGGTGACGCTATGCACCGACAACCCGGGCTACCAAACCCGATCGCTGATTCGTCAGCGACCGGAAAACGATAAAGCCCGACCCCAAGGCGCACAAGCCGGCGGATTCTGGCGTAGTTGTAGGCAACGGCGCAAGGCGAGGCAGCTTGGTCCTACACCGAAATTAACAGGATAAACATCAAGCCTTTGTGGCGAGGGGATTTATCCCCTCGCCACAAAGGCCGCGCAGGCTTTCGACTGTTAGTAAACCCAAACCTCCACCCGCCGATTCCTGACCCTGCCTTCATCCTCACTGTTGGCCGCCACCGGCATCAATGCCCCAAACCCCCGTACCTCCCGCAGCGCCACGCCGTATTTGACCAGCTCACGGCGCACCGCCATGGCCCGCAATTTGGACAACAGATCCGCGCGCGCCGGGTCGTCCTTGGCGTCGCCAAACCCCACCAGGGTCACGCGCCGGTCGAGCTTGCCATGTTGCTTTATATAGTCGAGTACCCGGCCCAGGTCTTGATGGGCCTTATTGTCGAGGTTGGCGCTGCCTTCTTCGAAGCGAAAATTCACGCTCAGGCGTTGGGCATGGCGGCTCAGGGCCTGATACCCCTCCGGCATCAGCGCATTCGGCGTGACGGCCATGGCCTGGACGGTTTGGGCGATGAACCCATTGGCCGCGACGATGGCCTGTCCCTGGTCGCTTTGGGTGAATTCAACCAGCGCCTCGGCCCACGGGTTGGTTTGTTGAGGGGGCAGGTAAAAGAACAGCCTGCGGGACAAGGGATAATCCTCGGTGGCGATCAGATTGTTCAACGGCAACATGGGCTGGGAAGCGCCGTCGACAATCGCCAAGGCCTTGGCCTGGCGCACGTAAGGCAAACCGATGAAGCCAATGCCTTGCGGGTCCTGACTGACGGCGTCGGACAACTGTTCGCTGGATTCGAAGCGCCGCGCTGAAGGATCCAGCCGTTTGCCCTGTCGGCTAAGGACCAGTTCCTTGAAGGTATCGTAGGTGCCGGACTGTTCGTCCCGGGCGTAGAGATGAATGGGGCCGCCGACGCTGCCGACCGCTTCCCAGGTTTTCGCCTCGCCGCTGAATATTCGCGCCAGTTGTACGGTATCGAGCTGACGCAACGGGTTCTGTGGATGAAGAATAATCGCCAGGCCATCGATGGCGATGACCTGCTCGGCGGTGGGACTTTTCAGATCACCGAGGGAAGATAATTCCTTCAGCTCGCTGTCCTTGATCGGCCGGGAAGAGGCGGCCAGGTCGGCGCTGTCTTGCTTGAGGGCGGCGAACCCGGTGCTGGAACCGTGGGCGGCAATGTCGATTTCCACCCGTCGGCCGTCAGCGGTCTGGCCGATAATCCGCTGTTCGTTGTCCCGACCGGTGATTTCGGCGCTGACCTTGAGCAACCCTTGCTCGACCATCAAGCCCTTGACCAAGGCCGGTCCCAGTGCCGCGCCGATGGTATTGGAGCCCTGAAGGCGCAGGGCTGGACCGTGTTCGGGAACCGGCAAGCCGCTGGCCCAGACTGCGAGCGGCAGCCAGAGGCCGATGAAAAAAACAACGCGCAGCCGCATGCCGGCACCTTCTGAACCTTGGGAAGTGCCGGAAGATTAAGTCAATCAGGTTACTGAAAGGTGACAGGGTTGCGACTTGTCAGGCGTAGCACAGTGGTGCGGGAGCGGTGTGTTGTGGGAGCAAAGCTTGCTCGCGATACAGGCGACCCGATTTAACGGCGGGACCGTGTCATCGTTCATCGCGAGCAAGCTTTGCTCCCACAGGCTCGCTCCCACAGGGGGATGCCTCGGGTTCAGCTCAATTCCAACCAGATCGGCGCATGGTCCGAAGGTTTTTCCATGCCCCGCAGCTCATAGTCCACACCGGCATCCTTGACCCGTGGCAGCAGGCCATGGGAGGTGAGGATCAGGTCGATGCGCAGGCCGCGCTTGGGCTCGTCCTCGAAACCGCGACTGCGGTAGTCGAACCAGCTGAAGCGGTCGGTGACGTCCGGGTTCAGGTGGCGAAAGCTGTCCACCAGGCCCCAGTTTTTCAGGCGGGCCATCCACTCGCGCTCTTCCGGCAGGAAGCTGCATTTACCGGTTTTCAGCCAGCGCTTCATGTTGTCCGGGCCGATGCCGATGTCGCAGTCTTGCGGGGAAATGTTCACATCCCCCATCACCACCACTGGCTGGTCGTTGCTGAAGCGGCTTTCCAGCAGTTGCTGCAAGTCGCTGTAGAAACGTTCCTTGGCCGGGAATTTGGTCGGGTGGTCGCGGCTTTCACCTTGTGGGAAATAACCGTTCATGATCGTCACCGGCACGCCGTTGGCATCGGCGAAGGTGCCCCAGATGAAGCGCCGCTGGGCGTCTTCGTCGTCGCCCTCGAAGCCTTTGTACAGGCTCAACGGTGCCTGACGGGAGAGCAGGGCGACACCGTAGTGGCCCTTTTGCCCGTGGTAATGCACGTGGTAACCCAGGGCCTGAACCTCGGCCAGGGGGAACTGTTCGTCGTGGACCTTGGTTTCCTGCAGGCCGATCACGTCCGGCTGGTGCTTCTCGATCAGCGCCGCCAGCTGATGGGGACGGGCGCGCAGCCCATTGATGTTGAAGGAGACGATCTTCATGGTCGGCTGTCCTGGCAAAACTGCGATGCTAGCTGACATGTCGGAAGGGGGCCAGCGTGGCAGTAGGACAAATGCGCTGCTAATGTCCTTTGCATGTAGGAACGATCACGAGCCTATTGGGTTCGTACTCAATAAGAGCGGGGCCTTACCGAGCCTCGCCCAGGAGATCTGCCGTCATGCCCGAAACCGCCACCGCCATCGCCGACATCCATATGCTCGACAGCGGTTACTCCCGCGAAGCCCGTTCATTGCTGTATCAGGCTTATCGCCATGAGCCGACCTTCAGCTTCCTGTTCGAGTCCGAACGTCCCGGTTATGAACATCGGGTACGGGCCACGGTGCGCGAGTTGGTCAAACAGCACTTTCTCCAGGATCTGCCGGCCATCGGCTTGCTGGTCAACGATCGTCTGATCGGTATCGCCCTGATCGCCCCACCGCAGCGGCGCCTGGGCATCACCGAAAGCTGGGCCTGGCGTCTGCGCATGGTGTTGAGCACTGGTTTTCGCTGCACCCGGCGCTATTTGGACTACCACGCGGCGGTGGCGGCCTGCCTGCCGTCGGATGCGGTCCATGTGTTGCCACTGTTGGGGGTTCATCCACAGTTTCAAGGCCAGCACTTTGGCGAACAGTTGCTCGAAGCGGTGCATAACTGGTGTGCGGTGGACGAAAACTCCCAAGGCGTCGTGCTAGACACCGGCAACCCACGTTACCTGGAGTTTTATAAACGCCAGGGTTATGAGGAAATCGGTGAGATTGCGGTAGGACCCGTCCGTGAACACGTGTTCTTTCATGCCAACCCCCAAGTGCTGCAAAGCGCAACCGCATAATCGGCCGAACTTTTGGGAAATGTCTGGCTCTATCAGGCTTCCAAGCTCGTGATAGCATCCGCGCCATGAATTTCCCAGGACGAATGACCAGTGGCGCGCTCTTGCTGTCCCTCAGCTGCGCGGCGCTGGCACAAAGTGAATTGGATGTACGCGTCAAGCCGTCCAACGACGAACTCAAAGCCAACGTAGAAGGTTACATCGGCGGTGTGGGTGATCGTGACGAAGAAGCCTTGCTGCGCTTCAGTCGTGGCGCCGAGGAACAGGCGCGCAAAGCCGCCCAGGCCCTGGGTTATTACCAGCCGCAGATCGACAGCGAGGTCAAGGGCGGCAAGGTGCCGCGCCTGGTGCTGACCATCGACCCCGGCGAGCCTGTGCACTTGCGCAATGTTACCGTGCGCATCGACGGCCCGGCGGCATCGCTCAAAGCCTTTCGCGTCCCCGACAACGCGGGCCTCAAGCCTGGCGCGGTGCTCAACCACGGCCGTTACGAAGACGCCAAGCGGCAGATCCAGAACCAGGCATCGCGTTACGGTTTTTTCAGCGGGCGCTTCGTCAGCCAGAAGCTGCTGGTGGATCCCCAGGCTGGCGTCGCCGATATCGAGCTCATCTATGACAGCGGCCCGCGCTATGCCTTGGGCCCGGTGAGCTTCGAAGGGGACACGCCGTTCGACGAAGAGCTGCTGCAGCGCATGGTGCCGTTCAAGGCCGGGACTGCGTACGACTCCGAACTCATTGCCGAGCTCAACCAGGCCCTGCAATCGAGCGGTTATTTCGAAGGCGTGCGGGTCGATGCAGCGCCCACTGCCGCTACCGGTAACGTGATCCCGGTGGCGGTCAAGCTCGACACCCGCAAGCCACGCACCATGGGTTTGGGCTTGGGGTTCTCCACCGACGTCGGCCCACGGGCCAAGGCCAATTGGACGCGCCACTGGGTCAACGCCCAGGGCCACAGTTATGGCTGGGAGACAGAAGTGTCGGCGCCCCGGCAGAACGTCGGCCTGTGGTACGACGTGCCGTTGGATCCGCCACTGACCGACAAGCTGCGCTACGCCGGCGGCTATCAATATGAAGAACTGGCCGACACCGACAGTCTCAGCAAACTGTTGACCGTGGGCCCTGAATGGCACAGCAAGTTGCCCAGCGGCTGGCAGCGGGTGGTGTCGCTCAAGTGGCAGCACGAAGAGTATCGCCTCGGCGACGATTCAGGCCTGAGCACGTTGCTGATGCCGGGTGTCAGCTATTCCTACCTGCGCAGCGACAACCGCATCGACCCGCACAACGGCTACCGCCTGCAGTTCGACACCAAGGTTGCCAAGGAAGGGCTCGGCTCGGACAACAACCTTTTATACGGCACGGCCATGGTCAAGGGCCTGACCACGGTGTTCGACAAGCATCGCCTTTTGGCCCGAGCCCAGGTCGGTGGCAGCGCCACCAATGGCTATAAATCGATCCCGCCGTCCTTGCGTTTTTTCGCCGGTGGCGACCAGAGCGTGCGCGGTTACGACTACCAGAGCCTGTCGCCGGAAAACTCCGAGGGCGATCGCATCGGCGGGCGCTACATGGTGGCCGGCAGCCTCGAATATCAATATTCCGTCGCTGAGAAATGGCGGCTGGCGACCTTCGTCGACCAGGGCAATTCCTTTAACAGCCTTGAGCTGCCGAGCCTCAAGACCGGCGTGGGCGTTGGCGTGCGCTGGGTGTCGCCGGTCGGCCCGATCCGCCTCGACCTGGCCCATGCGCTGGACGACGAGGGCGGTATTCGCTTGCACTTTTCCATGGGGCCCGAGTTGTGAATCGTGGTGTGAAGATAACGCTGTTGGCACTCGCTGGGTTGCTGGCGTTGGTATTGCTGGCCTTGAGCGCCATGCTGGGCACTCAATCGGGCAGCCGCTGGGCCCTCGGCCTGGTACCGGGGCTGAGCGTAGAAAATTTCCAGGGACGGTTGGGTGGGCAGTGGAGTGCTGACCACGTGCTGTGGCAGCAGGACACCCGCAAAGTGGAGCTCGATCAGGTGATATTCGCCTGGTCGCCGCTGTGCCTGACGCGCATGACGCTGTGCATCGAACAGCTCAAGGCGGACAAGGTCAGTCTGCAATTGCCGCCCTCTGCCGACGCGCCCAGTAGCGGTCCGATCAGCCTGCCTGATTTGGACTTGCCGGTGGCCATCGAACTGGGCGACGTACAGGTCGGCAGTCTGTTGTTCAACGGCAGTGAACAGCTCGAGGGCCTGCAACTGGCCGCTCACTGGACGGCCGAGGGCTTGCTGATCGACTCGGTGCAATTGCAGCGCGACGCGCTGAGCCTGAAGCTGTCCGGCCTGCTGAAACCGGGCGGCGACTGGCCGCTGAAGGCTGAAGGCCGCTTGACCTTGCCGGCGCCGGGTGCCACGCCGTGGGCGCTGGACCTGAAAGTCGACGGCGATCTGCTCAAGACCCTCAACCTCAACGCCGACAGCCGCGGCTACCTGCAAGGCCGCTTGGTCGGTGAGCTGCAACCGCTGGCAGACAATCTACCGGCCAAGGTGCGCATCAGCGCCGACGGCTTCAAGGCCAGCGCCGACCTGCCGGATACCCTGTTGCTCAATCAACTGGAACTGACGGGCGAAGGCGATCTGAAAAACGGCTATCAACTGCTCGGCAAGGCGACGCTGCCCGCCGAAAAAGGCCCGGTGGCGCTGCTGCTCCAAGGCAAGGTGGATGCCAGCGGTGCACAGATCGCCGGCCTCGACCTGAATGCCGGCGACCAGCAAAGTCTGAAGCTCACCGGCCAGCTGGATTGGCGCGAAGGCCTGAGCGCCGAAGCGAAAATCGCCTGGTTGGATTTCCCCTGGCATCGTCTCTATCCGCTGATCGACGAACCGCAGGTGACCCTGCGCAGCTTCAACGGTGAGGTGTCGTATACCGACGGTAAATACCTGGGCAATTTCCAGGCTGCATTGGACGGACCCGCCGGGGCCTTTACCCTGGGTAGCCCGTTCAGCGGCGACCTGACGCAAATCCATTTGCCGCAGCTTGAGCTCGCGGCCGGGCAGGGCAAGGCCCAAGGGCATCTGAACCTGCAATTCGCCGACGGCATCGCCTGGGACACGGCGCTGGAGTTGTCGGCCATCAACCCGGCGTACTGGCTCGGCGAACTGCCCGGCACCCTGGCGGGGCCGTTGCGCAGCAAAGGGGCGCTGAAGAACGACAGCCTCAACCTCGATGCGGACCTGGACCTCAAGGGCAAATTGCGTGGTCAGCCGGTGCTGTTCCAGGCCAAGGCCAGCGGCGCCGGCGAGCAGTGGAACCTCAGCGCCCTGGACATCCGCCTGGGGGATAACCGCATCAACGGCACTGGCAGCCTGCAACACAAACTCAGCGGCCAGATCGACATCAAGCTTTCGCGCCTGGCGCAGCTTTGGCCGCAATTGCGCGGCCAGGTCATGGGCCGTATCGAGGTGGCCGGGACACTGAAGGCCCCGCAAGGCAAGCTCGGCCTGCAAGGCACGCAACTGGCGTTCCAGGATAACCGCCTGCAAAGCCTGAACCTGGACGCGACCCTCGACAGTGCGCAACGGGGAAAAGTCGACCTCAAGGCCAGCGGTATCCGCGCTGGCGAAACCGCACTGGGCGTGCTGACGCTTAGCGGGCAGGGCGACATCAAGCAGCAAAAACTCACCCTGGATCTGCAAGGGCCGCAGCTCGACACCACTCTGGCGCTCGATGGCGCCCTCGACCAGGGCAACTGGCGCGGGCGCCTGGCCAGCGGCGAGGTGCAGGCCGGCGGTCAAGCCTGGCGCCTGCAAGCCCCGGCGAAGCTGGAGCGCCTGGCCAATGGCACGCTCAATTTTGGCGCCCACTGTTGGCGTTCCGGCCAGGCCAGCCTGTGTGGCGAAGACCAGCGGTTGATGCCGGAGCCGAAACTGCGTTATCACCTCAAGCAATTTCCCATCGAAAGCCTGGCCCAGTGGATGCCCAAGGATTTTGCCTGGCAGGGGCGGCTCAACGCCGACTTGCAGCTGGATCTGCCGGCCAGTGGCCCGAACGGGCGGATCCTGGTGGACGCCAGCGGCGGTACGTTACAGGTTCGGGATAAGGCGAGTGACAAAGCGCAGTGGCTGGACTTCCCGTACCAGACCCTGACGCTGGACAGTCGCCTGACCCCCAAGCGGATCGACACCAGCCTGAATTTCGTCGGCGCCAAACTTGGCGAGCTGATGCTTCAGGCACAGATCAATCCGATTCCGGCCAGCAAACCGCTGAGCGGCTCGTTTCGCCTGACTGGGCTGGACCTGTCGGTGGCCCGGCCGTTCGTGCCGATGGTGGAAACCCTCACCGGCCATCTGAACGGCAGCGGGACGTTATCCGGTGGTTTGCTCGCGCCCCGGGTCAACGGCAACCTCGTGCTCAGCGACGGCGAAGTGTCCGGCCCGGAGCTGCCCATCAGTCTTGAAGCCTTGCAGATGCGGGCGATGATTACCGGCGAAGCGGTGCAACTCAACGGTGACTGGAGAAGTGGCAAGAACGGGCAGGGCAGCCTGAGCGGTAACATCGGCTGGGGCGAGACCCTGACCATGAACCTGGCCCTCAAGGGCTCGCAACTGCCGGTCACCGTCGAACCCTATGCGGTGCTGGATGTAGCGCCGGACCTCAACATCACGATGCAGGGCGAGCGGCTTTCCATTGCCGGCAAGGTCCTGGTGCCCAAGGGCGAGATCACCATCCGCGAACTGCCACCGTCAACCGTCAAGGTGTCGGATGACACGGTGATCGTCGGCCACCAGACCGAAGAGGGCACCACGCCGATCGCCATGGCGATGGACATCGACGTGATCGTCGGCCAGGAAAAACTCGCGTTTACCGGCTTCGGCCTGACGGCCAACGTAAAGGGGCAGGTACACATCGGTGACAACATGGACACCCGCGGCGAACTCTGGCTCAACGACGGTCGTTATCGGGCCTACGGGCAACGGCTGACAGTGCGTCGGGCGCGGCTGCTGTTCGCCGGGCCCATCGACCAGCCCTACCTGGACATCGAAGCGATCCGCCAGACCGACGACGTGATCGCCGGCATCCGCTTGAGCGGCAGCGCCGAACAGCCGACCACGCAGATCTTCTCGGAACCGGCCATGAGCCAGGAGCAGGCATTGTCTTACCTGGTGCTGGGCCGGCCGTTGAGCTCCACGGGCGAGGACAACAACATGCTCGCCCAGGCAGCGTTGGGCCTGGGGCTGATGGGCAGCTCGGGGGTGACCACCAGCCTGGCCAATAACCTGGGGATCGAGGACTTCCAGCTCGACACCCAGGGCAGCGGCGATACCACCAGCGTGGTGGCCAGCGGCAACCTGTCGGAAAAACTCAGCCTGCGCTACGGCGTCGGCGTGTTCGAACCGGCCAACACCATCGCCCTGCGTTACAAACTCAGCAAGAAGGTCTACCTCGAAGCTGCCAGCGGCGTGGCCAGCTCCCTGGACATCTTCTACAAGCGCGATTTCTAAACCTTCCCCAATTCCCCTGTGGGAGCGGGCTTGCTCGCGAATGCGGTGTATCAGTTAGCGATTTGTTGACTGGCACAGCGCATTCGCGAGCAAGCCCGCTCCCACATTTTGTTACGCGTTCGTCTGGATATGTATAGCAACCTATCTATTTGTTTGACATTTGCTGCCTAAGCAGTAATATCTCGACATACATTCACTGCCTAGGCAGCAAACGGTGGTCAGATGAAGCATTTCACCCCAGACGATTTCCACAATTGCCATCTCGGCATGCTGCTCGGCCGTGCCGCGCTGCTCAAGGACCGGATCATCGACACCCATATGGAGCCGGTCGGTATCACCGCCGCGCAATTCAAGGTGTTGATCATCATGGCCCAGCACGGCATCGACACGCCGGCCGAGCTATGCCGGTACCTGTCCCTGGACAGCGGCTCGATGACGCGGATGCTCGATCGCCTGGAGCAGAAAGGGTTCCTGGTTCGCCAGCGTTCGGCCGAAGACCGCCGACAAGTACGACTGGTGCTGAGCGAAGCCGGCCAGGCCCTTGCCGCTCGCTTGCCGTATATCGGCGCCGACGCCATGAACCAGTTGGCCGGCGCCATCAGCCACGAGGAGCTGCAAACCCTCGAACAAATCCTCAAGAAAATTCTGCTCGCCGCCGGTGATCCCATCACGGTGCTGCGATTGGGGGACAAATGATTCGTAAAGCCTTGTGTACCCGATTGAGCCTGGTGTTGTTGGCCATGAGCCTGGCCGGCTGTGCCAGCTACAGCGGCCTGAAGACCGAAGGCGTTAGTCTGGAGGCCCAGAGCCTCAAGGCCGGACAATCCCTGAACGGTGTCACGCTGTCGCCGGCTTCATGGCCGAAAAGCGACTGGTGGAAAAGCCTCGGCGACCCACAACTCGATGGCCTGATCCGCGAGGCCCTGCGTGATAGCCCGGACATGCAGATCGCCAGCGCCCGAGTGCATCAGGCCAGTGCCGCAGCCTACGCCGCCAATGCGGCGCGCATGCCGACCCTGGATGCCAGCGGCAGTGTCAGCCGTTCGCGCCTGGCCCGCGACCAGGACCCGCAAGGGCAGGGCGGGGCCTACAGCACCCTGCGTTCGCTGAGTGTGGATTTCAATTACAACTTCGACCTCTGGGGTGGCCAGCGCGCCGCCTGGGAAGCTGCCCTGGGCCAGGCCCGCGCCGCCGAAGTCGATCGCCAGGCCGCGCAACTGACCCTGGCCGCCGACGTGGCCCGGGCCTACAGCGACCTCGGCCAGGCCCACATCATCTATGACCTGGCCGCCGAAGACCTCAAGCGCACCCGGCAAATGCTCGACCTGGGCAAGCGCCGCCTCAACGCCGGGATCGACAGCGAGTATCAGTTCCAACAGACCGAAAGCCTGGAAGCCAGCGCCGACGCGAGCCGCATTGATGCAGAGAAACGCCTGCAAAGCGCCAAGATCGCCCTGGCGGTGCTGCTGGGCAAGGGCCCGGATCGCGGTAACGAAATCGCCCGGCCCAACGTGCTGCAAGCCAGCGCGGTCGCCTTGCCGTCGAATCTGCCGGCCGAGTTACTGGGACGGCGTCCGGACCTGGTCGCGGCGCGCTGGCGGGTCGAGGCGGCCGGCAAGGACATCGAGGCCGGCAAGACCAACTTCTACCCCAACCTCAACCTGAGCGCGGCGGCGGGGGTGCAGTCGTTGCTGGGGGACGCGATGTTTGGTTCCGCCAGCCGCTTCTTCAACGTGGCACCGACCGTGTCGCTGCCGATCTTCGATGGCGGCCGCCTGCGGGCGGACCTGGATGCCCGGGACGCTGATTACGACCTGGCGGTGGCGCAATACAACAAGAGCCTGGTCAAGGCCCTTGGGGATGTCAGCGACTCCATTAACCAGTTGCGTGACATCGCCCGGCAGATTGGCGCCCAGCAACATGCCACCGACATCGCCCAGAACTCTTACGACACCGTGGTCCAGCGCTACGGCTCAGGCATCGGTAATTACCTGGACGTGCTGAGCATCGAGCAGCAACTGCTGCAGTCCCAGCGCCAACTGGCGAACCTGAATGCCGAACAGATCGATTTGTCGATCCAGCTGATGCAGGCCCTGGGTGGTGGCTTCCAGGCCGAGACCCTGGCTTCGGCCACGCCGGCCGCCACCCCGCCGAATAACTGATTCGAGGTACTTGTCATGGCTACTGCCGAAACGACTCAATCCGAAAATGCCCAAGACAGCGGCAATCCACGCAAGCGCAAGGTCATGTTGGTGACGCTGGCACTGATCGTCATTCTCTCGTGCCTGGGCGTCTGGGCCTGGCATGAACTGTACGGTCGCTGGAGCGAAAGCACCGACGATGCCTATGTGAACGGCAACGTGGTGGAGATCACGCCGCTGGTCACCGGCACCGTGGTGAGCATCGGCGCCGACGACGGTGATCTGGTGCGTGAAGGCCAGGTGCTGGTGCAGTTCGATCCCAACGATGCCCAGGTCGGGTTGCAAAGTGCCCAGGCCAACCTGGCCCGCACCGTGCGCCAGGTGCGTGGCTTGTACAGCAACGTCGATGGCATGCGCGCGCAGGTCAATGCACAAGAGGCCGAAGTGCAGAAAGCCCAGGAGAACTACAACCGGCGCAAAAATCTCGCGGCCGGCGGGGCGATCTCCCAGGAAGAACTGTCCCACGCCCGGGATGACCTGACCTCGGCGCAGAACGCCCTGGCCAATGCCCGGCAACAGCTCAAGACCACCAGCGCCCTGGTGGATGACACCGTGGTGTCGTCCCATCCCGACGTGCAATCCGCCGCCGCGCAATTGCGCCAGGCCTATCTGGCCAATGCCCGCAGCACCTTGATTGCGCCAGTCACCGGTTACGTCGCCAAGCGCACCGTGCAACTGGGTCAGCGGGTGCAGCCGGGCACGGCGCTGATGGCGGTGATCCCGTTGGATCAGTTGTGGATCGATGCCAATTTCAAGGAAACCCAGTTGCGTGACATGCGCATCGGCCAACCGGTGGACATCGAAACCGACCTTTATGGCAGCGATGTGAAGTACAGCGGCACCATCGACAGCCTCGGCGCCGGGACCGGCAGCGCGTTTGCCTTGCTGCCGGCGCAGAACGCCACCGGCAACTGGATCAAGATCGTCCAGCGGGTGCCAGTGCGCATTCATGTCAACGCCGAAGAGCTGGCCAAACATCCACTGCGGGTGGGCCTCTCGACCCTGGTCAGCGTCAACCTGCACGACCAGAGCGGCCCGGTGCTGGCCCAACAGCCGCCGCAAAAAGCTTCGTTCAGCACTCAGGTCTACGACCGCCAACTGGCCGACGCCGACGCGATGATCACGCGGCTGATCCATGAAAACAGCGCGGTTGCGAGCAAGACCGCCCAGCGCTGATGGATTGTCAGATGGCTGCGACTTGAACCTGTGGGAGCGAGCTTGCTCGCGATGGCGTCGGATCAGCTTGCTCCATTGTTGATTGATACACCGCTATCGCGAGCAAGCTCGCTCCCACACTGCTACCTCTGCTTCATAGGATTTCGCAATGAGCAATAATGCGTCCTTCACGCCGCCCAGCCTGTTGCTCAGCACCATCGGGCTGTCACTGGCGACGTTCATGCAAGTGCTCGACACCACCATTGCCAACGTCGCCTTGCCGACCATTTCCGGCAACCTGGGCGTCAGCTCGGAGCAGGGTACCTGGGTCATCACCTCGTTCGCGGTGAGCAACGCTATCGCATTGCCGCTGACCGGTTGGCTCAGCCGGCGGTTTGGCGAGGTGAAGCTGTTTTTGTGGGCAACCATGCTGTTCGTGCTCGCCTCGTTTCTGTGCGGTATTTCCACCTCGATGCCCGAGCTGATTGGTTTTCGCGTGCTCCAGGGGCTGGTGGCCGGGCCGTTGTACCCGATGACCCAGACCTTGCTGATTGCTGTGTACCCGCCCGCCAGGCGCGGCATGGCCTTGGCGCTGCTGGCGATGGTCACGGTGGTGGCGCCGATTGCCGGACCGATCCTCGGCGGCTGGATCACTGACAGCTACAGTTGGCCGTGGATCTTCTTCATCAACGTGCCCATCGGCGTCTTTGCGGTGATGGTGGTGCGCCAGCAGCTCAAGGCGCGGCCGGTCGTCACCAGCTACCAGCCGATGGACTACGTTGGGCTGATCACCCTGATCATCGGGGTCGGTGCGCTCCAGGTGATCCTCGACAAGGGCAACGACCTGGACTGGTTCGAGTCGAATTTCATCATCATTGGCGCGGTGATTTCGCTGATTGCCCTGGCGGTGTTCGTGATCTGGGAGATGACCGACCGTCATCCGGTGGTCAATCTGCGGCTGTTCGCTTACCGCAACTTCCGCATCGGCACCATCGTGTTGGTGGGGGGGTACGCTGGCTTCTTTGGCATCAACCTGATCCTGCCGCAGTGGTTGCAGACCCAGATGGGCTACACCGCCACCTGGGCCGGGCTGGCGGTGGCGCCCATCGGCATCCTGCCGGTGCTGATGTCGCCCTTCGTCGGCAAATACGCCCACAAGTTCGACCTGCGCCTGCTGGCCGGGCTGGCGTTCCTGGCCATCGGCCTGAGTTGCTTCATGCGCGCCGGATTCACCAACGAAGTGGATTTCCAGCACATCGCCCTGGTGCAATTGTTCATGGGCATCGGCGTGGCGCTGTTTTTCATGCCGACCTTGAGCATCCTGATGTCGGACCTGCCGCCGCACCAAATTGCCGACGGCGCCGGGCTGGCGACGTTCCTGCGGACCCTGGGCGGCAGCTTCGCCGCGTCCCTGACCACCTGGATCTGGATCCGCCGGGCCGACCAGCATCATGCCTACCTGAGCGAAAGCATCAGCACCTTCGAACCGGCCACCCGCGAGGCGCTCAACCAGCTCGGCGGCGCGAGCACACCGGCCTATGCCCAGCTCGACCAGATCCTCACCAGCCAGGCGTACATGCTCTCCACCGTGGATTACTTCACGTTGCTGGGCTGGGCGTTCATGGGCTTGATTGTGCTGGTGTGGCTGGCGAAGCCGCCGTTTGCGGCGAAGGCGGGGCCTGCGTCGGCGGGGCACTGATTCAGAGGTGAATGCAATCCAATGTGGGAGCGGGGCTGTGGGAGCAAGGCTTGCCCGCGATGCGGGCGACACGGTTCAACTGCAAGACCGTGTCATCGTTCATCGCGAGCAAGCTTTGCTCCCACAGGCCTACTCCCACAGGGGACATCTGCGCGCTTCAGTTGCCTGGCAACGCCAACTGCGCATTGCCAAACCCAAACGGCGCCAATGCAAACCCTTGCTCATCCACCTGCAACGCCCAGCCTTGCTTGTCCCAATCCCCCAGCACAATGCGCCGAGCGGCGTGTTCGCCCAGTTGCAGTTTGTGGATGGCGGGGCGGTGGGTATGGCCGTGGATCAGGGTCTTCACGCCGTACTCCTGCATGATCCGCGGGATCTCTTCGGGCGTGACGTCGACGATGTCATTGGCTTTCATCCGCGTTTGCGTGCGGCTTTCGCTGCGCAGTTTGCGCGCCAGTTTCTGGCGGCTGGCCAGCGGCAGGTGGCGCAGGATGAACAGCGTGACCGGGTTGCGCAGCCAGCGCCGCAGCTTCATGTAGCCTTCGTCGCGGGTGCAGAGGCTGTCGCCGTGCATCAGCAGCACCGGTTCGCCGTTGAACTGCACGACACACGGGTCCTTGAGCAGGGTGCAGCCGGCCGCTTTGCAGAAGGCTTGTCCCAGCATGAAGTCACGATTGCCGTGCATCAGGAAAATGGCCGTGCCGCTGTCGCTCAATTCGCGCAGGGCTTGGCAGATGGAACGCTGGAACGGCGTCATGGCATCGTCGCCGATCCAGGCTTCGAAGAAGTCGCCCAGGATGTATAAAGCTTGCGCCGAGCGGGCGCGTGTGGCGATTAAATCCAGAAACGCCCGGGTAATGTCCGGGCGCTCCTCTTCCAGATGCAAATCTGAAATCAGCAGTATCACTCAACGATCTCGGCTTTCTCGATGATCACGTCTTCTGCTGGCACGTCCTGGTGGCCGGCCTTGGAAGTGGTGGAAACGCCTTTGATCTTGTCGACCACGTCGGTGCCTTCAACCACTTTGCCGAATACTGCGTAGCCCCAGCCCTGGGTGGTCTTGCTGCTGTGGTTCAGGAAGCTGTTGTCCGCCACGTTGATGAAGAACTGCGCGGATGCCGAATGCGGCTCCATGGTACGGGCCATGGCGACGCTGTACTTTTCGTTCGGCAGGCCGTTGTCGGCTTCGTTCTGGATGCTTGGGCGCTTGTCTTTCTTTTCTTTCATGCCTGGCTCGAAACCGCCGCCCTGGATCATGAAGTTACCGATGACGCGGTGGAACACGGTGTTTTCGTAGTGGCCGGCCTTGACGTATTCAACGAAGTTGGCAACGGTCAGTGGCGCTTTCTCAGCGTTCAGTTCCAGGACGATGTCGCCGTGGTTGGTGGTCAGTTTGACTTGGGTCATGATCGGTACTCTTTCAAGGAATTCGTGGGTTTTGGGGCTTTGATGCCCGCAACCGGTCTGGCTGCACTGAGCCAGGCTGGGCAGTTTAGCGCGCCAGGCACGAATTTCGAGGCTGTTTTTCATCTGACCGTCGATTAAATTCAATCGTTTACCGGCCTGGCCTGTCAGCGGCTTGACAGCATCGGCTATGATACGGGCTTTGATTTATCAGGCCGCACCCGGCCGCGCACTTGTACGTTCAAGGATCCTATGAGCAAGCCCACTGTCGACCCTACCTCGAATTCCAAGACCGGCCCGGCCGTGCCGGTCAATTTCCTGCGCCCGATCATCCAGGCGGACCTGGACTCGGGTAAGCACACACAGATCGTCACTCGCTTCCCGCCGGAGCCCAACGGCTACCTGCACATCGGCCACGCCAAGTCGATCTGCGTGAACTTCGGCCTGGCCCAGGAGTTCGGCGGTGTCACGCACCTGCGTTTCGACGATACCAACCCGGCCAAGGAAGACCAGGAATACATCGACGCGATCGAAAGCGACGTCAAGTGGCTGGGTTTCGAATGGTCCGGTGAAGTGCGCTACGCCTCGCAGTATTTCGACCAGTTGCACGACTGGGCGGTGGAGCTGATCAAGGCCGGCAACGCCTACGTCTGCGACCTGACCCCCGAGCAGGCCAAGGAATACCGTGGCAGCCTGACCGAGCCGGGCAAGAACAGCCCGTTCCGTGATCGCAGCGTGGAAGAAAACCTGGATCTGTTCGCCCGCATGCGCGCCGGCGAATTCCCGGACGGCGCACGGGTGCTGCGGGCCAAGATCGATATGGCCTCGCCGAACATGAACCTGCGCGACCCGATCATGTACCGCATCCGTCATGCCCATCACCACCAGACCGGTGACAAGTGGTGCATCTACCCCAACTATGACTTCACCCACGGTCAGTCGGACGCCATCGAAGGCATCACCCACTCGATCTGCACCCTGGAGTTCGAAAGCCACCGTCCGTTGTACGAGTGGTTCCTCGAGCACCTGCCAGTGCCGGCCAACCCGCGCCAGTACGAATTCAGCCGCCTGAACCTGAACTACACCATCACCAGCAAGCGCAAGCTCAAGCAACTGGTGGACGAGAAGCACGTCAACGGCTGGGACGACCCGCGCATGTCGACGCTGTCGGGCTTCCGTCGTCGTGGCTACACGCCAAAGTCGATCCGTAATTTCTGCGAGATGGTCGGCACCAACCGTTCCGACGGCGTGGTGGACTTCGGCATGCTGGAATTCAGCATCCGTGACGACCTCGACCACAGCGCCCCGCGCGCCATGTGTGTATTGCGTCCGCTGAAAGTCGTGATCACCAATTACCCGGAAGGCCAGGTCGAGAACCTCGAGCTGGCGCGCCACCCGAAAGAAGACATGGGCGTGCGCGTCCTGCCGTTCGCCCGGGAAATCTACATCGACCGTGAAGACTTCATGGAAGAGCCGCCAAAAGGCTACAAGCGCCTGGAGCCGACCGGCGAAGTGCGCCTGCGCGGCAGCTACGTGATCCGCGCCGACGAAGCGATCAAGGACGCCGATGGCAACATCGTCGAGCTGCGTTGCTCGTACGACCCCGACACCCTGGGCAAGAACCCGGAAGGTCGCAAGGTCAAGGGCGTGATCCACTGGGTGCCGGCCGCCGCCAGCGTCGAGTGCGAAGTGCGCCTGTACGATCGCCTGTTCCGTTCGCCGAACCCGGAGAAGGCCGAAGACAGCGCCAGCTTCCTGGACAACATCAACCCTGACTCCCTGCAAGTACTCACTGGTTGTCGTGCCGAGCCTTCGTTGGGCAACGCACAGCCGGAAGACCGTTTCCAGTTCGAGCGCGAAGGCTACTTCTGCGCGGATATCAAGGACTCGAAACCCGGTGCTCCGGTATTCAACCGTACCGTGACCTTGCGCGATTCCTGGGGTCAGTGATCAAGTCTTAAGGGAAACCCTGTGCTTACGATCTACAACACGCTCACCAAGAGCAAAGAAGTCTTCAAGCCGCTGGATGGCAACAAGGTCCGCATGTACGTCTGCGGGATGACCGTGTACGACTACTGCCACATCGGCCATGGTCGCAGCATGGTCGCCTTCGACCTGGTGACCCGCTGGTTGCGTTTCAGCGGTTATGACCTGACCTACGTGCGCAACATCACCGACATCGAAGACAAGATCATCAACCGTGCCCGGGAAAACGGCGAGCCTTACGATGCGCTGACCGAGCGCATGATCAAGGCCATGCACGAGGATGAGGCGCGCCTCAATATCCTCAAGCCGGACCTGGAACCCCGTGCCACGGACCACATCCCTGGCATGTTGAGCATGATCCAGACCTTGATCGACAAGGGCTATGCCTACGCACCGGGCAATGGCGACGTGTACTACCGCGTCGCCAAGTTCATGGGCTACGGCAAGCTGTCGCGCAAGAAAATCGAAGACCTGCGCATCGGCGCGCGCATCGAAGTCGACGAGTCGAAACAGGACCCGCTGGATTTCGTATTGTGGAAAGCTGCCAAGCCGGGCGAGCCGAGCTGGGAGTCGCCGTGGGGCGCCGGGCGTCCGGGCTGGCACATCGAATGCTCGGTGATGTCGACCTGCTGCCTGGGCGAGACCTTCGACATTCATGGTGGCGGCAGCGACCTGGAGTTCCCACACCACGAAAACGAAATCGCCCAGAGCGAAGCGGCCACCGGCAAGACCTACGCCAATGCGTGGATGCATTGCGGGATGATCCGGATCAACGGCGAGAAGATGTCCAAGTCCTTGAACAACTTCTTCACCATCCGCGACGTGCTGGAGAAGTACCACCCGGAAGTCATTCGTTACCTGCTGGTGTCGAGCCACTACCGCAGCGCCATCAACTACTCGGAAGACAACCTCAAGGACGCCAAGGGCGCCCTGGAGCGTTTCTACCACGCATTGAAAGGCCTGCCGAATGTGCCGGCCGCCGGTGGCGAAGCGTTTGTGGCACGTTTTACCGAGGTGATGAACGACGACTTCGGCACGCCGGAAGCCTGCGCGGTGCTGTTTGAGATGGTGCGCGAGATCAACCGCCTGCGAGAGAGCGATCTCAATGCGGCGGCGGGCCTGGCGGCGCGTCTGAAGGAGCTGGCCAGCGTGCTGGGAGTGTTGCAGCTTGAGGCTGACGAATTCCTGCAAGCCGGTGCCGAAGGCCGTGTGGATGCCGCCGAGGTCGATGCACTGATCCAGGCGCGCCTGACCGCACGGGCCAACAAGGACTGGGCCGAATCCGACCGGATCCGCGACCAGCTCACCGCCATGGGCGTGGTGCTGGAAGATGGCAAGGGTGGCACGACCTGGCGTTTGGCGGACTGAGTTCTTTTAGCGCTGGCAATACCCCTGTGTGAGCGGGCTTGCTCGCGAACGCGGCATATCAGTCACGGCAATGTTGACTATGATGACGCTTTCGCGAGCAGGCCCGCTCCCACTTTTTTGCATTCCAATTCTGGCAATCATTGTTTTATGAGCTAGTACTGTCAGGTCGATTCGACGTTCTCTGACAGGGTTCTTCCATGTTGGCTCATTGGTCTCTGGCGGCAATTCATCTTCTGGCGTTCGCCCTCGGGTTCTGGGCGGTGCTGACGCGCGGCACGGCGTTACGACGCCTGGCGGGCGGTGTGGATGCGGTGCGCAATGTGTTGATCGCGGATAACGTGTGGGGGCTGTCGGCGTTGGTGCTGCTGGTGACCGGTGGGATGCGCGCTTTCGCTGGGTACGAAAAGGGCTCGGATTATTACCTGCACCAACCGCTGTTTCACCTGAAAATGACTTTGTTCCTGCTGATCCTGTTGCTTGAAATCGCGCCGATGATCGCCCTGATCAAATGGCGGATAGCGCTGGGCAAAGGGGCGGCGATCGATCCTTCGAAGGCCGGTCGGTTTGCACGGATCAGCCACATCGAAGCCTTGTTGCTGGTATTGATGGTGATCGCTGCCACAGGAATGGCTCGCGGCGTGAGCCTGGGCTGACCGGCCACGAACACCTGCTTCAACGCCATTAAAACGAAACGTCTGACAGCCATGCTACGAGCCATGCCATTAGGATCGGTTCCATGGGCTGGACGAAAAAATCAAAGGCGGGGTGGAGCAGGGTGAGGCCGGTCGGCCAGAATCTTTAGCCAGCCATTGCGGTGATGCAAACGGGCTGGCTACGGACTACCGCAAGGTTCAGGGAGTCTGCGGTTTGTCGGGGGCGGTAAGACCCGCCTGAATACGTTGATAAATCTCTTCGCGATGCACCGCAACGTTCTTCGGGGCGTTGATGCCGATCCGGACTTGTTGGCCGCTAACGCCCAGAATGGTGATCGTGATGTCGTCACCAATGTTTATGCTTTCACCGACTTTGCGGGTGAGTATCAGCATGGTGTTCTCCTTGATTGCTTTATTAGGGCACCTGATTCAGACAGTGCAGATGTCGGTACTGCTTATAGATTAGTGCTAAGTGTCACAATGTGGGTGCCTCTTTCTGACGCGCAGACGCAGCATTAATTCCCAGGGTGCGACTATACAGAGACGCCGGGCAGGATTCTCGTGTTTTGAGCACTGTTTGCGGCGTTCTTGGTGGGTGTGAGTGCTAAAATCCCTGCCTCATGTCTTCCAGGGGAAACGTTGTGCGTAAATTGGCTTGGGTTATTGCGGTATTGGTGCTGGCAGGATGCGGTGAAGGGCGTGATGTCCAGGCACCGAAGCCCAAACCCGCCGCGACCTCCGCACCGGCAGCCGCTGCTGCGCCACAGTGGGCCGTCGAGGTTCGAGGCGAGACCCCGCAGGCCGTCAGTGACCTGACTGGGTGGCTCATCGAGCACAGTTTCATGTCGAGCGTGGTGCGGGAAAATGGCAAGGATCGGGTCCTGGTCGGTCCTTTCAGCTCCAAGGCTGAGGCCGAGGCCAAGCAAGAACAGGTCACTGCCGCCCTGGTCCGGGCGAAAAAACGCAACATCGAGACGTTGCTGGTGGATTACCCAGCCGCCCAATAATCGGGTAGGACAAAAAGACGCAGGAAGCCTTAAGCCACAAAACCTGTGGGAGCGAGCTTGCTCCCACAGTCGATTTGCGCTGTTCACAACGGTGAGGTCAGCCGCAGGCCTTCATATCCACCGGGCCCACGAACTCGTTCCCGCGTCCCATGACACACGCCACGCTCTGGTTGCGCTGGCGCTCCCAGCTTTCGACCGGGTAGGTCTTGTTCCAGGCTTCATACAGGTGCCGGTCCTGTTTCGAGAGGCGCAGGCCGTATTGTTTGCTCATGTAGAAATACGTCCGGGCGATCATGCCCCGGATGGAGGGGCGAGGCATGACTCTTTTGGCCTTGAAATCCACTTGGGTCAAACAGGAACCGTACTGACCCGTTTGCACTGGCAGCCAGCCAAAACTGAAATTGCTGCGATCGCCATTCACTTCCCCGATGCTCGGCACCAGGTTGTGAAGGTCGGCCTCGGCCCGTTGATAGACCGGGTCGTGGCGGGTGCAGTTTTTGCGCCCGCCTTGTTGCCAACATTGGCGCTGATGCCCGATCTGCCACGCCGGGACGATATGTTCCCATTCGATGCGGGCGGCGCGTTTGGCATTTTTGCGCGGCACATAACCGCAGGCCGCCAGGTTCACGCGGTTGCCGGTGTACTTGCAGCCACAGTAAAACTCGGTGGATTGCGGTGCGTAGAGTTTCCAGGCGACTTTCTTGGCTTCGTTGAAGGTGCGGGGAGCGCCGGCCTGTGCCCCCAGGGCGACGAATACAAGCAATAAAGCAAAACCACGTACGATCATCAGACTCAATCTTCCTTCGGCACAACCCAGAAAACCTGCACGCCACCGTCGTCGCGATAGGCGAGGGTCACGTTGTCGTTCTCGTCGATTTCTTCCAGCAGGCGCTCCCACTCATCCACCGGCTCGTCGGGGAGACGGAAGATCAGGGCAGCCTTGGCTTTTTGTGCGGTAGGGGAGTTGATGATTTTTGAAACGCGCAGGCCGAGTCGCGCATAGGAATCTAAAGGGGTAGTTGCAGCGGAGGGCGTGGCCACAGGATTATCCTTATTAAGCTGTACGGGCATACAGTATTTAACTGTAGGCATTTACGCAACTGCTTAAAATTCAAGAAAATCCTCTGACAGCGCTTTTTCAGTTTTGATGTAGGAGAGGTGACTTTTTTATCGGCGGGTTTAAACAGGCAAGCCAATCGGGGTTCGAGTATGTTGGTCAACCCGGTAGACTGGCTTGCGGAGATAGGCCCACGACGTTGACAAAACCGCGAAGCCTTACCATAGTTCACTCCACGCAAACGTTTGCGCGGCATTCCGTGCAATGATTTGCTCACAATAATCATAAGATCGGAGTGAACCCATGAAGTTGCCATTCGCTGGACGCCTTCTCGCTGTTGCCATGCTCGCGGCCGCATCCGCTGCGCTGCCTTTCTCCTCGGCATTCGCCCAGACCGCTGAAAAACCCAAGGTCGCCCTGGTCATGAAATCCCTGGCCAACGAATTCTTCCTGACCATGGAAGACGGCGCCAAGGCCTATCAGAAGGAACACTCCGCCGATTTCGACCTGATCTCCAACGGGATCAAGGACGAAACCGACACTGCCAACCAGATCCGTATCGTCGAGCAGATGATCGTGTCCAAGGTCGATGCCCTGATCATCGCGCCTGCGGACTCCAAGGCCATGGTGCCGGTGATCAAGAAAGCCGTCGACGCTGGCATCACGGTGATCAACATCGATAACCAGCTCGATCCGGCCGTGGTCAAGAGCAAGAACATCAACGTGCCGTTCGTAGGCCCGGACAACCGCAAGGGCGCGCGCCTGGTCGGTGAGTACCTGGCCAAGCAGCTCAAGGCCGGTGACGAGGTCGGCATCATCGAAGGTGTGTCCACCACCACCAACGCCCAGGCGCGTACTGCGGGCTTCAAGGATGCAATGGAAGCGGCGCAGATCAAGGTCGTCTCCTTGCAATCGGGCGACTGGGAAATCAACAAGGGCAACCAGGTTGCCGCCTCAATGCTCAGCGAATACCCGAACATCAAGGCCCTGCTGGCCGGTAACGACAGCATGGCGGTCGGCGCGGTATCGGCCGTGCGCGCGGCGGGCAAGGCGGGCAAGGTGCAAGTGGTCGGCTACGACAACATCAATGCTATCAAGCCCATGCTCAAGGACGGTCGCGTCCTGGCGACTGCCGACCAGTTCGCCGCCAAGCAAGCGGTATTCGGCATCGAGACGGCCTTGAAGATTCTCAAGGGCGAAAAAGTCGACAACGGTACCAACGGTGTTATCGAAACTCCGGTCGAGCTGGTGACCAAGTAGTTATCCTGGCGACACAACGGCGCTCGCCCACTCGGGCGGGCGTATTGGAGAGTTTTTTATGTCCGTTCCCGACCCGAACGCTGTCCTGTCTGTCAGCGGTATCGGCAAGACCTATGCCCAGCCGGTACTGACCGGCATCGACTTGACGTTGATGCGCGGTGAAGTGCTGGCGCTGACCGGCGAAAATGGCGCCGGTAAAAGCACCTTGTCCAAGATCATCGGTGGGCTGGTGACGCCGACCACCGGGCAGATGCAATTTCTGGGGCAGGAGTACCGTCCTGGCAGCCGTACCCAGGCTGAAGAGCTGGGCGTGCGCATGGTGATGCAGGAGCTCAATTTACTGCCGACCCTGTCCGTGGCGGAAAACCTGTTTCTCGACAACCTGCCCAGCGTCGGTGGCTGGATCAGCCGCAAGCAATTGCGCAAAGCGGCGATCGAGGCCATGGCCCAGGTCGGGCTCGATGCGATCGACCCCGACACCCTGGTGGGTGAGCTGGGTATCGGTCATCAGCAGATGGTTGAAATCGCCCGCAACCTGATCGGCGATTGCCGTGTGCTGATTCTCGACGAGCCGACCGCCATGCTGACGGCCCGGGAAGTCGAAATGCTCTTTGAGCAGATTACTCGCCTGCAGGCTCGGGGCGTGTCGATCATCTACATTTCCCATCGCCTCGAAGAGCTGGCGCAGGTGGCCCAACGCATTGCGGTGCTGCGTGACGGTAACCTGGTCTGCGTAGAGCCGATGGCCAACTACAACAGCGAGCAACTGGTGACCCTGATGGTCGGCCGGGAACTGGGCGAGCACATCGACCTGGGCCCACGCCAGATCGGCGCGCCGGCCCTGACCGTCACAGGCCTGAGCCGTTCGGACAAGGTTCGCGATGTGTCCTTTGAAGTACGCAGTGGTGAGATCTTCGGTATTTCCGGCCTGATCGGGGCAGGGCGCACCGAACTGTTGCGGCTGATCTTCGGCGCCGATGCAGCCGACAGCGGCACCGTCGCGCTGGGTTCGCCGGCCAATGTGGTCAGCATCCGCTCCCCGGCCGATGCGGTGGCCCATGGCATCGCCTTGATTACCGAGGACCGCAAGGGCGAAGGCCTGCTGCTGACGCAATCCATCGCCGCGAACATTGCCCTGGGCAACATGCCGGAAATTTCCAGCGCCGGTTTGGTCAATGGCAGTGAAGAGCTGGCGTTGGCGCAGCGGCAGATCGACGCCATGCGTATCCGCAGTTCCAGTCCGACCCAGTTGGTGTCCGAACTGTCGGGTGGCAACCAACAGAAGGTGGTGATCGGGCGCTGGCTCGAACGCGATTGCTCGGTACTGTTGTTCGATGAGCCAACCCGTGGCATCGACGTCGGCGCCAAATTCGACATTTATGCCCTGCTCGGTGAGTTGACGCGCCAGGGCAAGGCGCTGGTCGTGGTGTCCAGTGACCTGCGGGAGTTGATGCTGATCTGTGACCGCATTGGTGTGTTGTCTGCCGGGCGCCTGATCGACACCTTCGAGCGCGACAGCTGGACCCAGGATGACTTGCTTGCCGCCGCATTCGCCGGCTACCAGAAACGTGATGCGTTGCTCAACGAAGCAGCGCCTAGGGATCTTTCATGAAAACCGCATCTGCCATCGGCAAATCGAGTGGCAACTTCTATGGCCTCGGCACCTACCTGGGCCTGGCCGGCGCCTTGCTGGCCATGGTCGCGCTGTTCTCGGCGCTGAGTAGCCATTTCCTGTCCTATGACACCTTCAGCACCTTGGCCAACCAGATCCCAGACCTCATGGTGCTGGCGGTTGGCATGACCTTCATCCTGATCATCGGCGGCATCGATCTGTCGGTGGGCTCGGTATTGGCGCTGGCGGCATCGACGGTGAGCGTGGCCGTTCTCGGCTGGGGCTGGAGCGTCTGGCCCTCGGCCTTGCTCGGCATGGCCGTGGCGGCGCTGGCGGGGACCGTCACCGGTTCGATTACCGTGGCGTGGCGGATTCCATCGTTCATTGTGTCCCTTGGCGTGCTGGAAATGGCGCGGGGCCTGGCGTACCAGATGACCGGCTCGCGCACGGCCTACATCGGCGACTCCTTCGCCTGGCTGTCCAACCCGATCGCCTTTGGCATTTCTCCCTCGTTCATCATTGCCCTGCTGGTGATCTTCATTGCCCAGGCAGTGCTGACCCGTACCGTGTTCGGTCGCTACCTGATCGGCATCGGCACCAATGAAGAAGCCGTGCGCCTGGCGGGCATCAATCCAAAGCCCTACAAGATCCTGGTATTCAGTCTGATGGGGCTGCTGGCCGGTTTGGCGGCGCTGTTTCAGATTTCCCGCCTGGAGGCGGCGGATCCGAACGCCGGCTCAGGTCTGGAACTGCAAGTGATCGCTGCCGTGGTGATCGGCGGCACCAGCCTGATGGGCGGGCGCGGTTCGGTCATCAGTACCTTCTTTGGCGTGTTGATTATCTCCGTGCTGGCGGCGGGGCTGGCGCAGATCGGCGCCACTGAGCCGACCAAGCGCATCATTACCGGTGCGGTGATCGTGGTGGCGGTCGTGCTCGATACCTATCGCAGCCAGCGCGCCAGTCGGCGGGCTTGAACCATGGCGACGATCAAGGATGTGGCGGCGCTCGCGGGGATTTCCTACACCACCGTGTCTCACGTGGTGAACAAGACCCGGCCGGTCAGTGAAGAGGTGCGGCTCAAGGTCGAGGCGGCCATCGAGCGACTGGACTACGTGCCCAGCGCCGTGGCCCGTTCGCTCAAGGCCAAGACCACGGCGACCATCGGCCTGTTGGTGCCCAACAGCCTCAACCCGTACTTTGCTGAATTGGCCCGGGGGATCGAGGATTACTGTGAGCGCAACGGCTACTGCGTGATCCTGTGCAACTCCGACGACAACCCGGACAAGCAGCGCAGTTACCTGCGGGTGCTGCTGGAAAAACGCATCGACGGCCTGATCGTCGCATCCGCTGGCGGCGATATCGGCCTGGCCGAGGGGTTGGCCAATGTGCGCACGCCCATGGTCATCGTCGACCGCGGGCTCGACGGCGTCGACGCGGACCTGGTGCGCATCGACCATGAGTACGGCGCGTACCTGGCGACCCGGCACCTGCTGGAGCTGGGGCATCGCGACATTGCCTTTATCGGCGGTCCGGCCGAGACCAGTGTGGCGCAAATGCGCCTGGCCGGTTATTGCCGGGCTCTGAAAGAGGCGGGGATCGAATTGCCGGTCGAGCGCATGCTTGAGAGTGATTTCACCAGTACCGGCGGTTACCGCGCCGCCGCCCAGTTGCTTGAACAACAGCCGCCCAGCGCGATTTTTGCGGCCAACGACATGATCGGCATCGGTGTGCTGCGCGCCGCCGCCGAGCGCAACGTGCGCGTGCCCAGCGAATTGTCGGTCATCGGTTTCGATGACATTCAAATGAGCCGTTATGTCTACCCGGCGTTGACCACGGTGGGGCAGTCGATCCTGCACCTCGGCGAGATGGCGGCGGAAGTGCTGCTGCGGCGTATTGCTACGCCGGCAATTGCCACTGAGCAGCGGATCGTGACACCCAGCATTGTCTTGCGAGAGTCGACTGCACCGTTGTCCGGTACATTCGCCCAATACCGCTGAACCGAATTGATGAGTAATGATGTATGCCAGCAAAAGTAGTGGTAATAGGCAGCCTGAACATGGATCTGGTGACCCGGGCGCCGCGTCTGCCCCGGGGCGGTGAAACGCTGATCGGTGAATCGTTCCGCACCATCCCGGGCGGCAAGGGGGCCAACCAGGCCGTGGCTGCCGCGCGCCTGGGGGCGCAGGTGTCCATGGTCGGTTGCGTGGGCAGCGATGCCTACGGCGAACAATTGCGCGGGGCGCTGCTGGCCGAGGGCATCGATTGCCAGGCGGTCAGCGTCGTGGACGGTTCCAGCGGCGTGGCGCTGATCGTCGTCGACGACAACAGCCAGAATGCGATCGTGATCGTCGCCGGCGCCAACGGCGTGCTGACGCCTGAGGTTCTGGACCGTTTCGATGAGGTGCTGCAAAGCGCCGATGTCATCATCTGTCAGCTCGAGGTACCGGACGCCACCGTCGGCCATGCACTCAAGCGCGGCCGCGAGTTAGGCAAAATCGTCATCCTCAACCCGGCGCCGGCCTCCCATGCGTTGCCGGCCGACTGGTACGCCTACGTCGACTACCTGATCCCCAATGAAAGCGAGGCGGCGGTTCTCAGCGGGGGGGCGGTGGACTCTTTGGAAACCGCCGAAGCCGCCGCGACGCATTTGATCGCCGCCGGCGCCGGCAAGGTGATCGTGACCCTGGGCGCCCAGGGTCTGCTGTTCGCCAACGGAGCGAGTTTCGAACACTTCCCGGCGCCGTTGGTCAAGGCGGTGGACACCACGGCGGCGGGGGACACTTTTGTCGGTGGCTTCGCGGCGGCCCTGGCCAACGGCAACAGCCAGGTCGATGCGATTCGTTTCGGCCAGGTCGCCGCAGCGCTGTCGGTCACCCGCGCAGGCGCGCAGCCCTCCATTCCCACCTTGCTGGAAGTACAGGCTTTCAAATCATGAAAAAGACGCCGTTGTTGAATGTGGCACTGTCGCGACTGATCGCCTCTCTTGGCCATGGCGACAAGGTGGTCATCGGTGACGCCGGCTTGCCGGTGCCGCCCGGGGTCGAATTGATCGACCTGGCCCTGACCCGGGGTATTCCCGATTTTGTCAGCACCTTGAACGTGGTGCTCAGTGAAATGCAGGTGGAAAGCCATGTGCTGGCAGAGGAGATTTTCGATAAACAACCCTCGGCCCTGACGACATTGGAGGCACTGCACGCCGAAGGCGCGCTGGGCGCGCGGGAGCGGGTCAGTCACGAACAATTCAAGCATCTTAGTCGTGAAGCCCGGGCGATTATTCGCACCGGAGAATGCTCGCCGTACTGCAACATCGTGTTGATCGCTGGAGTCACGTTCTAACCCTACAACCCTGCACAAGGAATGCGCCATGTACCGCTATGCTCAAAAAATGCATCAACTGTTCCGGAGTCTGCTGCTTTTGTCCTTGATCACCGCTACAAGCGCCCAGGCGGCGGAAAAAATCGACCTGATCATCGACACCGATCCGGGGGCCGATGACGTGGTGGCGCTGCTGTTCGCCCTGGCGTCCCCCGAGGAGTTGCATATCCGCGCGCTGACCACGGTGGCGGGCAATGTGCGCCTGGACAAGACCTCTCGCAATGCTCGCCTGGCGCGGGAGTGGGCGGGGCGCGAAGATGTGCCCGTGTATGCTGGCGCGCCGAAGCCATTGATGCGTACGCCGATCTATGCGGAAAACATCCATGGCAAGGAAGGCCTGTCGGGTGTCACCGTGCACGAGCCGAAGCAGGGGTTGGCCAAGGGCAATGCCGTCAATTACCTGATCGATACCCTCAAGGCCGCCAAGCCCCACAGCATCACCATCGCCATGCTCGGCCCGCAGACCAACCTGGCCCTGGCGCTGATCCAGGAACCGGACATCGCCCAGGGCATCAAGGAAGTGGTGATTATGGGCGGCGCGCACTTCAACGGCGGCAACATCACGCCAGTGGCCGAATTCAATCTGTTCGCCGATCCACAGGCAGCGGAGATCGTCGCGAAAAGTGGCCTGAAGCTGACGTATCTGCCCCTGGACGTGACCCACAAGGTCCTCACCAGCGAAGCGCGCCTGAAGCAGATCGCCGCGCTGAACAACAACGCCAGCAAGCTGGTGGGCGATATCCTCAACGAATACGTCAAGGGCGACATGGAACACTACGGCATGACGGGTGGGCCGGTGCATGACGCGACGGTGATTGCCTACCTGCTCAAGCCGCAATTGTTTACCGGTCGTTCGGTCAACCTGGTGGTGGACAGTCGCGAAGGCCCGACTTTCGGCCAGACCATCGTCGACTGGTACGACGGCCTGAAGGCGCCGAAGAATGCCTTCTGGGTGGAAAACGGTGATGCCCAGGGCTTCTTTGACCTGCTGACCGAGCGTCTGGCGCGCCTCAAGTAACCTGCCTTGCTGCGTGCCCGCAGGCCTCGGTCTGCGGGCGCGTGAGCTTCAGTCCGCAGCGTCAATGGCGCTCGGGTATCGCTCGAATGCCTGCTGGATGAAGTTGCGGGCAACCTCCGTCCCCAGCTCCCTGACCAACAGTTCTATGCCGATGATTGCCAATTCCTCCGGGCTACCCGGGCTGTAGGAACTGTGGCCCTCTGACCACTTGGCATTGATGGTGGCTTCGATGCTGACGGTGCTCATGGCAGGGCTCGCGAGTTGGGAGGTCTGTAGGCTGAGTAAACCATTTTTGCTGCGGGTTGGCACTGCGACTTAGGCATCAAGGGAGGGCTGTGCGACACTTGTTTTTTTGGTTGCCGAAGGAGCCCTGCCGTGCAGATCGATTTGAACGCGCCTGACGGGCTGACCTTGGACGCAGTTCGTCAGTTACTGGCCTCTGCCAGTGATGACGAACACACCCAATTGCGTGTGACCAAGGGGGGGATCGCCTATTTGTCTTCGGGTGTGGTGGGCGGTGTCGACATCGACGGCTTGCTGTTTCGGCTTGAGACGTGGGCCAAAGGTTCGGGGTACGTCGGACGGGTCGCTGCCAGTGACGAGGTCTGGGTCATGCAGATCTACAATGCGCTGAAAGACAACTGGCCGAATCCGCCCTTTGATTACATTGACGTTTATTGAGCGTCGTTCATATTCAGTCACGATTCATGTCTGACCAGGTCGATTGGGGTCAGGCAAACTGCCGGTTTTCTGGATGAGGGCAGGCTGATGGCCATGCGTGTTGAAACCAAGCACTGTTTGGGCTGTCGCACGCTCTCTGTTTATTTATCAAAAAAAGGAGGCTTCATGCCTTGGAAGCTCGTGTCATTGAGTACTTTGCTGGCCGCCGCGTTCTTGAGCGGTTGCAGCAGCACCTCTGAATCGACCCCCGATCCCGTGGCCGCCGAGAGTGGTAGCGGCCGCTGCGAAGCAAAGGCTGCCGAGTTCGCCATCGGTAAACAGGCCTCGCCGCAACTGCTGGAACAGGCCCGCACTCGTGCCGGCGCGCAGATTGCCCGGTTCCTCAAGCCCAACGACATGGTCACGCTCGAATACCGCTCTGATCGCCTGAATCTCAATACCGATGCCAACCTGCTGGTCAATCGGGTGAACTGCGGCTGACGGGCGATTTTCAATCGCCCATAAAAAACCCCGTCACATGGACGGGGTTTTTTTAGTGCGCCGAGAAATTACTCAGGACGAACTTGTGCAGCTTGCATACCCTTTTGGCCTTTCTCAGCCACGAAGGAAACGGTCTGGCCTTCTTTCAGGCTTTTGAAACCGTCGCTTTCGATAGCTTTGAAGTGTACGAACAGGTCGTCACCGCCACCTTGAGGAGTGATGAAGCCGAAGCCTTTTTCATCGTTGAACCATTTAACGGTGCCGGTTTGGCGATTAGACATGGTGTATCTCCAAGAAACATATATTTTCAGTGTACTGTGCTGCTCAGGCCAACTGGGCACACCCGGGTATCATAGTCGAAATGTTCGATTTGGGAGCCCCCCGGACGCGTTGTTTGCCAATCAGTCGTGTTTTCTTTACCACCTTGACCGGCTGAAAGCCCCGGTTTTAAAGGCTTTCAGCCGAAAGTAAAGACGATAAAAAAAGCTGTAAAACCTGAGTAAATCGTACGAAAAAGGGTGTTTTTCGGCTTTTTTATCGGCGCTGAGCCGACTCAAAGACTTCGGTCAGTCATTTTTTTGCGGGTGCGTTGGCCTTGCATTTGGCGATCTGGCCGAGCGCTTTCTCTTGCAGTTGCGGGGTCGCCTTGTTGTCCATCAGCGCCTGGATATCACTCGCCGGGTAGGATTTGATGGCGTCGGCGCCACAGGCACAATGGGCTTTGGCTGCCGCCGCGCCGATCTGGGGCGTTGCCGCCTCGGTGCATTGGGCCATGTATTTCTCGCGCTCGCCTTTGGGCCAGTCGGCGTGGGCGGTCAGCGGCAGCAGCAGGGCGAGGGGGGCGACTACTGCGAACAATGTATTCAGACGCATGCGAGGATGCTCCTTTTGGGTCGATGTCTTGTTATCTGAGGCGTTGAGCTCGGTTCAGTTCAGCACTCTGGCATAAAAACCATGGATTTACGCCCGCTTCAATTCGATCGCGGTGATGACCGTTCATCTGTGCTAGCATGCCGGGCTCGGGTATTTACAGGCTCCGGACAACACGTCCAGGCGGCGGCGAATATTCGAATAACCCTGATTTGAATCCCAGTCACTCTGGTTCGGTTTTCCCGGTTGGCCGCAAGGCTCCTGCCGCTGTAAGGCAGGCGTTCGTCATTGAATGGCCTGGACTGGATCTTGTACTGGCTCATCCCAACCCACGTGACCTTTGGTAGGGGTCACCACTAGGAGAGGAGGCGCCATGCCAACTATTACTCTTCCCGACGGCAGTCAACGTTCATTCGATCACCCGGTTTCCGTAGCCGAGGTCGCCGCATCCATCGGTGCAGGCCTGGCCAAGGCCACCCTGGCCGGCAAGGTCAACGGCAAACTGGTCGACGCCAGTGACGTCATCGACAGCGACGCCACGCTGCAAATCATCACGCCAAAGGATGAAGAGGGGCTGGAGATCATTCGCCACTCTTGTGCGCACCTGGTCGGCCATGCGGTCAAGCAGCTGTATCCGAGCGCGAAGATGGTCATCGGGCCGGTCATCGATGAAGGCTTCTATTACGACATCGCCTTTGAGCGTCCTTTCACCCCGGACGACATGGCCGCTATCGAACAGCGCATGCAGCAGCTGATCGAGAAAGATTACGACGTCATCAAGAAAGTCACCCCACGCGCCGAAGTCATCGAAGTCTTCAAGGCCCGTGGCGAGGACTACAAGCTGCGTCTGGTGGAAGACATGCCGGACGAACAGGCCATGGGCCTGTACTACCACGAAGAATACGTCGACATGTGCCGCGGTCCGCACGTGCCGAACACGCGTTTCCTGAAATCCTTCAAGCTGACCAAGCTGTCCGGCGCCTACTGGCGTGGCGATGCGAAGAACGAACAGTTGCAGCGTGTCTATGGCACCGCCTGGGCCGACAAGAAGCAACTGGCGGCCTACATTCAGCGTATCGAAGAAGCCGAGAAGCGCGATCACCGCAAGATCGGCAAGCGCCTGGGCCTGTTCCACACCCAGGAAGAGTCCCCGGGCATGGTGTTCTGGCACCCGAACGGCTGGACCCTGTACCAGGTGCTCGAGCAGTACATGCGTCAGGTCCAGCGTGAAAACGGCTACCTCGAGATCAAGACGCCGCAAGTGGTGGACCGCAGCCTGTGGGAGAAGTCCGGGCACTGGGCCAACTACGCCGACAACATGTTCACCACCCAGTCGGAAAACCGCGACTACGCCATCAAGCCGATGAACTGCCCTTGCCACGTGCAGGTGTTCAACCAGGGCCTGAAAAGCTACCGCGAGCTGCCGATGCGCCTGGCCGAGTTCGGTGCCTGTCACCGTAACGAGCCGTCCGGTGCGCTGCACGGCATCATGCGTGTGCGTGCGTTTACCCAGGACGATGCGCACATCTTCTGCACCGAAGAGCAGATGCAGGCCGAATCCGCCGCGTTCATCAAGCTGACCATGGATGTCTACCGGGACTTCGGCTTCACCGAAGTCGAAATGAAGCTGTCCACTCGTCCGGAAAAACGCGTTGGCTCCGACGAGCTGTGGGATCGCGCCGAAGCAGCGCTGGCCGCTGCCCTCGATAGCGCGGGCCTTGCGTACGACCTGCAGCCGGGCGAGGGGGCTTTCTACGGTCCGAAGATCGAGTTCTCGCTGAAAGATTGCCTTGGTCGCGTGTGGCAGTGTGGTACCCTGCAGCTCGATTTTAACCTGCCGATCCGTCTGGGCGCCGAATACGTGTCCGAAGACAACAGCCGCAAGCACCCGGTCATGCTTCACCGCGCGATCCTCGGTTCCTTTGAGCGTTTTGTCGGGATTCTGATCGAACACTACGAGGGTGCGTTCCCTGCGTGGCTGGCACCGACCCAGGCAGTGATCATGAATATCACTGATAAACAGGCAGATTTTGCCGCTGAAGTCGAAAAAACTCTCAATCAAAGCGGATTTCGTGCCAAGTCCGACTTGAGAAATGAAAAGATCGGCTTTAAAATCCGCGAGCATACTTTGCTCAAGGTTCCCTTTCTCTTGGTTATCGGAGATCGGGAGGTCGAGATGCAGACTGTCGCTGTGCGTACTCGTGAAGGTGCTGACCTGGGCTCGATGCCCGTCGCCGAATTCGCTGAGTTCCTCGCGCAAGCGGTTTCCCGGCGTGGTCGCCCAGATTTGGAGTAATTATTATTAAGCGTGAAATGAGACAAGATAAACGAGCTGCACCGAAAGCCCCGATCAACGAGAATATCTCGGCACGCGAGGTTCGGTTAATTGGCGCTGACGGCGAGCAGATTGGCATCGTCTCGATTGATGAAGCGCTTCGTATTGCTGAAGAAGCCAAGCTTGATCTGGTAGAAATTTCCGCAGACGCAGTCCCACCGGTTTGCCGGGTGATGGACTACGGCAAGTCGATCTTCGAAAAGAAGAAACAAGTTGCTGCGGCGAAGAAAAACCAGAAGCAGATTCAGGTAAAAGAAATCAAGTTTCGTCCAGGGACGGAGGAAGGGGATTACCAGGTAAAACTGCGCAACCTGGTACGTTTCCTGAGTGATGGGGACAGGGCCAAGGTATCCTTGCGATTCCGCGGCCGTGAGATGGCCCACCAGGAGCTGGGGATGGAACTCCTCAAGCGGGTTGAACAAGACCTGCTCGAGTACGGTTCGGTCGAACAGCATCCTAAGATGGAAGGACGCCAGCTGATCATGGTCATCGCCCCGAAAAAGAAGAAGTAATCACCAGGGCACGGCAGGCCTTGCGATTATGTTTATCAACTGAATGCGGAGTATCCGAACATGCCAAAGATGAAAACTAAAAGTGGTGCTGCTAAGCGGTTTCTGAAAACTGCTAACGGTATCAAGCACAAGCACGCTTTCAAGAGCCACATCCTGACCAAAATGTCGACCAAGCGTAAGCGTCAACTGCGCGGTAGCAGCTTGCTGCATCCGTCTGACGTGGCAAAAGTCGAGCGCATGCTGCGCCTTCGTTAATTTTTGGATCAAGAATAGAGGAAGTAACTCATGGCTCGTGTAAAGCGTGGCGTCATTGCCCGTAAGCGTCACAAAAAAATTCTGAAACTTGCTAAAGGCTACTACGGCGCGCGTTCCCGCGTATTCCGTGTTGCCAAGCAAGCGGTAATCAAGGCAGGCCAATACGCCTACCGTGACCGTCGTCAGAAAAAACGTCAGTTCCGCGCTCTGTGGATCGCTCGTATCAATGCTGGTGCTCGTGTTAACGGTCTGTCCTACAGCCGTTTCATCGCTGGCCTGAAAAAAGCGTCCATCGAGATCGACCGTAAGGTTCTGGCTGATCTGGCAGTGAACGAAAAAGCGGCGTTTGCTGCGATTGTCGAGAAAGCTAAAGCCACCTTGGCTTAAGTACCCCCGGCAGTCACCGGGGTCCACCTCTGTGGGCCCAGGTGTTAAACGTCATAAATAGGGGAAGAGCCTTAAAGCTCTTCCCCTATTTTGTATCTGGAGTCTGTACATGGAAAACCTGGATGCGCTGGTCTCTCAAGCACTAGAGGCTGTGCAAAGCGCTGAAGATATCAATGCCCTGGAGCAAATCCGGGTTCTTTACCTTGGCAAGAAGGGCGAGTTGACTCAGGTGATGAAGACCCTGGGGAACCTGCCGGCCGAAGAGCGTCCGCAGGTCGGTGCGCTGATCAACGTTGCCAAGGAGCGTGTCACAGAGGTCCTCAATGCGCGCAAGGCGTTGTTCGAGGAGGCGGATCTGGCTGCCAAGCTCGCCGCCGAGTCCATTGACGTGACTCTGCCTGGCCGTGGCCAGACTTCCGGTGGCCTGCATCCGGTGACCCGGACCCTGGAACGCATCGAGCAGTTCTTCACCCACATCGGCTACGGCATTGCCGAAGGCCCTGAGGTCGAAGACGACTATCACAACTTCGAAGCGCTCAACATCCCCGGCCATCACCCGGCCCGGTCGATGCACGACACCTTCTATTTCAATGCGAACATGCTGTTGCGCACCCATACCTCGCCGGTACAGGTCCGCACCATGGAATCGCAGCAGCCGCCGATCCGCATCGTCTGCCCAGGCCGTGTGTACCGTAGCGACTCCGATATCACCCACTCGCCGATGTTCCACCAGGTCGAAGGCCTGCTGGTTGATCGCGACATCAATTTCGCCGACCTGAAAGGCACTATCGAAGAGTTCCTGCGGGTGTTCTTCGAAAAAGAACTGGCGGTGCGTTTCCGTCCTTCGTACTTCCCGTTCACCGAGCCATCCGCTGAAGTCGACATGGAATGCGTGATGTGCAGCGGTAAAGGCTGCCGCGTCTGCAAACAGACTGGCTGGCTGGAAGTCATGGGCTGCGGCATGGTTCACCCGAACGTGCTGCGTATGTCCGGGATCGATCCGGAAGAATTCTCCGGCTTTGCTTTCGGCATGGGCGTCGAGCGCCTGGCCATGCTGCGTTACGGTGTGAATGACTTGCGCCTGTTCTTCGACAACGACTTGCGGTTCCTTGCGCAATTTCGCTAGGTCGCAGCCGGTAACGAATCTATTAGGAGAGCAGGATGAAATTCAGTGAACAATGGCTGCGCGGCTGGGTAAGCCCGCAGGTAAGCCGGGACGAGCTGGTTGCTCGCCTGTCGATGGCCGGTCTTGAGGTCGATAGCGTGACGCCGGCCGCCGGTGAATTCAGTGGTGTGGTCGTGGGCGAGGTGCTGAGCACCGAGCAGCACCCGGATGCTGACAAACTGCGGGTCTGCCAGGTCAGCAATGGCACGGAAACCTTCCAGGTAGTCTGCGGCGCGCCGAACGTGCGCCCGGGCCTGAAGATCCCGTTCGCCATGATCGGTGCCGAACTGCCGGGCGACTTCAAGATCAAGAAAGCCAAACTGCGTGGCGTTGAATCTAACGGCATGTTGTGCTCCCAGGCCGAACTGCAGATTGGCGAAGGCAACGATGGCCTGATGGAGCTTCCGGCTGACGCGCCGGTGGGCCAGGACATTCGCGAGTATCTGGGCCTGGACGATGCGAGCATCGAGGTCGATTTGACGCCGAACCGTGGCGACTGCCTGTCCCTGGCTGGTCTGGCCCGTGAAGTCGGCGCGCTGTATGCCGCCCCGGTGACACGACCTGTGGTCATGACCGTGCCGGCCGTGCACGAAGAAGTACGCTCGGTGGAAGTCCTTGCGCCGGCCGCGTGCCCGCGTTACCTGGGGCGCGTGATCCGTAACGTCGACCTGTCGAAGCCGACGCCGCTGTGGATGGTCGAGCGCCTGCGTCGCGCCGACGTGCGCAGCATCGACGCGGCCGTCGACATCACCAACTACGTGATGCTCGAGCTGGGTCAGCCGCTGCATGCGTTCGATCTCGCCGAAATCAACGGCGGCATCCGCGTGCGTATGGCTGAAGAGGGCGAGAAGCTGGTCCTGCTCGACGGCCAGGAAGTGACCTTGCGCAGCGATACATTGGTGATTGCCGACCATTCTCGTGCCCTGGCGATTGCCGGCGTGATGGGTGGCGAGCACAGCGGCGTCTCCACGACGACCCGTGATGTGTTCCTGGAAAGCGCGTTCTTCGACCAGATTGCGGTCGCTGGAAAGGCCCGCTCCTATGGCCTGCACACCGATGCTTCGCACCGCTATGAGCGTGGCGTGGACTGGCAACTGGCCCGTGAAGCCATGGAGCGTGCCACTGGCCTGCTGCTGGAGATCACTGGTGGCGAAGCTGGCCCGATCATCGAAACCGTCAGCGAACAGCACCTGCCCAAGATTGCACCGATCACCCTGCGTGCCCAGCGCATCTCCCAGATGCTCGGCATGGAAATGGACGCCGCCGAAGTCGAGCGCCTGCTCAGTGCCCTGGGCCTGAACATCAGCGCTGATGGAGCAGGGCAGTGGCGTGTCGAAGTACCAAGCCATCGCTTCGATATCAGCCTGGAAGTCGACCTGATCGAAGAACTGGCCCGCCTGTACGGCTACAACCGCCTGCCGGTTCGCTACCCGCAAGCTCGCCTGGCCCCACAGGCCAAGGCTGAAGCCCGTAGCGACCTGCCGGAACTGCGCCGCCTGCTGGTGGCTCGTGGGTATCAGGAAGCGATCACCTACAGCTTCATCGATCCGCGTCAGTTCGAACTGTTCAGCCCGGGTGTCGAGCCGCTGTTGCTGGCCAACCCGATCTCCAACGACATGGCGGCCATGCGCTCGTCCCTGTGGCCGGGCCTGGTCAAGTCGCTGCAGCACAACCTGAACCGCCAGCAGGATCGCGTGCGTCTGTTCGAAAGCGGCCTGCGCTTCGTTGGTCAGTTGGAAGGCTTGAAACAAGAGCCGATGCTGGCCGGTGTCGTTTGCGGCAGTCGTCTACCGGAAGGCTGGGCGCAAGGTCGCGATGTCGTCGATTTCTTCGACGTCAAGGCCGACGTGGAAGCGGTGCTGGGCTTCGCCGGCGCACTCGACGCGTTCACTTTCGTACCGGGCAAGCATCCGGCGTTGCACCCGGGGCAGACCGCACGCATCGAGCGAGACGGGCGCGAAGTCGGCTATGTGGGCGCGATTCACCCTGAACTGTCGAAAACCCTGGGCCTTGATCGTCCAGTCTTCGTCTTTGAGCTGGTCCTGGCCGAAGTGGCGCTGGGGAAAATGCCGAAATTCCAGGAGTTATCGCGCTTTCCTGAAGTGCGACGTGACCTGGCGTTGCTGGCTGATCGCGACGTTGCTTCCAGCGCTGTACTGGACGTAATCCGTGAAAATGCAGGCGAATGGCTCACGGACCTCAGGCTATTTGACGTGTATCAGGGTAAAGGCATTGATCCGCATAGAAAAAGCCTTGCAGTCGGCTTGACCTGGCAGCATCCATCGCGCACTCTTAATGACGATGAGGTGAATACCGCAACGCAGAACATCCTCACCTCGCTCGAAAACAGGTTGAACGCCACGTTAAGGAAGTGACGTATGGGGGCTCTGACGAAAGCTGAGATGGCGGAACGTCTGTATGAGGAGCTGGGCCTGAATAAACGGGAGGCCAAAGAATTGGTCGAACTGTTTTTTGAAGAAATCAGGCACGCTCTGGAAGACAACGAACAGGTCAAATTGTCCGGTTTCGGCAACTTCGACCTGCGGGACAAACGCCAGCGGCCTGGCCGCAATCCGAAAACGGGAGAAGAAATCCCGATCACGGCTCGCCGTGTGGTCACCTTTCGTCCAGGGCAGAAGTTGAAGGCCCGAGTTGAGGCTTATGCTGGAACCAAGTCATAACGACGAACTACCCGTCATCCCGGGCAAACGCTACTTCACCATTGGTGAAGTCAGCGAGCTGTGTGCAGTAAAACCGCACGTGCTGCGCTATTGGGAGCAGGAGTTTCCTCAACTCAACCCGGTCAAGCGCCGCGGAAACCGCCGGTATTATCAGCGCCAAGACGTGCTGATGATCCGGCAGATCCGCGCGCTGCTTTATGATCAGGGGTTCACCATCGGCGGCGCACGCCTGCGCCTCTCCGGTGATGAAGCCAAAGACGACACAACCCAGTACAAACAGATGATCCGCCAGATGATCGCCGAGCTTGAAGATGTGCTGGTGGTGCTCAAGAAATAAATTTCTGCTTTTAAATCTTCCAGTTTTCAAAAGCTTGCGATATATTCCTGAGCGTTCCGTTGAGAAGCGGAACAAGATTCACGCCTAGTCGGGGCGTAGCGCAGTCCGGTAGCGCACTAGCATGGGGTGCTAGGGGTCGAGTGTTCGAATCACTCCGTCCCGACCATATAATTCAAAGGGTCGCGAGATTTTATCTCGCGACCCTTTTTTGTTTTTGGTCGTTTTTACCCTACAAAACGACTGGCTCTGGGTGGAATCTTCAGCTAATACCAAGGCCATGGCGCAAAAAGACAACCTCGCTGTGTCTTGGTCGCTCCAACAGAAGGGGCGCCCTAAAGAGCCTTTTCCGGCGCCGGTTGGTCATTGGGGTGGGCGATGATTGTTTTGAGCTCTGTGCTCATGGGGAATTTGAGATTCAAGCCTCTGGGAGGGATGGGCTGAGTAAACCATTTATCGTAGATGGCGTTGATTTCGCCCGAGGCGAAAAGTGACTTGATCGAGTCATCCACGATCTTTTTGAGATCAGGATCCCCCCGACGCATTGTGCAGCCATAGATTTCGTTGGATTGCGGGGTGCCGGTCACCACCCAATCTTCCGGTTTTTTTGCCTTGGCCATCTCGCCCGCCAGCAATGCGTCGTCCTGCATAAACGCAATGGCGCGGCCGGATTCGAGCATTTGATAAGACTCGCCAATGTCTTTGGCAGAGATGACGTTCATGTTCATCTTTTTCTCGGCATTCATGACCTTGAGCATTCGCTCGGCCGTGCTGCCAGCAGTCGTCACTACGTTCTTGCCTTGGAGATCCTGGAAATCTTTGTAAACCGAATCCTTCCTGACCAACAGGCGGGTGCTGGCTTCAAAAATACCGATCGAAAAGTCGACCTGCCGGGCTCTCTCGGCGGTATTGGTTGTGGAGCCGCACTCCAGATCCACAGTGCCGTTTTGCACCAGCGGGATTCGCGTCTGTGAGGTCACCAGGTTGTATCGTACGTTCAGCTTGGGCATACCGAGTTCTTGCTTGATCGCCTCGACAATCTTTAATTGAATGTCATGGGAGTAGCCCATCGGCTGACCGGATCCGTCGGCAATGTAAGAGAAAGGAATGGACGAGTCTCGGTGGCCCAGGGTGATGGTCCCCGAGGTCTTGATTTTCTCGAGCGTGCCGGTGGGTTCGGCAGCCATGAGTGGGGTACTGCTTAAGGCCACAGTCAGGGTAATACCCAGGATTGCAGGAAAGGTACGCATCAAAAAACTCCTCATAAGGGTGAGGCGAGTTTTTTCGGACTCGCTCATCTTTGGCTCGGCGAGAGGTCTCGCGAGGCTTGGCGACTTGATTGTTGTTAGTAACGGTCCAGCCAGACGGTCTGCGCATTACAGAATTCGCGCACACCGAAATGCGACAGCTCACGGCCAAACCCGCTTTTCTTTACGCCGCCGAAAGTGACGCGTGGGTCGGTTGCGCAATAGCCGTTGATAAACACGCCTCCGGTTTCCAGTTCGCCGGCCAGCTTCTGGGCCAGTTCGACATTGCGTGTGTAGAGGGTCGAGGCGAGCCCGAATTCACTGTCATTGGCCAGTTCCAGTGCATGTACGGTGTCCCGCGCAGTGATGATCGATGCCACGGGTCCAAACAATTCCTGTTTGAATGAGGTCATCTGGTCGGTGACATCTCCGAACACCGTAGGCTCGTAGAAGTTGCCAGGCCCTTCAGCCTTTCTGCCGCCCAACAACAAGGTCGCGCCTTCTTCCAGGGTGTCCCGGACCTGACGATCCAGTTCATCGCGCAGATCAAAGCGGGCCATGGGTCCGATGTAAGTGTCTGTGGCCAGTGGATCGCCCATGACCAACTTGCGGGTAGATTCGACAAACTTGCGGGTAAACTCCTCGACAACGCCTTGCTCGACAATCAGGCGTTTGGCCGCCGCGCAGACTTGTCCGGTGTTTTGGTAGCGGCCAATCACAGCGGCTTTGACGGCTTCGTCCAGGTCGGCGTCGTTGAGCACAATGAATGGATCTGAGCCACCCAGTTCCAACACGCACTTCTTCAAGGCTGCACCCGCCTGAGCGCCAATAGCCATGCCAGCTCGAACACTGCCAGTGAGCGTCACTGCGGCGATACGAGGATCTGCTATCGCAGTGGAGACGCCGTCGGGCGTGACATTGATGACTTCGAACACACCTTCTGCAAAGCCGCCACGCTTGAACGCGTCTTGCAGCAGATAGGCGCATCCCATCACGTTCGGCGCATGTTTGAGGACGTAGGTATTGCCGGCAATCAACGCCGGAACGGCGCCGCGAAGCACCTGCCAGATGGGGAAGTTCCACGGCATCACTGCGAGAATCGGGCCCAGTGGACGATATTCAATTCGTGCCTTGCCGCCCTCAACCTGCGTGGGTTCGGCGGCCAACATGGCGGGGCCGTGTTCGGCGTACCACTCGCAAAGCTGTGCACATTTTTCAATTTCACCGCGCGCCTGCATGGTGGGCTTGCCCATCTCCAGGGTGATCATGTTCGCCATTGTTACAGCGTTGTCGCGTAGTGCCTGAGCCAAAGCGATCAACGACTGCGAGCGATCTTCTACGGGTTTTCGTCGCCAGACCGAGAACCCGGCAGTGGCACGCGACAGTGCCGCCTCCAGTGCCGACTCGGATTCGAATGGGTAGTGGCCGATCTGTTCGCCATTGGCGGGGTTGATCGAAATGGCATGGGTAAGGCTGGAAACATTAGTCATGACACCGTCCTGCGAGGTGGGAATGAATGCGCAGCGTCGAAGCAAACTGCCGCTGCCGAGTCAGGTAGCGCGTGCCAGAATGGAGCGCGCTCGACCGATGACCGGTGCGTCGACCATTTGCCCATCCAGCACGAAGACGCCGCCACCTGAGCTGGCGGCTTCGATAATGCGTTGCGCCCAGCGCAATTCTTCAGGGCTTGGTTTTAACGCCTGATGGATGATTGCCACCTGGCTCGGATGGATGCACAACGCGCCACCAAACCCCATGTCGCGGGCAAACTGAACGGTGCTGTGCAGGCCGACGGTGTCCTGTATGGAAGGGAACACGCCATCCAGCGCCGGAGCGAGGCCAGCCACTCGAGTTGCGAGCAGTACTGCGTATCGAGCGTGACTCAGGATCTCTTCGGCGGCATGGCTGCCGGTGGTCAAGTTCAGGTCCAAGCCAAGATCAAGGCTTCCGAATGACAGGCGCTCAACGCCCTGGGCCTGGGCAATCGCTTGGAGTTCGGCCAGGCCCTTGGCGCTTTCGATGATGGGCCAGATCGGCTTTTGGGTATTGGCAGCCGTGAGGACGTGCTCCGCGCTTTCTGCTTTGGGCAGCAAAACGCCGATCACGCCGGTGTGTCGTCGACAGAGCTCCAGATCTGCTACGTGAGCCCAGTGGTCCGGGGCATTCACTCGCACCAGAATCGGGGCGTCCGGATGGTCACTCAAGAAACGCTCCAGGTTATCCCTGGCCTGTTCCTTGAGGTTTTCCTGCACGGCATCTTCCAGATCAACAATGACCCGGTCCGCACCGGTAGCGATGGCTTTGGGTATGCGCTCTGGACGAGTGGCCGGCACAAACAGGGCGGAGCGAACAATGGACGTATTCATGGCGTTTCTCCTGCGCTGAACTCGACTTCGCCGATCTGCGCTGTACCGTCCTGATTGCCTGCCCAGAGCTGTGCCTTGCCGCTATCTATCAGGCGTCCGCCGACTTCAAAAGGGTGAGGAGAAATCAAAGGCCGGACGCCACGGAAGGTGAAGCGCATCAAGCGCGCGTTCGGGTGCGCTTTGGTAAAGGCACGCAGATTCAGGGTGGCGATCAAAGGACCATGCACCACCAATCCCGGGTAACCTTCGGTCTCGGTGACGTATGGCCAGTCATAGTGAATACGATGGCCATTGAAGGTGACGGCGGAGTAGCGGAACAGTAGGGTCGCGGAGGGCTCGATCCGTGCCTGCCATTGGCCTTCAGGGAGTGCTTCGGTGCCGCTCAGTTTGGGCGCAGTGGGCTCCCGATAGACGATGTCTTGCTCATCTTGAAGAACGCGTTTGCCGTCCTGGAAATACTCATGGCGTACCGTGACAAACAACAAGGACCCCGTGCGACCGTGCTTCTCTTCGACGTTGAGAATGGTTGATACACAGGTCACGTCAGCCTCCACCTTCAATGGCTGGTAAAACTCAAGTCGACTACCCGCCCACATACGATTGCGGTTATGGGCCGGCGGCAAAAAGCCCCCAAGCGCTGGGTGGCCATCCGGTCCCAGTTCGCAGGCGTCCACCGGCTCCTGAAAAAATGCCCAGTGCCACAGGGGCGGCAGTGGCTCTCCAGGTTGTGGTGCCGGCTCGCCCAACGTCGCGGCAATGCGTCTGACCAGAGTGAAACTGATCCGGTCCTGGCTTTCCTGACGTCGTCCAATCCAGGCGGAAAAATCGGAACTGCTGTTCATGTCGTTCGCTCCAATCGGTCAGTGATCAGGCCAGGGCGGCCATTTCTGGAATCACTTCAAAAAGATCCGCCACTAGCCCGTAATCAGCCACCTGGAAGATCGGCGCCTCTTCGTCCTTGTTGATCGCAACGATCACTTTGGAGTCTTTCATGCCGGCCAG
>NZ_JBSPTN010000019.1:0-86281 GCF_053850495.1 Pseudomonas sp. CFBP 5748
ACTGCGGTGCATGCACATGTTTCAACGGACCGGGTAATCAAGGCCGCCAAAACGAAAAGACCTTGAAAGGGATGGCTCTAAACGCCTAATGCAGGTAGATTCACGCCCTGACAAAAATCGGGGCGTTTTTTTATGCGTATTGGCCACGGCTACGATGTTCACCGTTTCGCTGAAGGCGACTTCATTACTCTGGGCGGCGTGCGTATCGCACACGGCTTCGGGCTGCTTGCGCATTCTGACGGTGACGTTCTGCTGCACGCCTTGAGCGATGCATTGCTCGGCGCGGCCGCCCTGGGTGATATCGGCAAACACTTCCCCGACACCGACCCGCAATTCAAGGGCGCCGACAGCCGCGTGCTGCTGCGTCATGTGGTTTCGCTGATCCACGCCAAGGGCTGGAAAGTCGGCAATGTCGATAACACCATTGTTGCCCAGGCGCCGAAAATGGCGCCGCACATCGAAGCGATGCGCCAGTTGATAGCCGAGGATCTTCAAGTTGAGTTGGACCAAGTGAACGTGAAAGCCACCACCACCGAGAAGCTGGGTTTCGTCGGTCGCGAAGAAGGCATTGCCGTCCACTCCGTCGCCTTGTTGCTGCGCCCATGACTGAATTGGAACTACTGGGCCCGCGTGCCTACGGTGAACCGCTGGGCAGTGCGGTACTCAAGGCTACCGCTGAAGATTTTCAGGTCGATGAAGTGCTCGATATTCCGTTGACCGGCGATGGCGAGCATTTGTGGATCTGGGTTGAAAAACGCGGCTTGAACACCGAAGAGGCGGCTCGGCGAATTGCCAAGGCTGCTGGCGTGCCGTTGCGCACCGTCAGCTACGCCGGCCTCAAGGACCGACAGGCCCTGACCCGCCAATGGTTCAGCGTCCAGTTGCCCGGCAAGGCCGATCCGGATTTGTCGGCGGCAGAGAACGAAACACTGAAGATCCTCAAGACCGGTCGGCATAAACGCAAACTGCAACGCGGCGCGCACTCGGCCAATGGCTTCACCCTGCGCCTGACCCAGTTCAAGGGCGACACCGCGGCTATCGATGCGCGGTTGCAACAGATTGCGCGCCAGGGCATCCCCAACTATTTCGGCGCCCAACGGTTTGGGCACGACGGTGGCAACGTCGTTGATGCCCGTGCCTGGGCGGCGCGCAAGGCCTTGCCGGAACAGCGCAATGTGCGTTCACGGCTGTTGTCCACGGCCCGCAGCTTTCTGTTCAACCGGGTGCTGGCGGCACGAGTGGCCGACGGTACCTGGCAACAAGCGCAGGTGGGTGACTTGCTGGCCTTCACCGACAGCCGCAGTTTTTTTCCGGCCGGCGAAGCTGAATGCAGCGATCCACGGCTGGCCATTCTCGATCTGCACCCGACCGGGCCGCAGTGGGGCGAAGGGCCTTCGCCTGCCGCCGGCGCGACCTTTGCGCTGGAACAGGCCATCGCCGAGGGCGAAGCCGATTTGCGCGACTGGTTGATAAACGCGGGAATGAGTCACGAACGTCGCATCCTGCGACTGCCCATTGGCGGGCTGTCGTGGCATTATCCCTCGCCTGACATTCTGCAACTGGAATTCGTCCTGCCGGCCGGATGTTTCGCCACTGTCTTGGTGCGCGAACTCGTCGATCTGGTGCCGGTGGGGCAGACGGACAGCCCATGCGTATTCTGATTTCTAACGACGACGGGGTGACTGCACCCGGTCTTGCCGCGCTTTATGCTGCGTTGGCGGATTTTGCCGAGTGCGTGGTCATCGCCCCGGACCAGGACAAAAGCGGCGCCAGCAGCTCGCTGACGCTCGACCGTCCTTTGCACCCCTGCTACCTGGATAACGGTTTCATCAGTATCAACGGGACGCCGACCGATTGCGTGCACCTGGGTATCAACGGGTTGCTGGAGCGCGCGCCGGACATGGTGGTGTCAGGCATCAACCTGGGCGCCAACCTGGGTGATGACGTGCTGTATTCCGGTACTGTCGCCGCAGCCCTGGAAGGTCGCTTCCTGGAGCAACCGTCGTTTGCCTTTTCGTTTGTTTCACGCCAGGTTGATAACTTGGCTACCGCCGCCTACTTCGCCCGTAAATTGGTCGAAGCCCATGGCGAGCTGGAGCTGCCACCGCGCACGGTGCTGAACGTGAATATCCCGAACCTTCCGCTCGATCATATCCGTGGCATCCAATTGACGCGCCTGGGCCATCGCGCCCGCGCCGCCAAGCCCATGCACGTGGTCGATCCGCGAGGCAAGGCCGGTTACTGGATCGCCGCTGCCGGAGATGCCGAGGATGGCGGGCCGGGCACTGACTTCCATGCGGTGATGCAAGGGTATGTCTCGATCACGCCGTTGCAGCTCGATCGCACCTTCAACGATGCCTTTCGAAACCTCGATGGCTGGCTGGAGGGGCTGCGCTGATGGCTCGTGAGCAAGACGATATGCTACGCCGCGGGATTGGCATGACCTCCCAACGCACCCGTGAGCGACTGATCCAGCGGCTTTACGAGGAAGGCCTGTCCAACGCCCAGGTGTTGGAAGTGATTCGCCGCACGCCGCGACATTTGTTCGTCGATGAAGCCCTGGCCCATCGCGCCTACGAAGACACGGCGCTGCCGATCGGCCACAACCAGACCATTTCCCAGCCTTATATGGTGGCCCGCATGAGCGAGTTGCTACTGGAGGCGGGGCCGCTGGACAAGGTCATGGAGATCGGCACGGGGTCGGGTTACCAGACGGCAGTATTGTCGCAACTGGTGGAGCGGGTGTTCTCCGTAGAACGAATCAAGGTGCTGCAAGACCGCGCCAAGGAGCGTCTGGTCGAACTGAACCTGCGCAACGTGGTGTTTCGCTGGGGCGATGGTTGGGAAGGCTGGCCGGCCTTGGCGCCTTATAACGGCATCATTGTGACCGCCGTGGCCACCGATGTCCCCCAGGCCTTGCTGGATCAGCTCGCTCCCGGTGGGCGACTGGTGATTCCGGTGGGCGCGGGCGAAGTCCAGCAGTTGATGCTCATCGTGCGCGAAGAACACGGTTTTTCGCGACATGTTCTCGGGGCCGTGCGGTTTGTGCCATTGCTCAACGGGCCATTGGCCTGAGCATTTATAAACAAGCGCTGAATTCCGTGGCATTGGCTGTGTCTTACAGCGGCGCTGATTCGTTAAATGCAGGTTTGTTAAACGGCGTTCAACGGCGTCGAGCAAACGTGTGCGGTGCCCCTTCACGCTTCATTAATAGAAGCGCGGTCGCGGCCAGCTATTGTTGTATGACTTCTGCCTGGACAGGCAGTTTCCAATTTTTCAGCCACCACAAAGGGAGCGGCGGGTGAGTCTCACAGTCATTGCGCAGCGTATGGGTATCACGAGCTTTCAGCGCCTGGTGACTGGCCTTGTCTTGAGTACCTTGCTGGTCGGTTGTTCCAGTACACCGTCGGGTAATGTCCGGGTGGTCGATCGCAATAACAATGCGGCGCCGCAACGTCCTACAGTAACGACCGGTCAGTATGTAGTCCGTCGCGGCGATACGTTGTTTTCCATCGCTTTTCGCTACGGCTGGGACTACAAGGCCCTCGCGGCGCGCAACAACATTCCTGCGCCCTACACGATTCATCCGGGTCAGACGATTCGCTTTGATGGTCGCAGCGGTTCAACGCCGACTGCGGTTGTCACGCAGTCGGGCTCGTCGGCTTCGTCGTCGAGTAAAACCACGGTCATTCGCCGGCCGGCGGGGGCTGCAACGTCGACAGTACCGTCCGTCGCGAGCAAACCGACCCCCGCTCCGATGCCTCCAGCGGGCCCCGCCCCGACAGGCTGGGGATGGCCTTCTAGTGGCGTTCTTATTGGAAAATTCTCTTCAAACGGTAGTTTGAATAAAGGAATTGATATCGCCGGGGATTTGGGACAGCCTGTTTTGGCCGCGTCTGATGGCACGGTTGTGTACGCCGGGAGTGGTTTGAGGGGCTACGGCGAACTCGTGATCATCAAACACAGCGATACCTACGTCAGTGCCTACGGTCACAACCGCAGGCTGTTGGTTCGGGAGGGGCAGCAGGTCAAGGTCGGACAGACAATTGCCGAAATGGGATCAACGGGAACAGACCGGGTGAAACTGCATTTTGAGATTCGCCGACAGGGTAAGCCAGTAGATCCGCTGCAATTCCTGCCACGTCGTTGATTTGATTGTCAGCCTGTTCCGTCACGTAGAGGGAACAGGCTCCAGCGTTGCCAAGGATAAAGGCGTCGCTTGAGCTTGAGGTCGAACTCACCAAAGGACTATAACAATGGCTCTCAGTAAAGAAGTGCCGGAGTTTGACATCGACGATGAGGTTCTCCTTATGGAGACCGGCATCGCTATGGATTCGATGTCGAATGATGAAGGGGCGACTCCACCTTCCGTTCGTGCCAAATCCAAACACTCCGCTTCACTTAAACAACATAAGTACATCGATTACACCCGGGCGCTCGACGCCACTCAGCTGTACCTTAACGAAATCGGTTTCTCGCCGTTGCTCTCCCCCGAGGAAGAGGTTCATTTTGCGCGTCTGTCGCAAAGTGGCGACCCGGCCGGTCGAAAACGCATGATTGAAAGTAACCTGCGCCTGGTGGTGAAAATCGCCCGACGCTACGTCAATCGTGGGCTTTCGCTGCTGGATCTGATCGAAGAGGGCAACCTGGGCTTGATTCGCGCGGTCGAGAAGTTCGACCCTGAGCGAGGCTTCCGATTCTCGACCTATGCCACTTGGTGGATCCGCCAGACCATCGAACGGGCGATCATGAATCAGACCCGGACCATCCGGTTGCCGATTCATGTGGTCAAGGAGCTGAACGTCTATCTGCGGGCCGCCCGTGAGTTGACCCAAAAACTCGACCATGAACCCTCACCCGAAGAAATCGCCAACCTGCTGGAAAAACCAGTAGGTGAGGTCAAGCGAATGCTTGGGCTCAACGAACGGGTTTCTTCAGTAGACGTCTCGCTGGGGCCGGACTCGGACAAAACCCTGCTGGACACCCTGACCGATGATCGACCCACGGACCCATGCGAGCTGCTCCAGGACGATGATTTGTCCCAGAGTATCGACCAGTGGCTTTCGGAACTTACGGACAAGCAACGGGAAGTGGTCATTCGCCGCTTCGGCTTGCGCGGTCATGAAAGCAGCACCCTTGAAGATGTAGGCCTGGAGATTGGTTTGACCCGTGAGCGGGTGAGACAGATCCAGGTTGAAGGTCTCAAGCGTCTCCGGGAGATCCTGGAGAAAAATGGCCTGTCGAGCGAGTCGCTGTTCCAGTAACTCGAACGCAGGCGCAGCAGAAAAGGCCCCGACTGGTTCGGGGCTTTTTCGTTTCTGCGGTGACTGTTTTCCAGTCCGGCTCTATTTGTAGTTTCAGCTTGTAAGCCTTTGCCTAGTGTTGCGTAAGCGATCGGTTTTCCAACGAAGGGATGGACGGCTATTAAAGTTGTCCTGTTTTTGTAGTGCATTGATTAATAAAGAATTTTTCTTTGATGAACGTAGCGTGACAGGGTAAGGCAACGCTGGCAGGCGAATTGCGCTCGTTCGGGAAGATATTAATATCAGTCCTGTGTCGACGGACAGACACACCTGTCATGGACGATGGGGAGGAAGGACATCGCAGGACGCGATTCATCAGGACGATGAAAAGGACCAAAGGGATTAGGGAAAAAATGTGGGCGGGTCAAACCGCCCCTTTTTTTTGCCTGCGATTTCTTGAGCCTGGAAAAGCAAAAAGGCCCGCAAGGGGCCTTTTCGAGGAACGCCGAGAGGATCAGCGTTCGAGGTCGGCGATCTTGCCTTCCTTGCCATCCCACTCTTCGGCGTCCGGCAGCGCGTCTTTCTTCTCGGTGATGTTCGGCCAGATGTCCGCCAATTCGGCGTTCAGCTCGATGAAGTTCTCCATGCCGGCTGGCACTTCGTCTTCCGAGAAAATGGCGTTCGCCGGGCATTCCGGTTCACACAGGGCGCAGTCGATGCACTCGTCCGGGTGAATGACCAGGAAGTTCGGGCCTTCGTAGAAGCAGTCCACCGGACAGACTTCTACGCAATCGGTGTACTTGCACTTGATGCAGTTGTCGGTGACGACGAAGGTCATTTCTAATTCTCTCCTCAGGCGGCGGCAGCGGAGCCCCTTCACGGTGGGGTCGCCAGGTTCGGGAGGATAGTCTGCGAACCAGGCTAATAGCCCGCAGCATCCCAAACCGCGCGAGATTCTAACAGCTTGAAAGCTTGTGCGTTAGATCCGTGTCTTCAATGTATAGAGTAAATCCAGTGCCCGACGTGGGGTCAGGTCGTCCAGATCAAGTTTGGCCAGTTCATCGAGCACCGGATGGGGCAGGCTGGCGAACAGGTCGCTTTGCTGCGGTGCAGCCGGTTTGCCTTTGGTTGGGCGCGGCGCTTCGTGGGGCAGGCTGGTGGTTTCCAGGCGGCTCAAGTGCTCGCGGGCCCGGCTGATCACTTCGCTGGGGACACCGGCCAGTTGCGCGACCGCCAGGCCATAGCTCTGGCTGGCCGGGCCGGGCAGCACATGGTGCAGGAACACGATGCGTTCGTTGTGCTCAGTGGCGTTGAGATGCACGTTGGCCACCAGCGGCTGGCTTTCCGGCAGCACGGTCAGTTCGAAATAATGGGTGGCGAACAGCGTGTAGGCACGCAGGTGCGCCAGCCGTTCGGCCGCCGCCCAGGCCAGGGACAGGCCGTCGAAGGTGCTGGTGCCGCGCCCGACTTCGTCCATCAACACCAGGCTGCGTTCGGTGGCGTTGTGCAGGATGTTCGCGGTTTCGCTCATTTCCACCATGAAGGTCGAACGCCCGCCGGCCAAGTCATCGCTGGAGCCGATCCGGGTGAAGATCCGGTCCACCAGGGACAATTCGCAGCTCGCCGCCGGCACGAAACTGCCGATGTGGGCCAGCAGCACGATCAATGCGGTCTGGCGCATGTAGGTGGATTTACCGCCCATGTTCGGACCGGTGATCACCAGCATGCGGGTGTTGTCGTCCAGGCTCAGGTCGTTGGCCACGAACGGCGTGGTCAGTACCTGCTCGACCACCGGGTGACGACCCTGGCTGATGCGCATGCACGGCTCGCTGACAAAGCGCGGGCAGTTGAGGTCCAGGTTCAGCGCCCGCTCGGCCAGGTTGCTCAGCACGTCCAGTTCCGCCAGGGCGCCGGCGGTGTCCTGCAATGGCGGCAGTTGGCTGATCAGGTCTTCGAGCAGCGCTTCATAGAGCATCTTTTCACGGGCCAGGGCGCGGCTCTTGGCCGACAGCGCCTTGTCTTCGAACGCCTTGAGTTCCGGGGTGATGAAACGCTCGGCACCCTTGAGGGTCTGGCGGCGAATGTAGTCGGCCGGGGCCTGTTCGGCCTGCTTGCTCGGCAACTCGATGAAGTAGCCGTGGATGCGGTTGTAGCCGACCTTGAGGTTGGCCAGGCCGGTGCGGGCTTTTTCCCGGGCTTCGAGGTCGATCAGGAACTGACCGGCGTTTTCGCTCAGCGATTGCAACTCGTCGAGTTCGGCGTCGTAGCCGGTTTTCAGCACGCCGCCGTCGCGGATCACCGCCGGCGGGTTATCGATAATGGCTTTTTCCAGCAGCGCGGCCAGTTCCGGGTAAGTGCTGGTGGTGCGCGCCAGTTGCTGCAGGTGTGGCGCTTCGAGGTCGGTCATCGCCACCTGAAGCTCGGGCAGGGCGCCGAGGGCATCGCGCAGGCGCGCCAGGTCGCGGGGACGGGCGTTGCGCAGGCCGATACGGGCCAGGATCCGCTCGATGTCACCGATTTCCTTGAGCTGTGGTTGCAGTTGCTCGAAGCGATAACGGTCCAGCAGGCAGGTGATGGAAGTCTGGCGCGCCAGCAGCACCGTCAGGTCACGCAGCGGACGGTTCAGCCAGCGGGTGAGCAGGCGGCTGCCCATGGCGGTCTGGCAGCGGTCGACCACCGATTGCAGGGTATTGTCGCGGCCGCCGGCCAGGTTGGTGTCCAGCTCCAGGTTGCGGCGGCTCGCGCCGTCCAGCACCACCGTGTCATCCAGGCGCTCGTGACGCAGACTGCGCAAGTGGGGCAGGGCGGTGCGCTGGGTTTCCTTGGCGTAGGCCAAGAGGCAGCCGGCGGCACCGATGGCCAGGGTCAGGTTTTCGCAGCCGAAGCCCTTGAGGTCTTGGGTGGAAAACTGCTGGCAGAGACTTTTCAGCGCCGAGTCGCGCTCAAAATCCCACGGCGCCCGACGTCGCACGCCACGGCGTTTTTCTGCCGGCAGGTCTTTGGGCCAGTCATCCGGGATCAACAGTTCCACCGGATTGACCCGCTCCAGCTCTGCCAGCAGGTTTTCCCAGCCCTTGATTTCCAGCACCGAGAAGTTGCCGCTGGTGATGTCCAGCACGGCCAGGCCGAACAGGCGCTCATCGCCCAGGACTGCGGCGATCAGGTTGTCCCGGCGTTCATCCAGCAGGGCTTCATCACTGACCGTGCCCGGCGTAATGATCCGTACGACTTGGCGTTCCACTGGCCCTTTACTGGTGGCCGGGTCGCCGACCTGCTCGCAAATCACCACCGATTCGCCAAGCTTGACCAGTTTCGCCAGATAACCTTCCGCCGCGTGGTAAGGAATCCCACACATCGGAATCGCCATGCCCGCCGATTGCCCACGCGCCGTCAGGGTAATGTCCAACAACTTGGCGGCCTTCTTCGCATCCTCGTAGAAGATCTCGTAGAAGTCGCCCATGCGGTAGAACATCAGCTGATCGGGGTGCTGGTTCTTCAGGCGCCAGTATTGCTGCATCATCGGCGTGTGGCTGGAGAGGTCGTTCACGGCTGTATTCATGGGTGTCAGGGAAGCTCGTTGAAAGGTGTGGGGCAAAAGGAGGGGCATTGGCCCGGCTTTTCCGCGATGGGCGCAAGGTTAACATGGGCGGTCGAGGGGGACCCAGGGATGAGTGTCTTCGATTGTTTTTGATCAGACTGGATTTCTGGCCCCAGGTCTTTTCCTTTCGGCATGTGGTGAACAATCTTTTACGAGGCATGAGCCAGGCAACAAAAAAGCCCGACACGTGGTCGGGCTTTCCTTAAATCTTGATGTCAGGCTCGTTTAGCCTCGGCCTGCATCATCACCAAGTTCTGCTGCTTGGTAGCCTCTGTCAAAACCTCGCCATAAACACGCTTCTTTTGGTCCGACTTTGCATTACGGATAAAATCGGCAAAGGTGCTTTTGGCTCCTTTGGACAAGCCTAGCTTGATCGAAATCATAGGTGCCCTCCTGATGATGGCTCGAGCGTGGCTTCTAGGTCGGCCCGCGTGTGTTGCTCAGGGATATGGTAGTCAATTTTATCGACACCAGCTTTGTAAAGTCGTCCCGAATTATCGATATGCTTGAGCAATAGATCCACATGGACGTCACCTCGATACTCTAGCTTAAGGGCGTTCACTACGTCACGTGCGGCGAAGTATTGCTTGATGAAATGTTCTTTGCGGATCCTCCTACCCTCGGCCGCCTCGCGAGCGTTGACGAATTCCCAAGCAAGCACAGGCGATTGATATACATACAAAATCTGTACGAATCGCCCTTTTTTCAAGGAGCGGTCTACGTTCCGTCTTGCTACGTCTATGTTAGAAAACGTTCCATCAAGGATGAAGGACTGCTGTTGATCCAACGCAAAATCCAACATTTTATCGACCAGAATCGATACACCGCCCTGAAAAAGCCAGGAATTTGCCCCCGCGTAAGTAGGAAATTCGCTTCGCAGTTCATCAGCGTCTATGCGTAGGATGGCGGTATCTGTAAATAGATTCACCAAAGCTATTGATGCCTCGGTTTTACCCGCGCCTGGAGAGCCCGCCATGAAAACTGATACCGGCGCCTCTTCTGGCGGATAAAGCACCTTATCTGTGAGTCGCTTTGCGATTGCTTTTTTATTGGATCTAGCGAAGCGCAATGCGTCTTCACAAACGGCTTGGTCTGCTGAGGTCATTACCTGGTTGCGTGTATCGGCGTCCTCCGTCATCAATCCAACTCCTTTTCGACGATACCTATTGTTTGAACCGAGCTATGCCAGACCACGTTATGCCTAGTGCTGCCCATTTATGGAAGTCGGTAAAGCCGTAGCGAGGGGGCTTACTTCCGCTTGAGTGCGAAGCGCTCATAAAAAAGGGCTGCTGCGCAGCCCCGCGAGAGCAAGCTTTCTCGCCACAGGTTCATCGTTTTGCTCAAGTGAACAGTATGGCTACACACATGGTCGTTTTTTGTTTCTGTTTAAGTCGGGCCTGTTTTACCTCGGCCCACATCATGAATGCCTACCTCGGCTCAACTACATCCAACGCCCGATTCGCCAGCAACTGCCCCAGCTCAATCATCTGCTGGACCCCTAGCGCGATATGCCGTCGCGAGCCCTCCATATCGAACGCCAGATCACTGACCATGGCGTTGGCCGAGGCCAGGGTTTCGCTGAGGTTGGCGAGCAGGCATTCGGCGTCGATGTTAGGGGCGATGACGAAAAGGGTGTCGGGTGTGTAGCCAGTTTCTTTGTCGGCTTTGGGTTTGAGGTAATAGTCCAGGGCACGAGTGGCCGCGTCGTCGAGTTTTTTGGCTTTGGCCGACTGGGGGCGGGAGGTGTGATCGTCTGGGGGATTCGGTGTGTTCTTCGGCATTCTATGGATCCTTGAAGTTGAGCCACCACTCACTCGCGACTAAACGAGGGGGTGGCAGCTGTACGCAGGTTAGTCGACCGGGGATCCAAGGAACCGGCGCGCCCGAGGGCGCCCTGCGCACAGCCACCATCAAGTGCAGGAATGGGGATACCTGACTGAATGGAGCAATGAGCACCTTGGAATACCGAGCGACTAAACCCGATCACTGATGGGCAGTGACAGGATCAAAAGTACCGATGGGATCCAAGGTGGACAAGCCGGCGGATTCTGGCGTAGTTGTAGGCAGAGGCGCAAGGCGACGTAGCCTCGTGTCGCACATTTGAAGGATGCAGGGTTGGGCCGTTTCCCACGAGGTTGTAGGGGGAATTTCCCAAGTGTCGGAAGACATGACGCTTGGTCGCAACACCGTTCATTTGAGCGTTGAATTGAATCCGTGGCGAGGGAGCTTGCTCCCGCTTGAGCGCGAAGCGCTCACACAAGTTGGCCGCCCTACGTAGCCAGCGAGAGTGCTGAGGACAGCGTGCATCGGCGTTGAATGTGCCGCCGTCTTCGCGAGCAAGCCCGCTCCCACAGTTTTACCGAGGTGTTCACAGACATCGCATGCACCCCGAATCCCCTGTGGGAGCGAGCTTGCTCGCGATAGCGGTGGTTCAGCTTGCGTTGATGTTGGAGGGAAGCAGTTCGTCGTCGATATGCACGCTTATGCAAAACAGCATTTGTCTTCTGCAAAAAGAACAAGCATCATGCGCGTTATGCAAAAACGCAACGTTTCTACCGTATTAAGAGCATTGCTCGATCAGCACGGGATCTCCCCCACGGAGCTTCACCGTCGTACCGGCGTGCCTCAGTCCACCCTCTCGCGGATCCTCAGCGGCAAGATTGTCGATCCTTCGGATAAACACATCTCGAAGATCGCCGAATACTTCGCGGTGAGTACCGACCAGTTGCGCGGGCGCGCGGACGTTGTGCCTGCCGGTAATGCTCGTCGTGACGAGCCGCATTCCGAACTCAAGGACATAAGCCTGTGGGATGACGATACCCCCGTCGAGGAAGACGAGGTGTCGGTCCCTTTTCTGCGTGAGGTTGAATTGGCTGCTGGATCAGGAAGATTCGTCATCGAGGAAAGCGAGCGTTCTAGCCTGCGCTTCGGCAAGCGTAGCCTGCGCCATAACGGCGTGCAGTTCGATCAGGCCAAATGTGTGACGGTGCGCGGCAACAGCATGTTGCCAGTGCTGCGCGACGGGGCCACGGTCGGGGTGAACGCGGGCAAGTGCGGGATCGGCGACATCGTCGACGGCGACCTCTATGCCATCAACCACAACGGCCAACTGCGGGTGAAGCAGCTTTACCGCCTGCCCACTGGCATCCGCCTGCGCAGTTTCAATCGCGACGAGCATCCGGATGAGGACTACACCTTCCAGGAAATGCAGGATGAGCAAATCGTCATCCTCGGCCACGTCTTCTGGTGGGGCATGTACGCCCGCTAACCCCTCCGCTGTCAGATAAAACCCGCCGCCGTGCGGGTTTTTTTTCGCCTCTGAAAATCCTCTGCCCCCTGTGTTCACTGGCTGTCGATGCGTCAGTGCATCCGTTATGCATAAATAAATGCATTTACGCATTGACTGTGTATGCATCCATGCATATTCTGTGTCCAAGCCGCTCGACAAAGCGGCTGGCAACAAAGCTCTTTAGTTCCACCAACAGGCAGCGATGAACCGGCCTTAACGGTTCAGAGGGTTGGCAACTGACCCGGGTGTGCAGCGTAAAGCACCAGAAGCAGTTATCCGGCGGGCAGGGACCGCGGCCGGAGGAACAATTTGAATGGATCCGTACCGCGCCAGTCGCGCCGAAAGATCAAGCGCATTACTGAAAAGCCTGGGCAACCGGGCTTTTTGGAATGCCTCTGTATCAACGCCCCAAAAACCATTACCTGAAGGAAGTAGATCAATGAAAAAACTATTCAGTGTTCTGATCGCAGCCGTCCTGGCGGCCCAGGTCGCCCATGCGCTGGCTGAAACGTCCCCTGTCGGTTCGTGGCAATTTGCGTCCTACCATGTTCCGGGCGGTAGTTTTTATGCCAACCAGACGATCTGTTTCAAAGCGGACAATACCTGGTATTCAAGCTCGCAGGCTGGCTGGAAGGGCGCATGGTTCCAGAACGGGGACGATCTCCAATGGAATGGGAGTGTGCCAATGCCAGGCGCAGGGAGTGCCAATAATCTCGCCACCATTGCCATGGGTAAATTGGTGGTTGCTGGCTCAATGTCGGGTAACTACGCGGAATGGTCGGCACCCAGCGCGCTGCCGCTGTCGTGGGACAGGCACTACACCTACACCATGACTTACAAAGGCGCGACCTGCGCTGCTCCAAAGTGACGCCAACCCAGTTCCATTAAAGGCACGTCAAAAGATCAGACGTATTACTGAAAAGCCTGGGCAACCGGGCTTTTTGGAATGCCTGTGCCATGAGGCACTTCAAACCGCCGCCAATGGGAGGGCTTTCAATGCTGAAGGATTTCAGATGCGGTAGCTGCAAAAGGCTTCTGGCCCGCATGGGCGAGAACACCGAACTCCAGATCAAATGTTCCCGATGCGGGACGTTGAATCATGTGAAGGCCCTTGAGCCTCGAGTGATCGCCAGAGAGCGAGATGAGCGCTGTTGATCAACCGCGCGATCAATCAATAACTCAAGAGGTGAATCATGAGTCGTTTCAAGAAATACGTTGCCCCGCTGTTGCTATCCATTGCGCTGCTCGGTGTTGGGAGCAACGCGAGCGCCGCCAACCTTCTGGTCAACGGTAGTTTCGAACAGCCAGGCTGCAGTGGCAGTTGCATCCTCGATACCCCGGCGAAAGCCAATTTCATCACCGGTTGGACGACGTTTCTGTCCGGCGCCGAGTACTTCAATATGCCCGCTTCGATCGGGGGTTCCGTGGCTGCGGATGGCGTTGTGATTGTCGACCTGGCCAATTATGTCTACGGCAACGGCGGTGGTATCCAGCAGAACTTCGCCACCGCAGTCGGCGCCAAGTATCGATTGACCTTCAGCGCGGGTAATTCGCGCTACGCCAGCCGCTCCGGCGACGGCACCATCCAGGTCAAGGTGGCGGGGCAAAGTGTCACCTTCAACACGCCGTCGGCCAAAGGTACCGCCGTGGAGTGGAGCACCATCACGTATGACTTCACGGCCACTTCGGCCCAAACGACTTTGGCGTTCTCCAATGAGCAGAACCCTTACGCCCACTTCGCCTTCATCGACAACGTCAGCGTTGAGCCACTGTAAACCAACGATTGTCCTGCGAAGACCCGTCGACTCCAAGCATTCATCCATCACCCCCCAGGAGGCGTGACATGACAAACGAGCAACAAGCGTTGCTGGACATGCCGATCTGGCTGGTCATCGTGCTCGCCCTGGTGGGTGGGGTGTCCGGCGAGATGTGGCGTGCTGACAAGGAGGGCGCCCGTGGCTGGTCGCTGCTGCGGCGCCTGGCCCTGCGCTCCGGTGCCTGCGTGGTCTGCGGGGTTTCGGCAACCATGTTGTTGTATGCCCTCGGCATGTCGATCTGGAGTGCTTGCGCCCTGGGTTGCCTGACCGCCATGGCCGGTGCCGATGTGGCTATCGGTCTTTACGAGCGCTGGGTCGCCAAGCGGATTGGCGTTTGCGAAGTGCCACCGCGGGACGTTCCTCCCGACCAGCCATGAATCGACATCGTTGATCCATACACAAGGAGGCGATCAATGCCCGTCCTTATCGAAAAACCGTCGCAGCTGTTCGCCGCCATTGCCCAGACGCTGCGCGCCACTTACCCCACTTTGAAAATCGGCAGCCCTCAGGATTTCGATGGCACCGACGACCAGCCCTGGGTGCTGATTGCCATTGAACGTGATGCATCAGGCAACCGCGCCAACGATGGGCGTATCGCCCATGTCCTGACGGTTTCCCTGCAAGTGGTCATGGCCGTTGCGGGATGGGAGGCGTGCGATCTGGCCGGTGAGCTGAAACACCTGGTCGTGGATAACCGCTGGGGGCTGTCGGGTGATCAATGCGATCTGCCCACGGAGATCGATGGTATCGCATCCGCGTTCACCCACGAAGCTCGGGCGTACACCGCCTGGACCCTTTCATTTACCCAAACACTCTATCTCGGCCCGATGCTGCTGGAGGACCCGCTGGGCATCCCGAAATTTGCCCGTACCTGGGAAGTCTCGAACATCGACGACCCGGATCAATACACCACACTCGAGGCCTGACCCATGTTCGATGCGCTGTTACGGATGCATCTGGGGCCGATCATCGAGCGTCTGGCCGAGATGGAAACCGAGCTGGAAGACTTGCATCGACGTGCGGAGAGCTTCTGTCGCATCGGCGTCTGCCAGGAAGTCGATGCGGCCAGCAACACCTGCAAGGTCAGTCATGGCGGGCTGCTCACCCCGGCGATCCGTTTTTTCAACCCGAGCGCCGGCGCCCAGAGCGAGTCGCGGATTCCCTCCGTCGGTGAGCAGTGCCTGCTGCTGAACCATGGCGGCGGTGAGGGCGGTGGGCAGTCGGTGGCGTTGTTCGGCCTCAACGGTGGGCAGTTCCCGCCCGTTTCGACCCAGGCATCGCTGACCCGTCGCCTGTATCAGGACGGCACGGAGAACGGCTACGACCACGCCAGCCATGTCCTGCACTGGCAAAACGGGCCGGCGGCATTCACCGGTTCCCGTGAATCCCTTGAGTTGAGCATTGGCCCGTCGAGATTGGCGATGACGCCCGAGGCCATTGAATTGCAGGTCGGCGCCGTCGGCATTCGGCTCGACGCCTCCGGTGTGCACCTGAGCGGCCCGGTGGTGGATCATCAGGGACGCGTCATCAGTACCGCATAAGAGATTTCCCCATGATTGGAATCGATCGAAATTCCGGCGCCACGGTCGACGACTGGCTGCAATTTGTCCAGCGCGCCACTCGGGCGTTGACCACGCCGTTGGGCACTCGCCAGAAGCGCCCGCTGTATGGCTGCGCACTCACGCAATTGCTTGGGCAGAACCTCGGCGATGACTTGCTGATTCTCGCCCAGAGCCATGCGGCCCAAGCGTTCTACAACCAGGAAAACGGCATCGCTGATTTCGAGCCGCAGGTCATTGTCGCCAGCCGACACGGCGCCGGCTTGTTGTTGCGCTTCGCCGGCACCTGGAAAAACCGCAAACAGACTTTCGAGGTGGTGACATGAGCATGTTGATACCCGGCCAGAACCAGTTGGCCGAACCGGCCATCGTCACCGTCGAAGCGTTCGAGGATCTGCTCGCCGAATTCAAGACCTTCGTGGTCGAGTACGTCGGCGCACGCTCTCCCGAGAGCGCGGCCAAGCTGGTGGACAGCCTGGAAAACGAAAGCGAATTGCTGACCCTGGCCCTTGAGGCGTTCTGTGTCCGGCTGCAAACCCACGAACGCAAATACAACGCTCGCATCAAGCAGATGCTGGCGTGGTGGGCCACCGGCACCAACCTCGATGCCCGTCTCGCGGACATGGGCCTTGAGCGTCAACTGCTCGACCCGGGCGATCCGGCGGCTTTCCCGCCCATCCTGCCGGTCTACGAGAGCGATGATGATGCCCGCTTGCGCTACTACCTGGCGCCGCATGCCCCGGCGGCTGGCTCGCGCATGCAGTATCGGCGGGAGATCTTCACCCTGGGCGAACGGCCTGCCGTGAAGGTGGAAAACGCGGCAGCGGGCGTGGTGACGGTCACCTATACCTTCGACCCGGATGGATACGCGGCGCAGATCAAGGACGGCAACGGACGCCGCACCGCCCCGGGCGAAGTCACGGTCACGGTGCTGTCCCGAGAGGGCAATGGCACACCGTCCGAGGCGCTGCTCGAGGGCGTTCGCCAGCATTTCGCCCGGCCGGATGTGCGACCGGAAACCGACCTGGTCATCGTTCAGGCCGCGCAAATCAAACCCTACAAAATCCGTGTCGTGGCGAAGATCAATGCCGGTCCGGATTCGGGTTTGACCCAAGTTGCCGCAGAGCAGCAATTACAGGCGTACGCCGAGGCCTGTCACCGCCTGGAAGGTCGGGTGGACCCGAGCTGGATCGACTACACGTTGCACAGCGCGGGCGCAGTTCAACTGCAGATTCTCGAACCGCTGGCGCCGATTGTGACGACGGCTTTCCAAGCCCCGTACTGCACGGGTGTCGAGGTCGAGGTGGATACGTTATGAGTGACGACACACTTCGCCAAAGCCTGCTGCCGGCCAACAGTTCGGCGCTGGAAAGGGCGCTTGATCTGGGTTTTGGTCGGTTGCTCGATCGCATTGACCCGCCGTTTCCCGAGTTGATGAACGCGAGCCAGACCCCGTCCGCCTTCTTGCCATATCTGGCGGCGGACCGCGGCGTCAGCGAGTGGGATGCGGGAGCCAGCGATCTGGAAAAACGTCTGACGGTTTCACTGTCCTGGCAGATCCAGCGTCAGGCCGGCACTCGCCAGGCGTTGAACCACGCTGTCGAGTCTCTGGGATTCACGCCCCACGTCACCTCCTGGTATGAACAGCAACCCCATGCCCATCCCTACACCTTTGATGTGCAAGCCATCATCGGCCAAGGTTGGGCCAGTGGTGATCACAATCGCCTGATAAAGCGAATCAATGCAGCCAAGAGCGAGCGCGATCAAGCCACCATCACCCTCGTGCATCAAACGCGCGGTGGCTTGGCAGCGGCGGCAGTTTTGCACGGGCCGCTGATCGACGGTGAGCTGTTTTTGTGCGGGGCACTGCCGGTACTTGAACTCGGTACGCGGCTTATTGGCATTGGGATTTCCCAGCGCTACACCATTAACGATTACGACCTCAAGGCGCAGCCATGACAGAAGACATTACGCGCTTGGTTCGCTTCACTTCCGCCGGCCTGGCAGAAGTGTTGCAGGCAAAGAACCAAGGCTTGAAAGGTGAGATCACTCACATCGGTGCTGGCACCGCTCGCTACGATCCCAATGGATCGGAAACGGCGCTTCGCGATGAGCGGCAGCGTGTGGCGATCGTGGATTACGAAGACCTCGATCCAGGGCAACTGAGAATGGCTGCCCTGTTCGACGGGCCTGATGAATACGAGATCGGTGAATTCGGTTTTTATCTCTCCACCGGCACGCTGCTAGCGGTGTACTCAGTGGCTGGAAAGTTGCTGACTTACAAAGCCGCTGCAGCGCGCGTGTTGCAAAAGTTCACGCTGGATATCTCACCGCTGCCAGCGCAAAGCGTCACGGTGGTGGTTGGGTCTGACGATTTGAACATCCTGTTGAGCGAGGAAATCGCCACCCTGGCGACTGCCAATATCGACAATATGGCGCGACATGTCGGCCTGATGTTTCGGGTGATGACGCTTGAAGCCAAATAAATCAATAGCACAAGGAACTTGAAACGTGAGTCTGGAAACCACTATCGCGTCGCTGGTGACAGCGGCTAATAACTTGACCACAGTGGTCAATGGAAAGATCGGCAGTATCAATACGACCATGGCCACGGCGTTGACCCAGTTCAATGAGTGGCGAAGCCTGAAGGATGTGGAAGGGGATCCGAACGCTCTTGGCACAATCCGCCGCAACGTACTGCAAGGACATGTTTACGGGACTGGCGGCGTCTATGGCGCCACGGCACAGGGTGATTTTGTCTCCACCAACCTGGGCGCCAGCGCAAACGTGTACATGCATTTCAAAGTGCCTCTTAACATCAATGTCAATTCGGAGATGTTCTGGTTCAACATAAAGGGGTACAGCTACGGCACGGCAAAGATAATCGACGAGACGTTGGTGGGGTATTGCTATCAGCCTACGCGGGTCCTGCAAAATGTCTCGACCTTCGGGAATATGACCCCCACTGTCTATGTCGATGCAAACGGCAATATTGTCATGCGGATTCTGGTTCCCAATATTTACTACACCACCGTGCGCATCGACACGATGCGGGTGGGCAATGGTCGATTGTTCAATCTGGGCGACTTGAGCACCAAATTGTCCTTGGCCGAAACCGTTGTCTTCAGTTAAGGAACGAACATGTCTGATATATCCAACGCTGATACGCTTGAAATTCCACTCGCCGTACCGTCGCGTGAAATCGAATGGGCTGCCATTCGCAACCGTCGCAACCAGCTTCTGCGGGACACGGATTTCACTCAACTGCCGGACTACCCAGCGACAGACGCACAGCGCGCTGAGGTTAAGGCCTACCGCCAAGCCCTGCGGGATATCCCCGAGCAGATCGAGGATCCATCGAACCTGGTCTGGCACGTGCTACCGACCTTCGTCAAGTAACCCCAACCGCGACAGCGGTTTTTTTTCGCCCGCAATAAGCCCCGTGATGGGGCTTTTGTGTTTTTCGCGTCTGGAGAACCCGTAGATGCCCATTCGTAAGCAATACACCGTGCTGTTGCCATTCCCTACCGGCGGCGGCCACTGGTCGAGCACCGGCCAGGAACTCGAACTGCTGGATGTCGAGGCCAATGCCTTGCGCAGTGCCGGTCGCCTGGAGCTGACCAGCGTCCTGGCGGTACACAAACAGGCTGTCGACATGCAAGCCACCCCAACTCAACCGGCCAAAAAGGCCGCTGCCAAGAAGGCTGAATAACCATGGCTGAGGTTTTGAACTTCGAGCATAACGGCATTACCGTCAATGCCACTGAATCTCCCGAGGCCATGGGTGGTCTGGGTGATAACGTCATCGGGCTGGTCGGCACCGCGCCGAATGCCAACCTGCTGATTCCGAAAAACACCCCGTTCCGCATCAACAGCTTCACCACCCAGGCCCAGCTGGACCCGACCGGTGCCGAGGCGGGGACGCTGTTCCAGGCGGTCTACCAGATCCTCAAAGTGGTCAAGGTGCCGGTCTACGTGGTTATCGTCGAGGAAGGCGCGACACTGGCCGACACGCAGAACAATGTGATCGGCGGCATCGAGGCGCAGACCGGTCGCAAGCTCGGCCTGGCGGCGTTGAGTGGAGTCGCGGAAGACCTGACCATCATCGGCGCACCGGGCTTCACCGGCACCAAGGCGGTGGCCAGTGAGTTCGCCTCGTTCGGCAAGCGTATCAAGGCGCGTGTGGTGCTCGACGGCAAGGACGCCTCGGTCGCTGATCAAGTGAGCTACAGCCAGGAACTGGGCGGCGCCGACCTCGGTTTCGACCGTTGCCTGGTGGTGCACAACATGCCGGCGGTGTACTCCAAGGCAGCGAAGAAAAACGTCTTCCTGGCGCCTTCCAGTCTGGCCATCGCCGCGCTGGCCAAGGTCAAGCAATGGGAGAGCCCGGGCAACCAGGTCACCTACGCCGAAGATGTCTCGCGCACTGTCGAATACAACATCCTCGACACGTCCACCGAAGGCGATCTGCTCAACCGCTACGGCGTCAGCTACTACGCCCGAACCATCCTCGGCGGCTTCTCGCTGCTGGGCAACCGCTCCATCACCGGCAAGTTCATCAGCTACGTCGGCCTGGAAGATGCCATCAGCCGCAAGCTGGTGAAAGCCGGCCAGAAGGCCATGGCCAAGAACCTGACCAAGTCGTTCATGGACCAGGAGGTCAAGCGCATCAACGACTGGCTGCAAACCCTGGTCGCCGACGAAACCATCCCCGGTGGCAGCGTGTACCTGCACCCGGAATTGAACAGCGTCGAGAAGTACAAGAACGGCACCTGGTACGTGGTCATCGACTACGGCCGCTATGCGCCGAACGAACACATGATTTATCAACTCAATGCCCGCGATGAAATCATCGAGCAGTTCCTGGAGGACGTTCTCTAATGTTTACCAACCGCGTAAGACAGGCCATCGCGGCCACCCTGCAAGGCCTGCCGTTGTCGGCGACGGTGGAAGATTTCACCCCGCCGAAGATCGAATTCGAGATGGAAGAGATGCGTGGCGGCCGTTTCATTGGCGAGGAAATGGCCAAGGGCGGCAAGGTGCTGACGGCCAAGCTGACGCTGCAAGGTCTCGGCCCGGAAATCATGCTGGCACTGGGCGTGAGCGTGGGCGACGACATTCTGCTGAACGTGCGTGAAGCCGGCCAGGATCAGGATGGCAACACTTGGTTCACCTACCACACGGTCGGCGGCAAGTTGAAATCCCTCGAGGAAACCCCGCTGAAAATGACCGAGAAGCCCAAGACCAACCTTGAGCTGTCCTGCCGCACCTACAACCGCCTGGAAAACGGCGTTCCGGTGATCGACATCGATGTGCGCACCCAGAAGTTCGTGCTCAACGGTGTCGACATCCTCGGTGATGCGCGTCGTGCGGTGTTGTTGCCTTAAACCAAGGCCTGCCAGCTGAACGCAGACCTCCTGTGGGAGCGGGCTTGCTCGCGAAGAGGCCATCAGCTTCAACATCGAAGTTGCCTGACCCACCGCTTTCGCGAGCAAGCCCGCTCCCACAAGGGGCTCGCCCTCCATGATCCACCAAGGAATTCACTTCATGTCCTGGACGCCTCCTGTTCACGTCCTGCTGTCGCCGATCACCGCTGACGACGAGTCGCAGATCGAGCAGCTCCCACTCAAACCCTTGTTCTACGCCGCGCAGAAAGACGCCCTGGCCCGTGCCGGCGATGATGAAGACGAGCAGTTTTTTGAACTGGCCAAACTGGCCACCGGCCTGTCGACCAAGGAGCTGGATCAGCTCAAACGCCCGGACTACGTCAGCATTGCCCAGTACGTGCACGACATGTCCACGCGCCCGGCGTCGTACTTTTTGGATGACCCACAGGCCGACCCCGACCAGGTGCAACTGCTGCAACCGCTGAGCGTGGCGGGTCGCAGCCTGACGTCGCTGACATTGGAAATGCCGGTGCTGCGCGCGACCAAGGCGATGAAGAAACTGAAGACGGCCAAGGAACGCGCCGAGTTCATCACCGCCCATTGCACCGGCCTGATGATTCCCGATCTCGGCCTGCTGAGCGTGCCCGACTGGACGCAACTTCAGGTGCGCATCGACGATTTTTTAAACAAACCGGCGGACTACTTTCGGAGCGCGACATCGAAGTAATCCTCGATGTGGTGCCGCTCATTTACCCGGTAAGTGAGGCGGAGATTCTGGAGTGGGACGCCGGCAAGGCCTTGCGCCGTTACGACATCGCGATCACTCGCCTTGGCGTGAAACAGGAGTAGAGCGGGATGGCGGACGATAGATATTCGCTCAAATACGCAGCCTTCAATGAGAGTGGGCTGGCGTTCGGTAATACCAGCCTCACGAGTGGTGTGTCAGCACAAGGCACGGGCACGTCCGCCAGGGATCAGCTGTCTGGCCTCGATCTGGCGCTGGAAAAACTTGGGCTCAAGCTCGGTCTGCTGACGACGGCTATCGAATCATTGACCTTGAAGTTTTCGGCGCAACGAGCAATGGGAACCGCTGCCAAGGCTGAGTCGGCCAATGAGCCAAAGGGTAAATCAGGTGGCGGTATCGAACCGCCGGAGCTGCTTAAACCGGCGATAGCGATGGACTCGGCCATGGCCGATTTGAAGCAGGCGGGTCAATTTTCCCCTCGTCAAATCGCAGAGATGGCGGAGCCCACCCAGCGCATCGCCAGCGCTCCGCTGGTGGCGGCCGGGGGGACCAAAGCGGTTGATCTGGTGAGAATCGAAAGCTTGGCAGCCAGTGCTGGCATCGGTCGCGATCTCCCCAATGCATCGGACCGACAGTTCGAACTGTTGCGCTTTGCCAGTGATGTTGGCGTCACTGCATCGGCGTTCAGAAAACCGGCCATGGAAGTCGCCGAGATGATGGTCGGCTGGCGCACCTCCATGAAGCTCAGCGGCGCTCAAGCCTTTGACCTGGCGGATGCCATCAACCAGTTGAGCAAGATCCCCGGTGGAGCGAAACCGGGAGACATAGGCGCCGTCTTGCAGCGTGACGGTGCGGCTGCGACGACGGCGGGCCTGGCTCCTGCGCAAGCGGCAGCGTTGACGGCGGCATTGCTCAATACCGGCACACAACAGGCTGAAGCCGGCGTGGCGCTTGATAACTTCACGACTGCCCTGGGCAAGGGGGATCAGGCCTCTGCCACCGAGCAAGCGGCCTGGAAGCAACTGGGCCTGGAACCGAACGCGGTGGCGAGCGGCTTGCGTGACAAGGACACGACGTCTGGCACGGTGATGACGGTGCTCGCGGCCTTGAACGCGCAGCCGGCCGAAAAACGCTCGGCCCTTGCCGCCACGCTATTTAGCAATGGCGATGGAGCGGTGCTGCGCATGGCGCAGAAACTGGCCGATGTGAATGAAGCCTTCGGACAAGTGAAAGACCCGGCCCAATACGCCACGTCGCAGTTGGGTGATAAGGGCTCGGTCAGGCAGGACGCGTTGGCGCTGTCGAATACCCAGCAAGGCCAGTGGAATGTCTTGGGTGCACGTGCTGATCGTCTATCGGTGGCCACGGGCAATGCCTTGGCGCCTGTGGCGGATAGCTCGCTTCAGGCGTTGGGTTCGCTGGCCGATGGCATGAGTGAATTGGCTGAGTCCTCACCTAAAGCCACCGCTGCAATTGTGCTGGTTGCCGCAGCGATCAAACCGCTGGTGAGTGCGTTGCTCAAGGCGGTCACGGATGAGCTGAGCAACCAAGTGGCCAAACGAGTGTTGGGGACAGCGAGCGTTGCGACAGTTGAAGCAGGGGCGAGCTCCAGCGGTGTCTTGCGCGGCATGAGTGCTTCGTTGCGCTCGTTTACCCGCTTTATACCTGGAGCATTCGCACTGAGTGCCGCCCCCGAGGTGGTCGAAGGCGCGATGAACGGCGATGCCCGGATGATCGGCGCTGGCCTCGGAACCGCTGGCGGCGGCTGGGCAGGGGCGTCGGCAGGCGCTACCGCCGGAGCCACTGTCGGTACTTTTTTCGGTCCCCTCGGCACCGCCATTGGCGGAGCACTTGGCGCGGTCGTTGGCGGGCTGGCCGGCAGCTGGATCGGTGGAGAGTCGGGCTCCTGGCTGGGTGACCAACTCGCCACGCCCGCCGACAAGCTCCCCCCTCCGGACCAGGCCGCCAAAGCGCTGACCAATGCCCAGACCTCCACGGCACAGAACACCATGACCGCAAACATCTACATCAACGGTCAGGACCAGGCCAGCGCCAGTCAATTGGCCAACCTGGTGGTGCAGCAGCTCTCGGGCCAATTCGGCTTAACGACCATGCCCAACACACTCGCCATGCGCAGTGATGCGGCCCTGACCGACGGAGGTACGTGATGCGTCAACAAATGGCACTGGGCAGCTTCATTTTCGGCCTGTCCAGAAACTTCGCCTATCACTCCCTGGTACGCACCTCGGACGGTGGCTGGAAGAGCATCGACATCCTCACCAGCAAACCTAAGTCCAGCCAGGTCGGCCAAGGCCTGCAAGGGCTGACGATCACGGGCAAGTCGATGTACGCGACTGCCATGGATCGTCTCGATGAATTGCGTGCATTGCAGGCGCAACGCGTTCCTGTCCCGTTGGTTGACGGCATCGGCCGCAACTGGGGGTTGTGGCAGATCAACAAGGTGTCGGAAACCCAGACGGAGATCATTGATGACGGCACCGCGATGGTGGTCGGCTGGGTGATTGAATTAACGGAGTTCGCCAATGCGTAGGGTTCGAAGCATCGCCGGTGATTCGGTGAATCTGTTGCTGTACCGCGAGCTGGAGCGTTGTGACGATGCCGCCGAAGAGGCGCTCTGGCTGCTCAATCCGGGGCTGGCCGAGTGGGGCCCGGTATTGCCGGCAGGGGTGTGGGTGATCCTGCCGGAAGTGGATCTCAAACCTGTCGCACCCACACCGGTTTCGGCCTGGGATTAAGGAGGCAACATGTCACTGGGTTTCACGCCTGCGGTGGAAATTTACGGTGCGAACGCTGCACTGCTCAACGAGCGCTTGCTCAAGTGGACGCACGTCGATGCGGCGGGGATCGAGTCCGATCAACTGACGTTGACGATCAGTCTGGACGGGCTTGAAGGGTTGCCCAGCCTGGGCGGAAAAATCGGTCTGCGGGTTGGTTACCTGGAGTCGGGGCTGGTGGATAAAGGCGAGTTCGTCATTACCCGACGCACGCCGATCCTGTTTCCCTTGCAGCTTGTCCTGGTGGCCATGGCGGCGCCGTTCAGTGCGGCGGACCAGACCGGGTTCAAACAACGCCGATCCGCCAGCCACGGCCCGACGACCCTGGGTGCGCTGTTTCGGCAATTGACCTCCAGGCACGGTTTTTCTCCTCGGGTAGCGCCGGACCTGTCGCTGATAAAAATCGAGCACATCGACCAGTCCAACGAGACCGACATGGGGTTCCTGACGCGCCTGGCCCACCGTTACGACGCCGTCGCCAAGCCGGTCAACGAGTTGTATGTGCTGGCTCGGCGTGGTCAGGCGAAGTCGTTGTCGGGCAAGGTGCTGCCAGAGATAAAGCTGTCGGTGACCAGCAATAATCGCCCGGGGGATAACGCCTTTATCTCGGCCAAGCTGGAGGAAACCGCCCGGGCGAAATACCAGGGCTGCAAGACCAGTTGGTGGGATGCGGCGGGCGGCAAAGTGCGCGTCGAGGAGAGCGGTCTCGCGCCGTTCAAGACCCTGCGCCAACGTTTCCAGAGCGCAGACGACGCCCGCGCCGCCGGTGAAGGCGAGGTACGGCGGATGATGCGCGAGGCCCTCAAGGTGAAGATCGGCTGCCCAGGCAACCCGGGATTGTCCGCTGAAGGCATCGTGCTGCTGGACCCCTCCTGGCCGGACTTCATGCGCGGTCGCTGGTCGATCGACAAAGTCACCGCCAGCGGCGACCGGGAAAAAAGCTACCGCTGCGAGATTGACGCGACCTGCCTGGATGCCAGGGCCTGACGCCACTCCCTCAAACACCGCGAACTCTGTGGGAGCGAGCTTGCTCGCGATAGCGGTGTGTCAGTCGACTTCAATTTCGAATGTCAGACCGTTATCGCGAGCAAGCTCGCTCCCACAGTTTTCCGACTGCCTGCGCCTTTCATATCACTGGAGCCCTCCATGAAGATCACGCCGATCCTCACGCAGCTGCGTGAGCAATGCCCTGCGCTCGCCAATCGCGTGGCCGCGGGCACTGACCTCGCCACCTTGCAAACCCCCTGCGCCTACGTAGTGCCGATCAACGATCTGGCCAGTGCAAACGCTGCGCAAAACGCCACCCGGCAAGCGATCCGCGACCGCTTCGAAGTGACCCTGATACTCGACTCCACCGACCCGACAACAGCGCTGGATCAGTTGCACGACCTGCGGGCCGAGCTGTGGCGGGCGCTGGTGGGGTTTAAACCCGGTGGCGATTACACCGGCATCGAATACGACGGTGGAGAGCTGGTTTCCATCAACAGCAGCCGTGTGTTGTACCGGCTGCGTTTTTTCGCCGAGTTCCAGCTGGGCCGCAACCTGGCGAGCCAGCCTGCCGAAAGCTGGCACGAACGTGAGCTGGACGGCTTGTCGTCCTTTACCGGGGCCACCGTGCGGGTCGATGCCATCGACCCGGCGGACCCTAACCTGAAACGTCCCGGCCCCGATGGGCGCGTGGAACTGACCTTCTCTGGAGACGTAACCCCATGAGCAAACGCATCACCGTGCTGCCGGCCCCGGGCCGTGCCGTACCGGACCCGGAAGCGGGCGATCTGTTGCCCCTCGAAGGCCGTGAAGTGCCGGACAACGCCTGGTGGCGTCGCCGTCTGGCCGATGGCGATATCACCACCAAAACCGTGAAAGCGGCAAAACCACAGGGAGCCAAATAATGGCGATCGGATTCAGCAACATTCCCGCGGACATTCGTGTTCCGCTGTTCTACGCCGAAATGGACAACTCGGCCGCCAATAGCGCGTCGTCGGCCATGCGCCGGTTGATCGTCGCCCAGGTCAACGACAACGTCGCCCCGGCCGAAGTCGGCAAACTGGTGCTGGTGTCCAGCGTCGCGCTGGCCAAGAGCATCGGCGGGCAGGGCTCGATGCTCGCCTCGATGTACGAAACCTGGCGCAAGACTGACCCGCTGGGTGAGATCTGGTGCCTGCCGCTGCACAACACCGCAGGGGCCATCGCACAAGGCGTGCTGACCCTCACCGGCGCCGCCACTCAAAGCGGTGTGCTCAACCTGTACGTGGGCGGCGTGCGCGTTCAGGCGGCCATCGTCAATGGTGCGACGGCCGCTCAAGCCGCCACCGCGCTGGCCTTGAAAGTCAACGCCGCCGCCGACCTGCCGGTGACCGCGGTGGCCGCCGAAGGCGTGGTGACCCTCAGCGCCAAGTGGACCGGCGACAGTGGTAACGACATCGGCCTGCAATTCAATCGCCTGGGCAAGAGCAACGGCGAAGACACCCCGGCAGGCCTGACCACGGCTGTCACCGCCATGACCGGTGGCGCCGGTGTGCCGGACCAGACCGCCGCCGTCGCGGCCCTGGGCGACGAACCGTTCGAGTTCATCGCCATGCCATGGTCTGATCTGGCGAGCCTCAACACTTGGCAAGCAGTCATGGACGACAGCACCGGTCGCTGGTCCTGGGCCAAGCAGTTGTTCGGCCATGTCTATAGCGCCAAGCGCGGTAGCATCGGCACCCTGGTGGCGGCCGGTCAGGCGCGCAACGACCAGCACATGACCATCCAGGCCCTGGAGTTGGGCGTACCGCAACCGTTCTGGGTCCAGGCCGCCGCACTGGCCGCCCGCACTGCGGTGTTCATCTCTGCCGACGCCAGCCGTCCGACCCAGAGCGGCAGCCTGCCGGGCCTGGATCCGGCCCCGGCCAGCGAACGTTTCACCCTGACCGAGCGTCAGTCGCTGCTCAACTACGGCATCGCCACGGCTTATTACGAAGGCGGTTATGTACGTATCCAGCGTTCCATCACCACCTATCAGAAAAACGCCTTTGGCCAGGCTGACAACTCCTACCTGGACAGCGAAACCATGCACCAGTCGGCGTTCATCGTGCGGCGTCTGCAAAGCGTGATCACCAGCAAGTACGGTCGCCACAAACTGGCCTCCGACGGCACCCGTTTTGGCGCCGGCCAACCCATCGTGACGCCGAGCACCATTCGCGGTGAGCTGATCGCCCAGTACGCCAAGCTCGAACTGGAAGGCCACGTGGAAAATGCCGAGCTGTTTGCCGAGCACTTGATCGTCGAGCGCGATAGCCAGGACCCGAGCCGGGTCAACGTGCTGTTCCCGCCGGATTACATCAACGGCTTGCGGGTGTTCGCGCTGCTCAATCAATTCCGCCTGCAATACGACGATGCCGCCTGAAGGTTGCGTCAATCGTATGAACTCAGCCCACCTCGCGTGGGCTTTTTATTGAAGGGAGAAACACCATGGGTCAACTGATTGCGGGCACCTGCTACGTCAAAGTGGACGGCGCTCAACTGACCATTAATGGCGGCTGCGAAGCGCCACTGATGTTCACCAAACGCGAAACCGTCGTACCAGGTTTCTACAAGGAAACCGACATCGCCCCGTCCTTCAAGGTGACGGCGCTGCACACCGCTGACTTCCCGCTCAAGCAACTGGTGGCCGGCACCGACATGACCGTCACCTGCGAATTCAACAACGGCAAAGTCTACGTGCTGGCCGGCGCCTATCTGGTGGAAGAGCCGGTTTCCAAAGGTGACGACGCCGCCATCGAACTGAAGTTCGAAGGCATCAAGGGGACCTGGCAATGAGCGATGTTGTGACACTGCGCGTGGCCATCGAGGCCCACGGCGAGCCTGTGAGCGAACTGACCCTGCGCCGTCCGACGGTGCAGGAAGTCCGGGCGATCAAGGCGCTGCCGTACAAGATCGACAAGAGCGAGGAGGTGAGCCTGGACATGGATGTCGCGGCCAAATACATCGCAGTCTGCGCGGGTATCCCACCGTCGTCGGTCAACCAGTTGGATCTGGCAGACCTCAACGCGCTGAGCTGGGCCGTCGCGAGTTTTTTCATGAGTGCGGCGTCGCAGCCATCGGCGACCTGATCGCCGCCGCCTATGACCTGGCCTGGTTCTGGAAGGTTGACCCCGAACAGATGATGGCCAGGCCACTGGATGTGCTCCGCGAATCCCTGGAGCACGCGCAACGGATCAATGCGATGCAGCAGGTGCAGTGATGGCAGACACACAAAAGGTAGAGAAAAAAGCGCTGCTGCTGACTGGCATCGACGAGCTGTCCCCCAAGCTCGCCAACCTTCGAGCGAAGGTCGCGAGCTTCAAGCAGAACCTCGATGCCACGGGCCTGGGCAGCCTGGATATTTCCGCGCTGCTCCCGGACGGCGGCCTGGTCAAGCCGTTCGTGGAAGGGCTCAAGTCAGCAGAGGCGTTCAAAGGTGAAGTGGGCGCGGCGAACGTGGCGGCCAGCAGCTTGGAGGCGCCTGAAGCGCCGCGTGTGGCGGCACAGAGCCTGGATGGATTGAAGACTTCCATCAGCAATGTATCGGTGCAGTTCGGCTCGGCGCTGGGGCCGGCGATCAACGCGGCAGCGGCCAGCTTGCAGCCGATGGTCACTGGTGTGGCTCAAGTGCTGCAGGACAACCCGCAACTGGTGCAGGGGCTGGCGACAGGTGTGGTGGCGTTCAACGCGATCCAGACGGCAGTCAGCGGTGCGAGCCAGGCCTTGGAAGTGGTCAACCTGGCCTTGAAGATGAACCCCATTGGCTTGATTGCCATGGGCATCGCCTTGGCGGCAGGCATGATCATCGCCCACTGGACGCCGATTTCGGCGTTCTTCGCCGGACTCTGGCAGAAGCTGGCGCCGATCGTTATGCCGATGGTCGAGTTCTTCAAGACGATGTTTGCCTTCACCCCGCTGGGGCAGGTGATCAGCAACTGGGGCCCGATCAGCAGCTTTTTTGGCGCACTCTGGAACGTGATCGTGGCGGCGGCAACCCCCATCATTGGCTTCATGCAAACATTGTTCGCCTGGTCACCCTTGGGTTTGATCATCGCCAACTGGGCGCCACTGAGCGGTCTGTTCGCGGCAATCTGGGACTTGCTCAAAGCCCTGACCGTGCCGGTGATGGACGCCTTGAAAGGCCTGTTCGACTGGACGCCGCTGGGGCTGATCATGGCCAACTGGGGCACGATCGGTGAAGTCTTCGCCGGGATCTGGGAAGGCATTCGCAATCAGGTGTCGATCATGCTGGCGGTGTTCAGCGGTTTGTTCGACTGGTCGCCCATCGAGGGTCTCATCAAACAGTGGGGACCGGTGGGTGAGTGGTTCACTCAATGGTGGGACGAGCTGCAGGGCGTGATCGCGCCGATCAAGGCGTTCTTCAACGGTGGCTTCGGCGAAATCATCACCACCTTCACCGGCAAGGTCGAAGGGCTGACCGAGGCGCAGCGAAAGACCAACGCCGAAGGCAAGGGTGAGCTGGCGCCGGCGTTTTTTGGCGGGGCCAGTGAACCGCCTGCGGGCCTGTCTTCCAACCTTGCGCCAACGCCGGGCAACCTGCCGGCGAAGACCGCATTGGCGCCGGGCGCATTGCCGCAAACCTCCAGTGCCCTGGTGCAACAAAGCGCCGCGAACAATCGCACGCAGCTCGAAGGCGGCCTGACCGTGCGCTTCGAAAATGCACCGGCCGGGTTGCGCGCCGATCCACCACAGACCAATCAGCCGGCCCTGGCGGTGAGCTCGCGTATCGGCTATCGCTCACTGTCCACAGGAGGTTCCAATGAGCTGGCGTGATCGTTTATTGCCGGCGTCGTTTCGTGGCGTCGGGTTCTGGGTCGATCAGGCGAAAACCCCGGTCGGCCACAAGGGGCAGTTGCACGAGTACCCACAGCGCGACCAGCCGTTCTTCGAAGGGCTCGGCCAGCAAGCGAAGATTCATGAGCTGACTGCATTCATTGTCGGCCCCGATTGCCTGGAGCAGCGCGACAAGTTGCTCAAGGCGTTGGAGCAGGGCAGCGGCGAACTGGTGCATCCGTGGCTGGGGCGTCTGCAGGTCAAGGTCGGTGAATGCGACATGACCCACACCCGCCAGGACGGCGGGCTGGTGACCTTCGCCCTGAAGTTCTACCCCGACCGACCACTGCAATTCCCCTCGGCCGCGATCAACAGCCAGAAACTGTTGCTGGTCTCGGCTGACAGCTTCCTCGGTTCGGCGGTGCGGCGTTTCGAGGACGCCATGACCTTGATCAAGGCCGCGCGGATCGGCATCGCTGACCTGCGCAATAGTCTCAAGGAGGTCTACGGCGTGATCGAGCAAGAGCTCAAGCCGTTGATCGAGACCTATCGGCAACTCAGCGATCTGGTCAAGGCGGTGAAAGAGCTGCCCAAGGAAGTGGTCGCCGAGTTCAAGGGGTTGCTGGGTGACATCCGGGAGTTGAAGGACTTTGCCCGTGACGGCTATCGCGGCGTGATTGCCAGCGTGTCGCAACAGGTGGAAGCGATTCGTCAGGCCGACGCTCCCAAGCTCACCACCGGCAAGGACACCACGGCGGCGGCCCAGGCCGTGGCCGATCTGGTGCAGGACACGCTACTGGTGCAGGCCGCGCAATGGATTGCGGCGATGCCGGTGGCGGCACCGGCGGTCAAGTTGGGCGCTACACCCTCGGTGGCGCAACAGGCGGTGCAACCGGTCCAGCGTCGGGACGTGCCGGTGGCCGATGATGTCCTGGCCTTGCGCGATGCCCTCAACGAGGCCATCTGGCAAGCCTCGCTCAAGGCCGATCCGGATCACTACCAGGCGCTGAACAGCCTGCGTCAGCAAATGGCCGCGCACCTGACGGCGGTAGCGTCGTCGGGCGTAAGGCTGATCAACCTGTCGTTCAAGCAAAGCTTGCCGGCGTTGGTGGTGGCGTATCAGCAGTTTGCCGATGCCACCCGGGTGACTGAAGTGACCCAGCGCAACGGTGTAGCCCATCCGGGTTTCCTGCCGCCCAACGACCTGAAAGTCTCGGGGGAGTAAGCCATGAATGAGCACGACAACGCTGTCTCGCTTACCGTCGGCGGGCTGGATTACGGCGGCTGGAAAAGCGTGGAAATCAGTGCGGACCTGGAGCGCCAGTTCCGCACATTCAAGCTCGACATCACCTGGCAATGGCCGGGGCAGACGCAATCGGTGCCGATTCGGCCGGGCGATGAGTGCCAGGTGCGCATCGGTGCCGACCTAGTGCTCAGCGGCTATGTGTTCAAGGCGCCGGTCAGCTACGACGGACGCCAGATCAGCCTCAGCATTGAAGGTGGCTCCAAAACCCAGGACCTGGTGGATTGCGCGGCGATCAATCGCCCGAGCCAATGGCGCGGGCAAACGGTGCTGAGCATTGTCCAGGCCCTGGCTTCTCAATATGGCGTGGGGGTGATCAGCGAAATTCCGGAAACCGCGCGGTTGAGTGAGCACAGCATCGTCCCGGGGGAAACGGTCTTTCAATCCATCGACCGTTTGCTGACGTTGTTCCGGGTGTTTTCCACTGACGACGCACAAGGACGTGTGCTACTGGCCAAACCCGGCAGCGGCGGGAGGGCCAGTGATGTGTTGGAGTTGGGCAAGAACATTCTTTCCGGCAACGCAGCGATGGACTACAGCCAAGTGTTTTCCGAATACCGGGTCATCGGTCAGCACAAGGGCAATGACCAGCAAAGCGGGGCGGCGGTGAGCGAAGTCTGCGGCACCTCCACTGACTTGAGCTTCAAGCGCAAGCGGGTGACGGTGATCAGCGAGAGCGCGCAACTGACTTTCGAACTGGCCCAGCAACGGGCCGATTGGGAAAACGCGATCCGCACCGGCAAGGCCCAGACCACCACCTACCGTGTGCAAGGCTGGCGCCAGGCCAATGGCGACTTGTGGCGACACAACACACTGGTGCGGGTGATCGACCCGGTGCTGGGTTTTGATGGCGACATGCTGATCTCCAAAGTGACCTGGTCGCTGTCCGCCCAAGGCTCCATCACCACCCTGCAAGTCGCCCCCCCCCACACCTTCGACGCGAACCCGACGCCCACCCAAAACCTGAGCCCAACGCCAACCCCTCGGCCACTGCACAACCCCTGTGGGAGCGAGCAAGCTCGCTCCCACGCTGTTCCGGGGTAGCCGCCAAATTGCTGTTCTGCCGATTCCGAAGGAAACCCAATGAGCCTACTGACCCGCCTCCTGGCGCGCGGCACTGTCGTGCTCGCCAATTCGGCCACCAAGTTGCAATCGCTGCAAATGCGCCTCACCGCCGGCGAAGTGAACGACGACATGGAGCACTTCGAACCCTACGGCTTCACCAGCAATCCACTGGCCGGCGCCGAGGGCATCGCCACGTTCCTGGGCGGTGATCGCTCCCATGCCGTGGTGCTGGTGGTCGCCGACCGTCGTTTCCGCCTCAAGGCCCTGGCCCCTGGCGAAGTGGCGATCTACACCGACGAGGGCGACAAGATCCACTTCAAGCGTGGCCGCGTGATCGACATCGACACCGTGACTCTGAACATCCGCGCCAGCAACGCGGTGAACATTGACAGCCCGGTCATCAACCACACCGGCAAACTCGTTTCCCAAGGCGACCAGATCGCCGCCGGTATCAGCCAGATCAAGCACGTGCATGTCGGCGTTCAGGCCGGCAACGGGCAGACCGGCGCGCCGGCGGGAGGCCAGTGATGTTCATCAGCCAGAACCTGCACGCCGCGCTGACTCGCTCGGTGCTGATCAGCCTGTTCAGCTGGCGTCGCGCCGCTGACGACGATGCCGTCGATGACGACGAACGTTTCGGCTGGTGGGGCGACACCTTTCCTACGGTCGCCGACGACCGCATCGGCTCGCGGCTGTGGCTCCTGCGCCGGGTCAAGCTGACCCGCCAGACCCAACTCGACGCCGAGTTCTATGCCCGTGAAGCCTTGCAATGGCTGATCGACGACGGCCACTGCCGGGCCATCGAGATCATCAGTGAACGCCTCGATGCCCAGCGCCTGAACCTGCGCACGGTCCTGACCCTGGCCGACGGCGAGCGCCTGGACATCAACCCCGATAACAGTTGGCAGGTGACCTATGCCGTTTGAAACCCCTTCGCTGCCGGTGCTGATCAAGCGCGCCCAAAGCGACCTGGCCAGCGATTCGCTGCGCCAGTCCGATGCCCAAGTGTTGGCCCGCACCCTTGGCGGCGCCGCCTATGGCCTGTATGGCTACCTGGACTGGATCGCCGAGCAGATCCTGCCGGACAAGGCCGACGAATCGACTCTGGAACGCATCGCCGCCCTGCGCCTGAACCAGGCGCGTAAAGCGGCCCAGGTGGCCAGCGGCAGCGTCAGCTTCACCGCCACCGCTGGCGCGGTGCTGGATGTCGACACGCTGCTGCAATCCAGCGATGGTCGCAGCTACAAAGTGACTAACGCCCGCACCACCAGCAACGGCCTGAACAGCACCACTATTGCCGCGCTGGACGCCGGCAGCCTGGGCAACGCCGACGCAGGCCTGGTGTTGACGCCAGTTCAACCGATTCTCGGCATCGGCAGCAGCTTCACTGTGCTGGCCCCAGGACTGACCGGCGGTGTCGCCCGGGAAAGCCTCGAATCACTGCGGGCGCGGGTGATCCGCTCCTATCGCATCATCCCCCATGGCGGCTCGGCCCAGGACTATGAAACCTGGGCCTTGGAATGTCCCGGTATCACCCGCGCCTGGTGTCGCGGCAGCTATTTGGGCCCTGGCACCGTTGGCCTGTTCGTCATGCGTGACGACGACCCGCAGCCGATTCCCAATGCCGAGCAACTGGAGGAAGTCCGCGCCTATATCGAACCGCTGCGCCCGGTGACCGCCGAGATGCATGTGCTGGCGCCGACCCAGGTCCCCGTGACCTACCGGTTGCGCATCACCCCGGACACCAGCGCCGTGCGCGCGGCCATCGAAGCCCAGCTGCGCGACTTGCATAACCGCGAAGCCGGTCTTGGCGAAACCCTGTTGCTGACCCACATCGCCGAAGCCATCAGCAGTGCTACTGGCGAAACCGACCACAAACTCACTGCGCCGAGTGCCGATGTAGTGGCGGCCAGCAATCAACTGCTGACCTTCGGAGGCTGCGTATGGCTGGAATAAGAACCGCCGAACAGTACCAGGCCCAGCTGCGCAGCCTGCTGCCCAGTGGTCCGGCGTGGGATCCGGAGCGTGTGCCGGAGCTGGACGAAGTGCTGGAAGGCATCGCCCAGGAACTGGCCCGCCTCGACGCCCGCGCCGCCGACCTGCTCCACGAAATGGACCCGGCGGGAGTGAGCGAACTGGTGCCGGATTGGGAGAGGGTGATGAACCTGCCTGATCCGTGTCTGGGGCTTAATCCTGCATTTGAAGACAGGAGGTTGGCGGTTCGGCGAAGGCTCGTTGAGGTCGGCGGGCAGAGCCGGTCTTACTTCATAGACATAGCGATCAGTCAGGGTTACCCAGAGGCCGCCATAACCGAACACCGAACACCTCGGATGGGGCGTTCTCGTTTTGGACTGGCGCGTTTCGGTACTTGGAACGCTCAGTTCATGTGGACCTTGAACACCGGCGGACGCCAGCGACAGGGCCGGCGCTTCGGTGTGAGTTACTGGGGCGAGCAGTTTGGTTTGAACCCTGGGAACCCACTCGAATGTCAGATCCGGCGCGCTGCGCCTGCGAACACGATCGTGCAAATAAATTACAACAACTGAGGGATATAGCGTGGACTTTCCAAAAAGTATACCGAGCGTTGGTTTGGTCGATGGGAAATTTGTAGATGAAGACTTGGTAGCAGGCACGCCTGGGTCGTTAATTCCTGCTCAATGGGGAAATGCCGTCACAGAGGAAGTGCTGAATGTGATTACATCCGGCGGGTTGGTTCCGAACGAGGACAACAATGCGCAGCTTCTGGCTGCGATAACCATGAAGATAGCTGCCGCAATCCCTGCCGCACCACCCGCAGCCTCTGCATCTGTTCGCGGGCTTGTCGAGTTGGCCACGAATGCAGAGACGCAAGCTGGAGCGGACACTGAGCGGGCGGTAACTGCAGCGGGTCTCGCGTCCAGAACGGCCACCGAGTCCCGTTCAGGAATTGTCCAGCTCGCCACCCAGGCCCAGGTCAGCACCGGAACTGACGATGCAACAGCTGTCACCCCCTTAAAGCTGGCGGCGAATCAAGCTGCTACTGGAGCAACTAGCTTTGCCAGGCGTTTAGCTAACTTCCGGGATATCAAACCTCTTGGCACCGCTGGAGGAACCTACACCACGGGAGCATGGCGCACCCGTGATCTGAACACCGCTGTAGTCAATAACATCCCAGGCGCAACTCTAACCTCTAATCAACTGACGCTTCCGGCGGGCACATACTTCCTGATGGGGCAGTCAGCGATAGGCGACATCTACAACGCCAGGCTGCGACTCTACAACGTTACAGACTCGATTGCGGTTTTGGAGGGTATCGGTAACGGTGCCTTACGTACCGGAAATCTGACCAACTCTCTTGCTCATATTATGGGCTCATTCATATTGAGTGCTTCTAAGGTAGTGGAGCTGCAAATGAACGCTGCTGTAACTTCAAACGGTACCGGGATGGGCTATGCGCTCTCGCTCGGTAGTAACGAGGTTTATAGCGATATTACTTTGTGGAGGTTGTTTTGATGGATGTTTCAATGGCAATTGAATGGCTCGTTCCGGCTGCGCAGTATTTCGGCAGTCTGACCGATAACACTCGTGATTCCTTCGAAATGCTCTCGTGGAACGATGAGCGGCCCAAACCCACTTGGGAAAATGTGGAGTTCGCGTGGGAAGAAAGCCAGAAGCCCAACGTTTCTGATCTTGCAGATAAGGCACTGGCTCGGCGTGACGAACTCTTGGTTGCAGCTGCGCTGCGTATTGCGCCACTCCAGGATGCCGTAGACCTGGGAGATGAAACCCCAGAGGAGGAGACGTACCTGAAACAGTGGAAACAATATCGAGTCGCGTTGAATCGGATAAGCCAGCAACCAGACTTCCCCATGGATATCAAGTGGCCGGTGGCTTCGAATTAGTACGCAGCCTGCGTACCTGCGGCGCACAGGCTGATTTTTGCGCATGGAGAAGAGTTATGCCCGTCACAGAGCAGCAATTGCTGCAGATCCTCCCGAACGCCGGCACCAAAGCCGGCGTTTTTGCGTCTATTCTCAGCACGGCCATGGGGTGCTACCAGATTGTCGGGCCATTAAGAACCGCGGCCTTCATGGCGCAGATTGGCCATGAGTCTGGTCAACTTCGCTATGTTCGCGAACTGTGGGGCCCGACTCCGGCCCAGACCCGGTATGAAGGCAGGGACGACCTGGGCAATACCATGCCTGGTGATGGCTTCAAGTATCGTGGGCGGGGGCTGATCCAGATCACCGGCCGGACCAACTACGCAGAGTGCGGAGAGTCCCTGGGCCTGGACCTGATCAATCAACCTGAGCTGCTGGAGCAACCGCAATGGGCCGCGATGTCCGCTGCCTGGTTCTGGTCCTCTCGCGGTTTGAACACCCTGGCGGACGTGGGCGCCTTCGACAAAATCACACGACGGATCAACGGTGGTCAGAATGGCGCCGCAGATCGGCGAGCACTGTATGTCCGGGCGCTGCAGGTGCTGGCTTGAGTCTCGCCGGGCTGAAACTCTGGGTGGTCGGCGTGCTGACGCTCCTGCTGCTGGTCGTCGGCGGAACGTGGAAGGTCCAGGACTGGCGCTACGGCAAGCAGTTGGCGGAGCAGGCCGGCCTGCATCAGTCCGATCTGAACACCATAAGCAGAGCTGCCTCGGCCCAAGCCCAGGCCGAGCACGACAAACGCCTGGCCCTGGAACAACAACTCTCTGCCAGCGAACAAACCCATTACCGAGCCTTGAGCGATGCCCAACGTGACCAGGATCGCCTGCGCGATCGCCTTGCTACTGCCGATGTCCGGTTGTCAGTCCTCCTCGACGCCGACGATGTCGCCGCCGGTTGTGCAGTGCCTGCCACCACCCGCGCCAGCGACGTGGATCATGGTGCCCCACGTGCCCGACTTGACCCGGCGCATGCTCAACGAATTATCGCCATCACCGACGCCGGTGATCGCGGATTGATTGCCTTGCAGGCCTGTCAGGCCTATATCAGGGCGCTGGGTCGGTAATCCGGCGAGCCTTGCAAGCTTCGACTGCTCGTGTACGGTAGGCCTCATTGCGTCGAATCAGGAGAGCTTCATGGACGACATTACCGAACTGGCTGCTGAACTGGGCAGGCGCCTGCAGGTGCTCAATACCCATGTGACCACGGCTGAGTCCTGCACCGGCGGCGGGATTGCCGAGGCAATCACTCGGATTCCCGGGAGTTCGGCCTGGTTCGAGGCCGGTTATGTGACCTATTCCAATCGCCAGAAGACTCAGCAGTTGAATGTGCCGAGCGAGTTGTTCGAGACGGTGGGGGCGGTCAGCCGCGAGGTGGTCGAGGCCATGGTGCGGGGTGCCCAGCACAAGAGCCTGGCGCGTTTTGCCGTGGCGGTCAGCGGCGTGGCGGGGCCGGACGGTGGTTCGCCGAACAAGCCGGTGGGCACCGTGTGGCTCGCCTGGGGCGTTGGCGAGACGGTCACCAGTGAGCAGCGATTCTTTTCGGGCAACCGCGATGAGGTCCGCCGACAAACGGTGAAGGCCGCGCTAGAGGGGCTGTTACAACATGCCGCTGTAGAAATCTCAAATCAGGGGTAGGCGATCTGTAATCGCTGTGGAATAATACTGGCTACTTATACAGGTGTTGGCCGTCAGGCCTTATTGATTACGTGAGGACTTTAATGGACGACAACAAGAAGAAAGCCTTGGCTGCGGCCTTGGGTCAGATCGAACGTCAATTCGGCAAGGGTGCCGTAATGCGTATGGGCGATCAGGACCGTCAGGCTATTCCTTCCATCTCCACCGGCTCCCTGGGCCTGGACATTGCGCTGGGCATCGGCGGCCTGCCAAAAGGCCGTATCGTTGAAATCTACGGTCCTGAGTCGTCCGGTAAAACCACACTGACCCTGTCCGTGATCGCCCAGGCTCAAAAAGCTGGTGCGACCTGCGCCTTCGTCGACGCCGAACACGCCCTGGACCCGGAATACGCCGGCAAACTGGGCGTCAACGTCGATGACCTGCTGGTTTCCCAGCCGGACACCGGTGAACAGGCCCTGGAAATCACCGACATGCTGGTGCGTTCCAATGCGGTTGACGTGATCATCGTCGACTCTGTGGCGGCGCTGGTGCCAAAGGCTGAAATCGAAGGTGAAATGGGCGACATGCACGTGGGCCTCCAGGCTCGCCTGATGTCCCAGGCCTTGCGCAAGATCACCGGTAACATCAAGAACGCCAACTGCCTGGTGATCTTCATCAACCAGATCCGTATGAAGATCGGCGTGATGTTCGGCAGCCCGGAAACCACCACGGGTGGTAACGCGCTGAAGTTCTACGCTTCGGTCCGTCTGGACATCCGCCGTACTGGCGCGGTGAAAGAAGGTGATGAGGTTGTCGGCAGCGAAACCCGCGTCAAGGTTGTGAAGAACAAGGTGGCTTCGCCGTTCCGTCAGGCCGAGTTCCAGATTCTCTACGGCAAGGGCATCTACCTCAATGGCGAGATGATCGACCTGGGTGTGCTGCACGGTTTCGTCGAAAAATCCGGCGCCTGGTATGCCTACAACGGCACCAAGATCGGACAGGGCAAGGCCAACTCGGCCAAGTTCCTGGCGGACAACCCGGAAGTTGCCGCAGCCCTCGAGAAGCAATTGCGTGACAAACTGCTGAGCCCGGTGGCAGACGTCAAGGCAGTGGCCAACCGCGAGACTGCAGACGATCTGGCTGACGCTGACATCTGATCGATTCGATGACCGTCGTACTCGATACCCTCGTCGCGGTGCGACGAACCGCGATGGACCTGCTCGCCAGGCGCGAGCACGGTAGGGTCGAGCTGACGCGTAAACTGCGTCAGCGCGGTGCTCCCGATGAGTTGATCGATGCGGCTCTCGACCGTTTGACGGAAGAGGGCCTGTTATCGGAAGCCCGCTACCTTGAGAGTTTTGTCTCTTATCGCGCCCGCTCCGGTTATGGTCCGTTACGAATTCGTGAGGAGCTCGGCCAACGAGGCTTGCAACGCCCGGATATAGAACTGGCCCTGCGCGAAAGTGGTATCGATTGGCAGGAGCAATTGACGGACACCTGGCGTCGCAAGTTCTCAGGGCATTTGCCCATCGATGCACGAGAACGCGCCAAGCAAGGGCGTTTCCTGGCGTATCGAGGCTATTCCATGGAGATGATTAGCCGCTTGTTCAGCGGTCGAGGCATGGATGATTAAACAAGAACGGCCCGCTATTTCGATAGCGGGCCGTTTTTTTATGGGCTCAGGTTACCTTGATCGGCTCCCATGTAAGGGGGCGAGGTTCAGGGGTGGGCTGGGCCCAGTTTTCCGGCAGGTTGATGTAATCCACCAGTTCCCTTAAACGGCCGTGATCGCGGGCGTTGAAGGTAAATGCCAGTCGCGTCAAATGACTGAACTGGGCTTCGTCGTGCTCCTCGCCACTGTAGTCGTGCTGATGAAAACAATCGTTCAGGCACAGGTCGGCAAAGTCCACTTGCATCTGCTGCAGCGCCTGTTCGCTGAGCTTGTGATTCATGCGGACCACAAACTGATGCTTGAGCCAGCGACTGGAGTGGAAGTTGCGGTAAAACTGGTTGATCTCTTCCACGGCCTCTTCGGCGTTGTACACCAGCCGCATCAGTTTCAAGTCAGTGGGTAGGATGTAGCGGTTTTCCTCCAGTTGCTCACGGATGAAGTTCAGGGCGCCTTGCCAGAACTTGCCCCCAGGAACGTCCAGCAATACCACCGGTACCAGCGGGCTCTTACCCGTTTGCACCAGTGTCAGGACTTCCAGTGCTTCATCAAGGGTGCCAAAGCCGCCTGGACAGAGCACCAACGCGTCGGCCTCCTTGACGAAAAACAGTTTGCGGGTAAAGAAAAAGTGGAACGGCAACAGGTTCGGTGTGCCTTCGACGGTCGGGTTTGCGTGCTGCTCAAAAGGCAGGGTGATGTTGAATCCCAGGCTGTGGTCCCGACCCGCGCCTTCATGGGCGGCAGCCATGATGCCACCGCCGGCGCCCGTGATGACCATCATGTCCGAACGGGCCAGGGCCGCCCCCAGCTCTCGAGCCAGGCCATACAGGGGGTGCTCGATGGGCGTGCGAGCCGAGCCGAAAACGGTGACCTTGCGTCGCCCCTTGAATTGTTCGAGCGTGCGGAATGCATGTTCCAGTTCCCGCAGTGCCTGCAGGGTGATCTTGGCATTCCAGCGGTTGTGATCTTCCTGGGCCATGCGCAGCACGGTCAGGATCATGTCGCGGTAGATGGGGAGGTTGGGGCTGTTGGGGGATACCAGGTTGAGTTGCTCTTCGACCTTGCGGGTGAGGTCGTGGCCATGGTTCTCAAAATGACGACTGAGCAGGTCATTCGGTTTATAAGGCATTCAACTTCTCCTTCTTAACAGAACCCTGGCCCGAACGAGAGATTCGTCAGGGCCACGACACTCCGTGTGTCATTGTCGGCCCAGGCCCATGCCTGGGTGTTCGACCTGGCTTGACGCGGTCTGCAGCAAAGCGATCAAGCCATCCAACAGGTTCTGTTTATCCCTTGGATGAAAAACAATCACACGGCAAGGTGCTGGCAGGGCAGCCTCGTTCTGCCCGATAAAAAGAGGTACTTCTGAATCTAGCTGATCTTCGCAGCCTTGATCATGGCGCTCAAAAGCGACCGTTGGCAACCGCTGAAGGACCCCACCGCTCGTCAGATTGGCGACCAGGTTCGCGCCGCTCTGATTTACTGATAACAAGCGTGCCAATGTGATGCGGCGCTCAGGGCTGGGCGCCACGCGATGGATTGAAACGGATCGGGCATGGAGGCGGGAGAGATGACCAGGGTAACTCTGGAACTCGACAGTCAGTTGCACCTGATGCTGTTGGAAGCGGCTCAGGCCAATCGGGTAAGTCTTGAGGAGGAATGCTACCGCCGGCTGGAAGGCCGGGCATGGCGCTCGCGTTATTTGCAGGCGCTGGTGGCGGAACTGCGCGCCGACGATGAGCAGCGACGCGCGCGCGCGGGTTGATTACTTCTTGGTCTTGGCCGGTTTCGGGCAGTCCGATTCCTGGAAGCGTTCAGTCGCGACCGGGCGGTTGGTTTTAACCTCGGTAAACTCGTAGCGCATGGTGGCACCCTTGGCCATCAGCTTGCGGAAGCCTGGGTTGGTGCATACCGTGGAACCCAACTGGAAATAAACAGCCTTGGGGTCAGCGCGCATTTTCTGGGCATGGCTGCTTTGCACGCTGAGGTGATTGATCAGCTCGGTGCCTTCGACGGTGTAACCCTGGTCAAGAATATCTTCGCTGATCGCCCGCGGCGTGCCGACGCTGCTTTGCGTGGCCACGTTCTGCAGCATCTTGTTCAGTTCGAGTTCTTTCAGCGAAGCAGCCTGAGCGCTGAGGGACGTCGCCAGCAGAACGGCAACGGTAGGGACGATAAGGCGCAGCATGAAACTCTCCTGGTTCAGTGACTGGTGGTTCGACCGATCACATGACTGTGCGTTCAGTGGCGAGAAATTATAGGGGAGCCCGGGCGGACGGTACAGGCTTGCGCGCTCTGGTAGACTGCCGGCCTTTCTTGCCCTGCCGAGTGTTGTTCGTGTCGAGTTTTCCTGTCTGTCGGCGTTGCCCACGATGAACCATGCCCCTAACGCCGTCGCCCGCCTGCGCGACCAGCGCATCGATGAAGGTATCAAGCCGATTCAGGCCCGTGGCTGGCGCGCCCCCCGGTGCAGCGCCTGCCGGGTGATCGAGAGCCATTGCCTGTGCGCCTGGCGGCCGAGTGTCGAGACCCGTTCCGGGGTTTGCCTGATCATGACCAACAAGGAAGTGTTCAAGCCAAGCAACACCGGTTGGCTGATAGCTGACGTGGTGCGCGACAATCATGCGTTCATCTGGTCGCGCACTGAAGTCGACGAGCAACTGCTGGCGCTGCTCAATGACCCGCAATGGCAGCCCTACCTGGTATTTCCCGGTGAATATGTCGAGCCATCGCGAGTCACCCACACGGTTGATCTCGATCCTTGCAAGCGTCCGCTGTTCATTTTACTGGACGCGACCTGGACGGAGGCGCGTAAGATTTTCCGTAAAAGCCCGTATTTTGACCGCTTGCCGATCCTGAGCCTGCTGCCCGACAAGCTGTCGCGCTACCGCTTGCGCCGTTCGACCCGCAGCGAGCACCTGTGCACCGCCGAAGTAGCGGCGTTGTGCTTGGAACTGGCAGGGGACAGTGACGCCGCGTCGGCCCTGGATGCCTATTTCGACGTGTTCAGCCAGCACTACCTGGGCGCCAAACGCCAGCAAGAGGTCAATATATCGACCCCGGCCCACGCCGAATTGCAGCCCTTTATCCGTACCGCGCAAGCAGTATTGGCCCAATAGTGGCCCATACTGCACACAGGGCCGGCCGTGCTGCTTGACCACCCCGGCTTCGCTGGGCATGCTTGGCGCCGACCAGGGTGCGGCCGAAGTTTGAAACGCCGTGTTTGGCGTTGAACGTGCCCCTGTGGATATCGCTGCATGGCGGTGTCTTGAGTTGTTTGGCGAGGCGCGAATGTATCGGGCCTGCCATTAAAAACAGGATCATTTTAAAAATGGCCACATACGAAATCCTGATTGCCGATGACCACCCGCTCTTTCGCAGCGCGTTGCATCAGGCAGTGACCCTGGGCCTGGGCCCGGATGTCCGGCTGACGGAGGTGGCCAGTATCGCGGAACTGGAAGCCCGGTTGACTGAAAAGGCCGACTGGGACCTGGTGCTGCTGGACTTGAACATGCCGGGTGCCTATGGCTTTTCAGGATTGGTGCTGTTACGTGGCCAATACCCGCAGATCCCCGTGGTGATGGTGTCGGCCCAGGAAGAGGCCTCGGTGATGGTCAAGGCCCGTGAATTCGGCGCCAGCGGTTTCATTCCTAAATCCAGCTCCCTGGAAAATATCCAGCAGGCTGTGAAAGCCGTGCTCAATGGCGACGTATCCTGGCCACCCCAGGCGTTCGAGGCGGTCAGCGTATCCGCGGAAGCCAAGGCCGCCAGCGAAGGGCTGGCCAGTCTCACACCGCAGCAGTTCCGGGTGTTGACCATGGTCTGCGAAGGCTTGCTGAACAAGCAGATTGCCTATGAGCTGAGTGTGTCGGAGGCCACCATCAAGGCCCACGTGACGGCTATTTTTCGTAAACTGAACGTGCGCACCCGGACCCAGGCGGCTTTGTTGCTGCAACAACTTGAGTCAATTTCACCGCAGCCTTAGTGCGCTTGTTCACGCTTTTTTGACCGGGTTTGAATTAGCGTCTCCACTCCTTTTCGATCAGTTGCCCACTCTATGTCACCTTTTAAAGGCCAAACCGGCCTGAAACGCATCCTCAACGCCTCTGGCTATTCCTTGGACGGGTTGCGTGCAGCCTTTGTCGGCGAAGCGGCGTTCCGCCAGTTGGTCCTGCTCAACGTCGTTCTGATTCCGTTGTCGTTCTTTCTGGATGTCAGCCGTGTCGAGCAGGCGATGCTGATTGCGGTCTGCCTGCTGGCGCTGATCGTGGAGTTGCTCAACTCGGCGGTGGAGGCGGCCATCGACCGAATTTCCCTGGAACTTCATCCGTTGTCCAAAAACGCCAAGGACATGGGCAGCGCTGCCCAGTTGCTCGCCCTGACGATGATTGCGTTGGTGTGGGGCCTTATTCTGCTTTAACGCCTCAGGCAATGGCCGGCAGCACGATTTCGTCGCTGCGCTGGACCCCAGCGGTGAAGGCTCGGCACAGTTCGAGGAATTCGCGCATGGCCGATGTCTGATATTTCTGTTTGTGCCAGATGAAATAAAACTGCCGCGCCAGGTCCATGTCCGGAGTTTCCACCGCGACGAGGCTGCCGCGGCGGAAGGCATCGCGCAGGGCCAGGCGGGAGATGCAGCCAATCCCCAGGCCGGACTCCACGGCGCGCTTGATGGCTTCGGTGTGCTCGAGCTCCAGACGAATGTTCAGCGCGCTGCGATGGTGGCGCATGGCTTGGTCGAAGGTCAGGCGGGTGCCAGAACCTTGCTCACGCAGAATCCACGCTTCATGGGTCAGCTCCTCCATGGTCGCCTGGCCGCGCTTGGCCAACGGATGCTGAGGGGCGCAGAACACCACCAGTTCGTCCTCGACCCAGCTCTGCACCTCGATATCCGGATGGCTGCAGTCGCCTTCTATTAGACCCAGATCAATTTCATAGTGGGCAACCTGGTGCACGATGTTGGCAGTGTTCTGCACGTGCAGCTTCACCTGGCTTTCCGGGTGGCGCTGCATGAAACCGCCGATCAACAGGGTCGCCAGGTAATTGCCGATGGTCAACGTGGCCCCGACGGCCAGTGAGCCGAAACCGGACTTGCCATTGAGCAGGTCTTCGATCTCCTTGGCCTGGTCCAACAGCGCCACGGCCTGGGGCAGCAGCTGTTTGCCCAGGGCATTGAGGCTCAGACGTTTGCCGGCGCGGTCGAACAATTGGCAGCTGGATTGGCGCTCCAGTTCGGTGATGGAGGTGCTGGCGGCCGACTGCGACAGATTGAGCAGGCCCGCAGCACGGGACACACTCTCTTGCTGAGCGACGGCGACGAAGACTTGAAGTTGACGGAGAGTAAATCGCATATCGATATAACCGATAACCCTTATCTTAATAATCCATTTAACAGATATTGTCGCCGCCATTAGAATGCGATGCAATTGCGCAAATTAACGACGCAGGCATCATTCCCCAGGAGTCACCGTACATGAGCAACATGAACCACGAGCGTGTCCTCAGTGTTCATCACTGGAACGACACTCTGTTCAGCTTCAAGTGCACCCGCGATCCGGGCCTGCGCTTCGAGAACGGCCAGTTCGTGATGATCGGCCTGCAACAGCCCAACGGCCGCCCGCTCATGCGCGCTTACTCGATTGCCAGCCCGAACTGGGAAGAGCATCTCGAGTTCTTCAGCATCAAGGTGCCTGATGGCCCGCTGACTTCCCAGTTGCAGCACCTGAAGGAAGGCGACGAGATCATCATCAGCAAGAAGCCTACCGGCACGCTGGTGCTGGACGACCTCAAGCCTGGCAAGCATTTGTACCTGCTCAGCACCGGTACCGGCCTGGCGCCGTTCATGAGCGTCATCCAGGATCCGGAAACCTACGAGCGTTTCGAAAAAGTGATCCTGTGCCACGGCGTGCGTTACGTCAATGAAGTCGCTTACCGCGAATTCATCACCGAGCATCTGCCGCAGAACGAGTTCTTCGGCGAAGCGCTGCGTGACAAGCTGATCTACTACCCGACCGTGACCCGCGAGCCGTTCGAGAACGAAGGTCGCCTGACCGACCTGATGCGCAGCGGCAAACTGTTCCGCGACATCGGCCTGCCGCCGATCAACCCGCAGGACGACCGCGCCATGTTGTGCGGTAGCCCGAGCATGCTCGATGAGACCAGCGAAGTGCTCAACAGCTTCGGCCTGACCGTTTCGCCGCGTATGCGTGAGCCGGGTGATTACCTGATCGAGCGGGCGTTTGTAGAGAAGTAAGCCTGTTTGGATAAGGGGGGAGCGGGCTTGCTCGCGAAGAAGGCGACTCGGTCCCTACAGTAACCCCACAAAAAAGCCCGCGCTGCCTGAAGAAGGCTGCGCGGGCTTTTTCGTGTCTGGCGGTTACGATTTCGCCGGAATTACTTCCAGGACCCGGATCAACCCTGGCTGCGGGTAATGCCAGCGCACGTCCAGATCCCAGAACTGCGCGCCATATTCCCGCTCGGCTGTGGGAATCTGGTACGCAGGGCGTGGGTCTTGGGCCAGGCACTGTTCGATCAGCGCCACCAAGGGCTCTTCCAGGCGCGTGGCGTGATCTTGAGCTTGTAGCAGGGCGGTATCCGCCCATTGCACGGGGATCGGCTCAGGCGCTGCACTGGCGATGGTATTGGACGCCGAGCCGATGATGTCGGCGTAGGGCACGTAGGGCTTGATGTCGAGCACTGGCGTGCCGTCCAGCAAATCAATACCGGAGATCCACAGGCGTCCGGCTTCGACCCGTTCCAGCTTCACCACCGACTGGCCGATGCCGTTGGGACGGTGGGTGGCGCGGGTGGCGAACACCCCCATGGACTTATTGCCGCCCAGGCGCGGTGGCCGCACCTTCAAGCGTGGCTTGTCTTCCAGGGCCTGATGGAACAGGAACAGCAGCCAGACATGACTGACCTGCTCCAGCCCCTGCACCGCATCACCCTGATCGAACGGCGCCACCAGCTCCAGCACACCGCGTGCGGCCGGGGCCAGTTGCGGTTGACGGGGGATGGCGAACTTCTCCTTGAAACAGGAGCGGACGAAGCCGATGGGGGAGACGGTATGGGTCATTGGCTGGGATCAGCCGCGAACGCGCAGCGTCAGGCCCTTGAGGAAGTTGCGCAGCAACTGGTCGCCACACGGGCGGTAGTTGGTGTGGCCGAATTTGCGGAACAGCGCGCTCAGTTCCGGCTTGGACACCGGGAACTCGGCAGCCTTGAGGATGGCGTGCATGTCGTCCTCTTTCAGCTCGAAGGCCACCCGCAGCTTTTTGAGGATGATGTTGTTGGTCACCGGCACTTCGATCGGCTGCGGCGGACGGCTTTCGTCCTTGCCGCGCTTGAAGATCACCAGGCCGTCGAGAAAATGCGCCATGACGTCGTCAGGGCAGAACACGAAGCCTTCTTCCTCATCTTTCTTGAGGTAGCCTGTCAGGTCCGCCAGGGAGACTTCCAGGCCGCCCAGCTTGATGATCTCGATGACTTTCTTGTCGCTGATGTCGAGCATGTAGCGCACGCTGCGCAGTACGTCGTTGTGAATCATGTGTGCAATCCTGATCAATCGGCAATGGGCGCCCCGGCTCGGCGGGGCGCCGGAAAATTAGAATTTCTCTTTGGCGGACAGGTAGCGCCACTGGCCCAACGGCACCTTGCCGATGGACACGCCGCCGATGCGGATGCGGCGAATGGCGACCACCTTGAGGCCGACCGCCTGGCAGAACAGGGCGATCACGCCCGGTTGTGGGTTTTTCATGGCAAAGCGCAAGCGGTTCTCGTTTTGCCAACTGGCCTTGACCGCTGGCAGTTCCTTGCCTTTGTAGGTCAGCCCGTGGTTCAGGCGGTTGAGGCCGTGGGCGACCATCTCGCCCTCGACTTCCACCACGTATTCCTGCTCGATCTTGGCGGCATCGGCGGTGAGCTTGCGCAAAATCTTCCAGTCCTGGGTGAACACCAGCAGCCCGCTGGCGTTGGCCTGCAGGTCGGCGCTGGCGGTCAGGCGCAGGAAGTGGCCCTTGAGTGGCCGCTTGCTGAAGCGATGTTCTTCGCTCAGGGTCTGTGGCCCCAGGGAGGCCATCGCAGTGTCCACATCGGTGCCTGCCGGCACGTTCAGCAGGATCGTCACCGGCTCTGGCGCGGTGGCCTTGGCTTCGGGGTCGAGTTCGACTTTCTGGGTGGTGACCTTGAACTGCGGTTCATCGATCACTTCGCCATCCACGGTGACCCAGCCGCCCTCGATGAACAGCTCAGCCTCCCGACGGGAACAGCCGACGAGTTCGATGAGGCGTTTGGAGAGACGAATCGGGTCAGTCATGACAGGGCCGTAACAAAAAGAGGGTGGGCATTGTACCTGCCTGGCGCCGGTTAATCGCGGGTCCATTTGCGCCGTGTGGCTTTTAGCCGCGTTGGGCCTTCAAGTCGGGTTGCTTATAGCGCATGTGCAGCAGTGGGTAAGGCTGGTTCATGCCGTCCCGTGCCGAACGCCCAACCACTTCGAACCCTTGCTTGAGGTAAAAACCCAGGGCTTGCGGGTTCTGTTCGTTGACGTCCAGTTGATCGGCGTTCAGGTGTTCCATGGCGTAGTGCAGCAGTTGTTTGCCCAGGCCCTGGCCACGGTGTTGTGGGTCGATGAACAGCATCTCGATCTTGCCAGCCGCGACACCGGCGAAACCGGTAATCCGCTGGCGAGCGTCTCGTGTGCAGATGAGCATCACCGCATCCAGGTAACGGGTGAGCACCAGGTTTTTCAGCAGTTCGATGTAACTGTCCGGCAGAAAGTCATGGGTGGCCCGCACCGAAGCCTCCCAGACCTGGGTCAGTTCCTGGTAGTCGCTGGTTTTGGGTGTGTGGATGACCGAATGCTGACGCATGCCCGCCTGTTCCTTGTGCTGGATTCCTGGGTTTCTTCATACGATAGCCGTAAAAAAGCCCCGTATCTTGTGAGGATAGCGGGGCTTTTCAAATTTTTCGGCTGTGAAAGAACCTGTGGGAGCCTGTAGAGCGCGGCAGATCAACCGATCTGTTCAGCCCACAAGTCGTACTCGTCGGCGTCGGTCACCTTGCACCAGACCTTGTCGCCCGGCTTGAGGTTACTGCCGTTGTCGATGAACACGTTGCCGTCGATTTCCGGGGCGTCGAAGAAGCAGCGGCCCACGGCGCCTTGCTCGTCCACTTCATCGACCAGCACTTCGATTTCGCGGCCGATGCGCATTTGCAGGCGGGCCGAGCTGATGGCCTGCTGGTGCGCCATGAAGCGGTCCCAACGGTCCTGCTTGACGTCGTCCGGCACCACATCCAAATCCAAGTCGTTGGCCGGTGCGCCTTCGACAGGGGAGTACTGGAAGCAGCCGACGCGATCGAGTTGGGCTTCGGTCAGCCAGTCCAGCAGGTACTGGAAGTCTTCTTCGGTTTCACCCGGGAAGCCGACGATGAAGGTCGAGCGGATGATCAGGTCCGGGCAGATTTCCCGCCAGTTCTTGATGCGAGCCAGGGTTTTGTCTTCGAACGCCGGACGCTTCATGGCCTTGAGGACTTTTGGGCTGGCGTGCTGAAACGGAATGTCCAGGTACGGCAGGATTTTGCCAGCGGCCATCAGCGGGATCAGTTCGTCGACATGCGGATACGGGTAGACGTAATGCAGGCGGACCCAGACGCCGAGGGTGCTGAGGGCTTCGCACAGTTCGGTCATGCGGGTTTTCACCGGCGCGCCGTTCCAGAAGCCGGTGCGGTATTTCACGTCGACACCGTAGGCGCTGGTGTCCTGGGAGATCACCAGCAGTTCCTTGACGCCGGCCTTGACCAGGCGCTGGGCTTCGTCGAGCACATCGCCCACTGGACGGCTCACCAGTTTGCCGCGCATCGACGGGATGATGCAGAAGCTGCAGCTGTGGTTGCAGCCCTCGGAAATCTTCAGGTACGCGTAGTGGCGCGGGGTCAGCTTGATGCCTTGCGGCGGCACCAGGTCGATCAGCGGGTTGTGGTCCTGGCGTGGCGGTACCACGTCATGCACGGCATTGACCACCTGCTCGTACTGCTGCGGACCGGTCACGGCCAGCACGCTCGGGTGCACGTTGCGGATGTTGCCTTCTTCCACGCCCATGCAACCGGTGACGATGACCTTGCCGTTTTCCTTGATGGCCTCGCCGATCACTTCCAGGGACTCGGCCTTGGCCGAATCGATGAAACCGCAGGTGTTGACCACCACCACATCGGCGTCCTGATACGTGGACACAACGTCATAGCCTTCCATGCGCAGCTGGGTCAGGATGCGCTCGGAGTCGACCAGAGCTTTCGGGCAACCCAGGGATACGAAGCCAACCTTCGGATTGGCTGGCGCGGTAGTGGTGGACATGTCTAACCTCGGTGTAGGGGGGATCGTCTCTTGCCGAGACAGGACGCCTGACGCGCCTCTGATCAAAAAGTGCGCAATTCTATCCATGGTCGACGCACTTGACCAGCTTTATACCGGGAAATACGACGAGTGCTGCGCTATGCTTCGCGCCTTTGCGGCCACTGAAAATTTACAGTCAAACAATAATCTGTAACAGGAAGTTAGGTGGCGCAGGTGCAAGGTTAAGCGTAGTGCTTCTTTCCAGGAAGCCGGATCAGGTAACGGGAGTGTTGGATGGAGCAGGCAGAGAGTCGGTCGTCGGGTGCCGCGCATGGTGCGGCCAAGCCAATAAGCATGCTGGTGGCGGCGGCCGGGGTGGTTTATGGAGACATTGGCACCAGTCCCTTGTACACCATCAAGGAAGTGTTTTCCGGCCAATATGGCGTGCAAGTCAACCATGACGGCGTGTTCGGAATCCTGGCGCTGATCTTCTGGTCGCTGATCTGGGTGGTCTCGATCAAATACGTGCTGTTCATCCTGCGGGCCGACAACCAGGGCGAGGGCGGCATCATGTCGCTGACGGCGCTGGCCCGGCGGGCGTCAGCCGCCTATCCCAGGTTGCGCACTGTGCTGGTGATTCTCGGGCTGATCGGTGCCTCGTTGTTTTATGGCGACAGCATGATTACCCCGGCAATTTCCGTGTTGTCAGCGGTAGAGGGGTTGGAGGTGGCCTTCGATGGTCTGGAGCACTGGGTCGTGCCCATGTCGCTGGTGATCCTGGTGGGGCTTTTTCTGATTCAGAAGCACGGAACCGACCGGATCGGCAAATTGTTCGGGCCGGTGATGGTGTTGTGGTTCGTGGTTCTTGGGGGCCTGGGCGTCCACGGCATCGTTCAACATCCAGAAGTGCTCAATGCCTTGAATCCGGCCTGGGGCGTGCGCTTTTTTATTGTCCATCCGGGGGTAGGCGTCGCCATTCTGGGCGCTGTGGTATTGGCTTTGACCGGCGCTGAAGCCTTGTATGCGGACATGGGCCACTTCGGTCGTAAACCGATTGCGCGGGCCTGGTTCGCCCTTGTGCTGCCAGGGCTGGTGCTCAATTATTTCGGCCAGGGCGCCTTGCTGTTGGAAAATCCGGAGGCCGCGCGCAATCCGTTCTATCTGTTGGCGCCGGACTGGGCCCTGATACCCCTGGTGGTGCTCTCGACCCTCGCCACCGTGATCGCCTCGCAAGCAGTGATTTCCGGCGCGTTCTCGCTGACACGGCAGGCCATCCAGCTCGGGTACATTCCGCGCATGCATATCCAGCACACCTCCAGCGCCGAGCAGGGCCAGATCTACATTGGTGCGGTGAACTGGGCGTTGATGGTGGGTGTGATCCTGTTGGTGCTCGGCTTCGAGTCGTCCGGTGCCTTGGCGTCGGCCTATGGCGTGGCGGTGACCGGAACCATGTTGATTACCAGCATTCTGGTGTCGGCGGTGGCGTTGCTGCTGTGGAAATGGCCGCCCCTGCTGACGGTGCCGCTGCTGGTAGGTTTCCTATTGGTGGATGGTCTGTTCTTCGCCGCCAACGTCCCGAAAATTGTGCAGGGCGGTGCGTTTCCGGTGTTGGCGGGAATCGTGCTGTTCGTTCTGATGACCACCTGGAAGCGTGGCAAGGAATTGCTGGTGGATCGATTGGACGAAGGCGCGTTGCCGCTGCCGATCTTCATTAGCAGTATTCGCGTGCAACCGCCCCATCGCGTACAGGGCACCGCCGTGTTCCTGACCGCGCGCCCGGACGCCGTGCCCCATGCGCTGTTGCACAACCTGCTGCACAACCAGGTGCTGCACGAGCAGGTGGTGCTGCTGACGGTGGTGTACGAAGACATTCCCCGGGTCCCGCCGCAACGGCGCTTCGAGGTCGATGCCTATGGCGAAGGGTTCTTCCGGGTGATCCTGCATTTCGGCTTTACCGACGAGCCGGACGTCCCGCAGGCGCTCAAGCTTTGCCATCTGGATGACCTGGACTTCAGCCCGATGCGCACCACCTACTTCCTCAGCCGCGAGACCGTCATCGCCTCCAAGCTCGAGGGCATGGCCCGCTGGCGCGAGTTGCTGTTCGCCTTCATGCTGAAAAATGCCAATGGCAACTTGCGCTTCTTCAATTTGCCACTGAACCGGGTGATTGAGTTGGGAACGCAGGTCGAGATGTAAAAACTGGGCAAAAGCCCCCGTTGCCTGGCGGTAGCGGGGGCTTTTTTTGTGGGTGATACATATGCTGATACCAAACCAAAAACTTTATGGGAGCGAGCAAGCCCGCTCCCATAAAGAGGTGTGTGCAAGCCGAGCGGCCACAAAAAAGCCCCGGCAGCCATAAGGCTGCAGGGGCTTCTCGTTAAGCGTGTATCAGATCACTGCTCGGCAACCTTGGTCTGCCGCTTATTGATCTCGTCCACCAGGCGCTTGGCCAGGGCCGGGTAGTTTTCGTCAAAGTGGTGGCCGCCAGGCAGTTTGATGACTTCGCCCACGGCGGTCTTGTCGGTGCAACCGCTTTCGTCGGCCTCTTCGCCACCATAGATGCACACCACTTTCTCGGCAGGCAGCTTGGCCATTTCCGGGCCAGTGGCGGCTTCAGTGCCGGCGTTGCCGAGCCAGCCTTCAACCTCGATCTCGAAGCTGCCAGTGCGGGCAAAGGCCAACAGGATGATCGCATCGACCCGCTGTTGCTCGGTGGCCGGCAAGCGGTTGTAGATCGCCGGCAGCACGTCGGCACCGAAGGAGTAGCCGGTCAGGATAAAGCGCTTGGTGCCCCAGACCTGGCGGTAGTGCTGCATCAGTTCGGTGAGGTCCGCCGCACTCTGCTCCGGGCTCTTGTGCTGCCAGTAGTAACGCAGGGTATCGATGCCGACCACCGGGTAGCCGATCTTGGCCATTTCATCGGCCACGTCACGGTCCAGGTCACGCCAGCCGCCGTCTCCGGAGAGGAACAGGGTCACGGTATCCTTTGTCTGGCTGGCGGGGACTTCTACCACCGGAATGCTCAGGCCGCCCTTGGCCTTGTCGGTGCCCACCAGGATTTTGCGCAGTTCGTTGTTCAGCACTTGCGGCAGGTTGATGTCGTAGTCGCTGATGCTGGTTTCGGCATTTTTCTGATCCCGTACGAAACCGGCGCTGGTGTCGTCAGGGTTATCGTTCCAGGCCACCAGCCAGTGACCGTGGGCCGCGCTTTTAGGTAACAGGTGGGTACAGCCGGGTTTTTCCAGGGCCAGGTCCACCGATACGGCCTTGGCCTTGTCATCCTTCTGCTCGGCCAGCCAACGCCAGGCCAGCACGGCGCCAGGGCCGATGCCGCTGACCAGCGTGGCGGGGCCCTGAAGCTGCCGCAGACCCGTCTGCAAGGCGCGGCCTTGGAGCATGCAGTCCTTGGGCAGGATCACCTGGACGATCTGCGCCGAGCCGCTGCGGCTGAGGGTCGCCAGTTGCGTGTCGCTGAGCTTTTGCTCTTCATTGACCGCCACCAGCACCTGGGCGCGGGGCTTGGTGCCAGGGATGACCCGGGTCATCGCTGTGCCATCCACGGGGGCCAGTTGTTCCAGGGTCGGTTCCGGGGCCGGGCGGTTCCAGTACCAGTAACCGCCACCGAGAATCACCGCCAGCACCAGCAGGGCGGCCATTACGTATCGCCAGGAGCGTTGAATCATCAGCGTTTCACCAATCCAGTCAGGCCGCCTGCAATCAGGGCAGCGGTATCGGCCAGCGCCACCAGCGGATCGAGTCCGGCGGGCACGGCCATGTAACGAGGTTCCCAGTCAGGCTGGAATTTATCTTTGAAGCGGCGCAGCCCTTGGAAATTGTAGAGCTGCTCGCCACGGCGGAACACCATTGAACCCAGGCGTTGGGTCAGCGGCGCGCCGCGACGCGGTTGCAGGCCCGACAGCGGGACCATGCCGAGGCTGAAGCGGGCGTAGTCATGGTTTTTATAGTGTTGGATGAGGCCGACCATCATGAATTCCATGGTCAGCTTCGGGGCTTCGGGGTGGGCGCGCATCAGATCGAGGCTGGCCAGATCGTGGCTGTGGGTCTCCAGCAGGTTGGCGAATGCAACCGGGCGGCCTTCGAAACGAATCACCGCGATGCGAAAATGCTTGAGGTAGTCGTCGCTGAAGCGGCCCAGGGAGAAACCTTTCTCGCGCACGTTCTTGCCGGTCAGCCAGGCATCGGAAATGACCTTGAGCTCCTCCATCGGCGCCTGGCCCGGCTCGTGGATCTCCAGCGACAGGCCATCACGGGTGCCGCGGTTCCAGGTGTAGCGCAAGTCCTTCATCTCTTTGCCCTTGGCTTCGAGATCGAAGCGCTTGAGATCGACCCGTGCTTCCTCGCCCAGCTTGATCGCCGTCAGGCCAATGTCCATGTAGTAGGGCAGGTTCTCGGCACGCACCTGATAGAACACCGGGCGGGCATGGTGGATGTCACACAGGTCGCGGAACTGCCAGATCATTTCGGCTCGTTGCTGGGTCGGCCCGATCGGGTCGTACAGCGCCACCAGGCTGCGGCCACGGCGGGCGTACATCAGGAACGCCTCGTCATTGGGGTGAAACAGCAGTGCCTTGTCACCGGTCAGGGCCAGGCCACCGTCGGGTTGCGAGGACGTCATGAGAATCGTCTTGGCCCGCTCCAGTTCATCAGCCGTCGGTAAATGGATCACCGGACGAGCAGTGCGCAGCAGCCAGGTCAGGGATACCACCACCAGCAGTACCGCGGCGCCCAGCAGCGAGCGCAGGCCGCGAGGAGCGTCTGCATCGAGGGTGAACTGCCACCAGAGTTGATGGCTGTAGGGAACGTCCTGGTAGGCAAACAGCAGCAACCAGGTCGACGCACCGAGCACACAGAGGCTGGCGATCAGGAACAGCGGGGAAAATGGCAGCTCGGTCAGGCGGCTCGGACGATAAAAGGAGCGTCGGAATACCGCCAGCAGGGCGGCTGTCAGCGTCAGCAGGGTGGCTTCTTCCCAGTCGAAGCCTTTGAGCAGCGAGAGCAGGGCGCCCACTAGAAGCAACACGGTGGTCAGCATCCAGGCGGCTGACAGGCGACGGCGCAGGCCTTGGGCGAGCAACAGGCAGAGCACGCCCACCAGGCTGGCGCCGAGGTGCGACGCGTCCACCAGCCGATGAGGGATCAGGAAACCGATGTGCTCCAGGCGGGTATCGATTTCCGGTGTCACGCCGGAAAACAGCAGCACCACACCCGAAAGGAACACCAGCACCGCCAGGATCGGCGCTGCGAAACCCGAGGCTGCCCGCAGGGTCTGGCGGGTCTGGAACAGTCGTTGTGCCTCGTTGATCAGCAACAGCACACAGGCCACCAGCATCGGCAGCAGGACGTAGATCAAGCGATACAGCAGCAGGGCGGCGGCCAGTGGCGCGGCCCCCAGCTTGTCGGCAAACGCGGCCAGCAGGATCGCTTCGAATACCCCGACCCCGCCAGGCACATGACTGAGCACCCCGGCGGCCAGCGCCAGCAAGTACACCAGCAGGAACGCGCCGAAGGGCGGTGCTTCAGGCAGCAACAAATACAGCACTGTAGCGGCAGCCGCGACATCCAGCGCGGTGATGACCAATTGCAGGAGCGTCAGGCGTCGGCCCGGCATGCGCAGCGTGCGGCGGCCGGCCTTGACCAGAAGGGCGTCGCGATAGGGCTGCTCTGGCAGGCGTCGACGATAAATGCCGATGGCCAGCACACAGGTGAGCAGCAGCACCGCCACGGAAATCGCCCCCAGCAAGGTGGCCGGCAAGTGCAGTGCGACAGACGCGGCGGGCAAGTTACTGAGCGTTGCCAGGGCGGCCAAGGGTGGCAGCGCGCAGCCCAGGGACAGGCTGGCGAACAAGGTCATGTGGGCGACATCCGATGCCCCCAGGCCGTGGCGGGCATACAGACGGTAGCGCACCGAGCCGCCCGACAGCAGTGACAGGCCGATGGCATTGCCAATGGCAAACGCAGTGAATCCACCCAGGATCATGGTTTGCGGCGGCAGCGTCACGCCAGCATAGCGGCTGGCGGACCACTCATAACCCAGCAGGATGATGAAGCCAGCCACTGTGGCGGCGAACGCACCGAGCAGCGCCGGTCGTGGCACTTCCAGAATCGAGTCGTGCAGGGCGTAGAGATCGAGCTCGCTCAGCAGGTGACGACAGGCAATCAGAGCAATCGCGAACAGCAGCAGCGTGACGGCTAGGCCGATAGGTTGGCGGTATTGACTGATCCGGTCCAGCCAGCGCAAACGCTCGGCCTTGATCGGTTGTGTCGCAGAAACTGTATCTTGCGGGTCAGACGAGTGAGCGCGCATCAATCACCTCTTGAGCTATGCGCGACAGGATGGGGGTATCCAGCCAAGTTACCAATCCCTGCGGAGGAAAATAATTACAAAATCTTTGTAATGTAGTCTTTTTCGCCACACACAAAAAAGGCCACTCTTTCGAGTAGCCTTTCTTGATATTTGGTTGCGGGAGCCGGATTTGAACCGACGACCTTCGGGTTATGAGCCCGACGAGCTACCAGACTGCTCCATCCCGCGTCTGTGTGGCGGCATTCTACAGGCGAACGCTTGAGTGTCAACCGTTAAAAGGTCGTGGGATCAAATAAACGGCCAATCGGTGTAAATGCTCGAAATCAAAAGGAAATTGTCCTACAGCTTTCGCCTTTGTGTGTAGTGATCCCATCCAGCGTGGCAAAACAGGCGCGCACAAAAAAGGCCACTCTTTCGAGTAGCCTTTTTTGATGTTTGGTTGCGGGAGCCGGATTTGAACCGACGACCTTCGGGTTATGAGCCCGACGAGCTACCAGACTGCTCCATCCCGCGTCTGTGTGTCGGCATTCTACAGAGAATCGAACAGCTGTCAACCCAGGTCCCATAAAAACCTGTTCCGCTTCAATCGCTTAGCCTCGCTCAAAGGCATTGTGACAGCGCTGTGACGCAGGCCTGGCAAGGGCTGGCGCTCTATCGGGTGGTTCGTTGCGATTGAGGAAATGAATTTATGTAGGTTCTTTCCGGCCTCGGTGAAGGATCTTTCAAACTACTGGTGCTATATACAGGTACCGATGCGATACTGATAACCCGATTCGTCGCACACTCCGCTTCCTTTATGACGCAACGTAAAATCATCCACGTCGACTGTGACTGTTTCTATGCCGCTATCGAGATGCGCGATGACCCGCGGCTGGCTGGCAAGCCCCTGGCAGTCGGCGGCTCGGCGGATCGGCGGGGAGTGATTGCCACGTGTAACTATGAAGCGCGGGCTTACGGTGTGCGTTCGGCCATGTCATCCGGTCATGCCTTGAAGCTCTGCCCGGACCTGACCATCGTCAAGCCGCGGATGGATGCCTATCGAGAAGCTTCGAAGGAAATTCATACGATTTTCAGCGATTACACCGACCTGATCGAGCCGTTGTCCCTGGACGAGGCTTACCTGGATGTCTCCGCCAGCGCCCATTTTGGTGGCAGCGCCACTCGCATCGCCCAGGACATTCGTCGACGGGTTTCCAATCAGTTGCACATCACTGTCTCCGCTGGCGTCGCGCCGAACAAGTTCCTGGCCAAGATCGCCAGCGATTGGAAAAAGCCCAATGGCCTGTTCGTCATCACCCCGGATCAGGTCGAGGACTTCGTCTCGGCCCTGCCGGTCAGCAAGCTCCACGGCGTGGGCAAGGTCACCGCCGACAAGCTGAACAGGCTCGGTATTGTTGACTGCCAGCAGCTGCGCCAATGGGACAAGCTGGCGCTGGTGCGCGAATTCGGCAGTTTTGGCGAACGGCTCTGGAGCCTGGCCCGCGGTATTGATGAGCGTCTGGTACACAACGACAGTCGACGGCAGTCCATCAGTGTTGAAAACACCTACGACGTCGACCTGCCCGATCTGGTGAGCTGCCTCGAAAAACTTCCGGAACTGATGCAAACCCTCAGCGGGCGCTTGGCGCGGATCGACGACAGCTATCGCCCGGGCAAGCCGTTCGTCAAAGTGAAATTCCATGACTTCACCCAGACCACGCTGGAGCAGGCCGGGGCAGGGCGGGACCTGGGCAGCTACCAGCTGTTATTGACCCAGGCGTTCAACCGTGGCGGCAAGCCGGTGCGGTTGTTGGGGATTGGGGTACGGCTGGAAGATTTGCGCGGTGGGTTTGAGCAGTTGGAGTTGTTTGAGCGGTGAGGCTGCCGATGAATGCCCTGCTTGGCGCGGTCCTTGTGGTAAGGGAATTTTGTGGGAGCAAAGCTTGCTCGCGATCGCATCCCTGAGACCGCCATCGCGGGCAAGCCTTGCTCCCACAGATCTCCCACACAATCCCTTGCTACAGGGGCATTTCAGTTCGCGCCCGGGTCCGCCACCAACCGCCCGCCATCCTTGGTCAGTGCTTTCATGAACTCGCTCTGCAACTCCGGATCATTGCGGGTCAGTTCGATCAGGCTCTGTTCCAGTTCGCTGGCCTCTTCTTCAAGTCCCAGCTCCGACAGGCGCTTGACCCGGTGAACCCATTGGCTCACTTCGTCGTCTTCCAGGTCGTCGTAGATCAATGCGTGGGCTTCCACCAGTTTGCTGCGCAAAGTGCTGCTGATGCTCAGGGATGAGTCGGTGTGCACTTCGTCCTGGGCGTCCGTCACGCTGATCTGCAATTTGCCAAATTGGCTGAGGTCCTGCTCGGCGAACGGGCTTTCCAGCAGGTTCAAGCGCAGCACGCCGTTGCGATCGGTGCTCAATTCGAAGGTCTGCCGGGCGGCCTTGACCTCCACCGGGCGTTCGCTCCAGGGCAGGCTCGAGTGTTCGGTGCGCTTGTCGCGCTGGACTTCGTCGATGCCTGCCAGGTTCTGCTGGGCCCGGCCATGGGATGGTACGTTCATGAACGGGTTGAGCCCGGCGAAACCGTAGCTGATCCAGTCACGGGTGACGGAGTCCGGCAGGTTGCCCAGGGCAAACACATTGACCACGTTCGCGCCGACGCCGGCCACCACGGCCACCGCTCCCAGGGGGATTTCGTAGACTTCCCGCCAAGGCTGATACGGCGTGTAGCGATCGTAACGGCGGGTGACCTCGAATTCGGTGACTTCGAAGGTCTTCTGCTCATTGATTCGTACACGGCGCTGCGGCAGGTCGAGCGCCTTGGGCTCGCCCACATCAATCTGCAGGCTATGGTCGAGCAGTTTGCGCTCGACCCGCTCTTCGTGCTCGCTGCGTTGCGACAGTTGGTTGGCGCAGCCGCTGACCAGCAGGGCGCCGCACAGGGCGGCGCCACAGAGGCCTAAGGTGTTTCGCTTGAACATGACGTCTCTATCTGGTGTCAGCGGCGGATACGGGCCTGGAGGAAAGACAGCACGTCGGCGACCGGCAGCGCTTGCGGCTCGGCCTCGGTGCGGCTCTTGTATTCCAGGTTGCCTTCGGCCAGGCCGCGGTCACTGACGACGATCCGATGCGGGATGCCGATCAGTTCCATGTCTGCGAACTTGATGCCGGGGCTGGTTTTCTTGTCGCGATCGTCCAGCAGGACTTCGAAACCGGCAGCTGTCAGCTCGGCGTAGAGCTTGTCGGTGGCTTCGCGAACCAGATCGGTCTCATAGCGCAGCGGCACCAGGGCAACCTGGAATGGCGCCAGTGTGTCGCTCCAAATGATGCCTTTCTCGTCGTTGTTCTGCTCGATGGCGGCCGCCACCACGCGGGACACGCCAATACCGTAGCAACCCATTTCCAGGGTGACCGGCTTGCCGTTCTCGCCCAGCACTTCGCACTTCATCGCCTTGCTGTACTTGTTCCCCAGCTGGAAGATGTGCCCGACTTCGATGCCGCGCTTGATTTCCAGGGTGCCCTTGCCATCCGGGCTCGGATCGCCGGCCACGACGTTGCGTAGGTCGGCCACGGTTGGCACCGGCAGGTCGCGTTCCCAGTTCACGCCGAAATAGTGCTTGTCATCGATGTTGGCACCGATGGCGAAGTCGCTCATCAACGCCACCGAGCGGTCGATGATGATCGGCAGCGGCAGGTTTAGCGGGCCGAGGGAGCCGGCTCCGGCGCCAATGGCGTCGCGCAGTTCGGCGTCGCTGGCCATGACCAGCGGGCTGGCGACGCCAGGTTGGTTGGCGGCCTTGATTTCGTTCAGCTCATGATCGCCACGGATGATCAGGGCTATCAGCTTGCCGGCTTCTTCCGCGCGCACGATCAGGGTCTTGATGGTCCGTTCGATCGGCAGGTTGTGGCCTTCCACCAGCTGGGCGATGGTCTTGGCGTTCGGCGTATCCACCAGGCGCAGTTCTTCGCTCGGTGCCGCGCGGGAAGTTTCCCGTGGCACGGCTTCGGCTTTCTCGATGTTCGCGGCGTAGTCGGAGCCGTTGCTGAAGACGATGTCGTCTTCGCCGGACTCGGCCAGCACGTGGAATTCGTGGGAGCCGGCGCCGCCGATGGAGCCGTTGTCGGCTTCAACCGGACGGAACTTCAGGCCCAGGCGGGTGAAAATGTTGCAGTACGCCTGGTGCATGCGGTCGTAGGTGATCTGTAGCGACGCCTGGTCGGCGTGGAAGGAGTAGGAGTCCTTCATGATGAATTCGCGACCGCGCATCAAGCCGAAGCGTGGACGGATCTCGTCACGGAATTTGGTCTGGATCTGGTACAGGTTGATCGGCAGCTGCTTATAGCTGCTCAACTCGTTGCGCATCAGGTCGGTGATCACTTCTTCGTGAGTCGGCCCGGCACAGAAGTCGCGACCGTGGCGGTCTTTGATGCGCAGCAGCTCGGGGCCGTATTCTTCCCAGCGTCCCGATTCCTGCCACAGTTCGGCCGGCTGGGTGCTCGGCATCAACACTTCCAGAGAGCCTGCGGCGTCCATCTCCTGGCGAACGATGGCTTCGACCTTGCGCATGACTCGCAGGCCCATCGGCAGCCAGGTGTACAGGCCCGACGCGAGTTTGCGGATCATGCCGGCACGCAGCATCAGCTGATGGCTGATCACGACGGCGTCGGAAGGCGTTTCTTTCTGTGTGGCGAGCAAAAATTGACTGGTGCGCATGGTTGGCCGTTGTCGGTTGCTGATGACGAGAAGTGACGGAGCATTGTACGGGCGAGATGCCCTGGCGTACAGGCGCGTGGCCGGTCGCCGGGAACAGACGCCGGTTTCATCGGCGTCTTCTGAAGTTTCCTACGACTCTTCCGCAGGCCGGGTTGGCGTCGGCTCCGTGGCCGCTTCCAAGCCTTGGCGGCGGTTTTCCTGGAACCAGTGCAAGGCAATCAGGAGCAGGGTCGGAACGCCTAGCAGGGCGGTGATCAGGAAGAAGTTGTGATAGCCGAATTTCTCCACCATCACCCCGGAATAGCCGCCGATCAGGCGCGGCAGCAACAGCATGATCGAGCTGAGCAGGGCGTATTGGGTGGCGGAGAACTTCAGGTTGGTCAGGCTCGACAGATAAGCGACGAATGCCGAGGTGGCCAGGCCCGAGCTGAAGTTGTCCAGGGAGATGGTGACAATCAGCATCTGCAGGTTGGCGCCCATGTCGGTGAGCATCAGGAAGAGGATGTTGGTGCCGGCCGAGGCCACGCCGCCGATGAACAGGATCGGCAGGATGCCGAAGCGTACGATCAGCAGGCCGCCCATGCCGGCGCCGACGAGGGTCATGATCAGCCCGAAAATCTTGCTGACGCTGGCGATCTGGTCCTTGGTGAAGCCTTGGTCGATGTAGAACACGTTGGCCATGACGCCCATGACGGTATCGGACATCCGGTAGGTCGCGATCAGCCCGAGTAGCAACAGCGCTTGCCAGCGGTAGCGCAGGATGAAGTCGTTGACCGGCGTCAGCACCGGGGCCAGCCCGCGGCGGCCCATGGCCGACAGGCACAGGGCTGTGAGGATGATATAGAGGATGGCCCGCAGGAACGCGCGGTCTTCGAGCAGCAGGTCAAGCAGGCTGGCGCCCTCGAACAGCACGCTGGCGAAGTCCGTGTTGTAGAGCTGGGTGAACATCGCCGGAACGGACACCAGCAGTACGATCAACACGAAGACCGACGCCAGCTGGTGGACGAACGTGTAGCGTCCAGCCTGTAATTGAGTGCGTAGCGGCACCGGCGGTTCGCGCATGAACAGCGAGGTGAGCAGTGCCGGGACCATCAGCACGCCGAACAGCAGGTAAGTGCCTGCCCAGGCCGAGTGTTTATAGTTGAAGCCGGTGGAGCCGAAACCTTCGGCGAAGAACAGGGCGCCGGCGGTGGCCAGCAATGCGGCGATGCGGTAGCCGGACATGTAGCTGGCGGCGAGCGCAGCCTGGCGGGTGTCGTCGGCGATCTCCAGACGATAGGCGTCGACGGCGATATCTTGGGTAGCGGAGGCGAACGCCACAATCACGGCGATGGCTATCAACCATGACAGGTGTTTTTGCGGATCGCAGAACCCCATGCCGATCAGGCCCAGGATCACCAGGGCCTGGGAGAGCACCAGCCAGGAACGGCGGCGGCCGAGTTTACCCAGCAGCGGCAGGCGCCATTGGTCGAGCAGTGGCGACCAGACCCATTTAAAGGCGTACGCCAAGCCAATCAGGCTTGCGTAACCAATGGTTTCGCGGGCCACGCCGGCCTCACGCAACCAAACCGAAAGCGTGGAAAACACCAGCATGTATGGCAAGCCGGCGGCGAAGCCGAGCAGCAACAGCACGAGCGTCGAGGGACTGGCATAGGCGGCGAGGGCGGCGCGCCAGGTTTTACGGGGCATGGGCTGGAGTCTGCCTCAAAAATTGCGAAAACAAAGCGCGCACTCTAACCGCTGTGCTCTACCGGGCGCCAGCCATGGCGCTGAATATCAACACGATTATTCAGGACACTGATCCCTTCCGTGCGCAGGCGTGCGCGTTGTTCGTCCCCTGAGGCGCTGCCGGCCGGCAGGCTGATCCGACCGCCGGCGCCCAATACCCGATGCCAGGGCAGCTTCGTGTCGTTCGGCAGTTGGCTGAGGGTGCGGCCCACCCAGCGTGCGGCGCGGCCCAGGCCGGCCATTTCGGCAAGCTGTCCATAGGTGACGACCTTGCCGGCCGGTACTTGTGCCAGGGTCAGATACAGGGTAGTGCGGCGGATTTGGGCGGCGTTTTCGCTGTCCGCGGGGGTATCAGTCACGGAAGGGTTCCTCAGGGATGTCCGTCTGTAGATTAATTCCTGGCAGGCCGATTGAGAAATGAACTCATCACGAATACTCGGGTCAGTCGTTGCTAAGGTGTCATCCTGGGGGATAATGCCGCCTTTTCACCGCAAACTTGAGCCCTTTATCGCTTATGTTGTCTAGAACCTTGCTATGCCTTGCTATCACCAGCGCCTCCATGCCTTTGCTTGCCGATACCGTCTGGTTGAAAAACGGCGACAAGCTTAGCGGTAAAATCACTGTTTTCGATGGCGGCAAATTGCTGATCCAGACCGATTACGCCGGCGCGATTCCCATCGACTGGAAACAGGTCAAGACCCTTGAGAGTGATCAGCAATTGCTGGTCAAGCAGGATGCCTACACGGGTGAGAAAGCCAAGGCGCTGCAGGCGGCCGAGGACGGCAAGGTGACCCTGGCCAATGGCGATACGCCGAAGACCGTTGAGCTGGCCAGCATCCAGCAAATCCTCAAGCCCAAGCCGGTGGTCGAGGATCTGGTGTGGAAGGGCAATATCGATGCGGCCCTGGATTATCAGCGTGCGGAAAATGACACCGATGATTACGACATCGACTTCAAGACCTCCGCACGCCACGGCAGATGGCGGCACACTGCCGAAGGTGAATACAACCGTGAATTCCAGGACGACGTGGTGTCAGCCGACAACTGGAGGCTGGAGTATTCCCTCGATCGGTTCCTCACGGAAAAATGGTTCTGGCAAGGTCGTCTGAATTACAAGCGCGACAAGGTCGAAGACCTGGCGCGCCAACGTGTGGTGGGTACCGGTCCGGGCTATCAATTCTGGGATGACGAACTGGGTGCCTTCTCGCTGGGTTCGCTGCTCAACCGTACTGACTACGAGTACCGTGATGGCGGCAAGGACAACTTCTATTCCGTCGCCATGAAGTGGGACTACAACCGCTACCTCATTGGCAAGCGCGTCGAGTTCTTCACCAACGGCGAAGTGGGCAAGCCGCTGTCCGACGTGGCGGATTACGCCTACGACGCAGAGATAGGCTTGCGCTATAAGGTTACCGATTGGGCATCGCTCAACCTCAAGGCCGAGAAAGACGTCATCGAGGGCACCGAAGACAGCGACTTGAGCAAGACCCGTTACACGGCCGGGTTTGGCGTTACCTGGTAATTCAGGGCCAACACAGACCCTAATGTGGGAGCGGGCTTGCTCGCGAAAATGGTGTGTCAGCTAACGTTAATGTTGCTGATCCGCCGCTTTCGCGAGCAAGCCCGCTCCCACAGTTTTTTTGTGCGCTGGCAAAAACTGACAGGCACAAAAAAGCCCCGCTTTTAAGGGCGGGGCTTTTTACTAAAGCAAGGACAAGTTAGATAACTTGAACTTCTTCAGCTTGCATGCCTTTCTGACCGCGGGTAGCGATGAAAGAAACCTGTTGGCCTTCTTTCAGGCTTTTGAAGCCGTCGGATTGGATAGCTTTGAAGTGAACAAACAGGTCGTCACCGGATTGTGGGGTGATGAAGCCGAAGCCTTTTTCATCGTTGAACCACTTAACGGTACCAGTTTGGCGATTAGACATGGTGTAACTCCTTGAACAAAGATAACTGCGACTCAGGAAGAACCCTGGCCGAGACTGAGTGCAAAGAGCAGGAAAAATTCTTGTAGATGGTTGGATCGAAATTCAACATATCGTGTAGAGATTCTCAGTGACACAAGCAACACAGTGACGTCACCTTAACCCTTTTTCCCGAATGTGCCAATGGTCTTTGCGAAGGTTTCTCGGTTTTGGTGACTGACGGCCAGCGGTATTGCCGTCAGGACCAGGAAATCAAGGTGGATCGGCGAGATTTACGTCCCGCGCTTTGAACCCGGCCTCGCGCCCCGGTAAGATGCTGGACGTATTTTTTCCACCTCGCTATTTCAGGAAACCGCCATGAGCATCAAATCGGACAAGTGGATTCGCCGCATGGCGCAAGAGCACGGCATGATCGAGCCCTTCGTCGAGCGCCAGATGCGTGGCGAAGGCGCCGACCGGCTGATTTCCTTCGGCGTCTCCAGCTACGGCTACGACGTGCGCTGTGCCGATGAATTCAAGGTGTTCACCAACATCAATTCGGCCACCGTCGACCCGAAGAACTTCGACGAGAAGAGCTTCGTCGACGTCAAGAGTGACGTTTGCATCATCCCGCCGAACTCCTTCGCCCTGGCCCGCACCGTCGAGTACTTCCGTATTCCGCGCAACGTGCTGACCATCTGCCTGGGCAAAAGCACCTACGCCCGTTGCGGCATCATCGTCAACGTCACGCCGCTGGAACCGGAGTGGGAAGGCCACGTGACCCTGGAGTTCTCCAACACCACGACCCTGCCGGCGAAAATCTATGCCAACGAGGGGGTAGCGCAGATGTTGTTCCTTGAGTCCGATGAAGAATGTGAAGTGTCCTACAAGGATCGGGGTGGTAAATACCAGGGCCAGCGCGGTGTGACGCTACCGCGTACCTGATTCAGACGAACTGTTGGAATTCCTGGGCGGGCAGACACTCTATTGCGTGTACTGCCCGTTTTTGCGTCAGCGCAACGGGCCTTCGCCCAGGAGTTGCTCTATGAAGATCGATCCGCGAATCAGTGCCGAACTGGCCAAGCTTGAGCCCAATCAGATTGGCGTCATGGCCTGGTCGTTGCTGGCCCATCCTGCCGAAGCGGCGGGTGGTATCCCCGGCCAGCCTGATCCCGACACCCCCAACGAAGAGCCCACCGAACCCGGCGAGCCAACCCTGCCGGACGAGCCGCCTCCTGCGCCTGTTGCCTGAACGAATAGTGATCTGTCAGCTGTGGGAGCAAAGTTTGCTCCCACACAACCGTCGCCACAGAGTTTATTTCAGGTTGCCACTGAGAAACTGCTTGAGCCGTTCGCTCCTGGGATTGCCCAGCACGTCTTCCGGCGCGCCTTCTTCTTCCACCAGGCCCTGGTGCAGGAACAGCACCTGGTTCGAGACTTTGCGGGCGAAGCTCATTTCGTGGGTCACCATGATCATGGTCCGGCCTTCTTCGGCCAGGCCCTGGATCACTTTCAAGACTTCACCCACCAGCTCCGGGTCCAGGGCCGAGGTGGGTTCGTCGAACAGCATCACCTCGGGCTCCATCGCCAGCGCGCGGGCAATGGCCACGCGTTGTTGCTGGCCGCCGGAAAGGAACGCCGGATATTGTTCGGCGACCCGCGCCGGCAGGCCGACCTTGTCGAGATAACGGCGAGCACGGTCGTCGGCTTCCTGCTTGCTGATCCCCAACACCCGGCGCGGTGCCATGGTGATGTTCTCCAGCACGGTCATGTGGCTCCACAGGTTGAAGTGTTGGAACACCATGGCCAGGCGCGTACGGATGCGTTGCAGTTCATCATCGTCGGCCACGCGCATGCCGTGGCGGTCCTTGATCATCTGGATCGCCTGGCCGTCCAGGCTCATGGCGCCGTCATTGGGTTGCTCGAGAAAGTTGATACAGCGCAAAAAGGTACTTTTGCCCGAGCCGCTGGCGCCGATCAGGCTGATGACGTCGCCGGTCTTGGCCTTGAGCGAAACGCCTTTGAGCACCTGATGTTCGCCATAGCTTTTATGCAGGCCTTCGATGGTCAGTTTGTACATGGAACAGGCATCCTCAAGGCGAAAGTAGGTAACCGCTGCGGTAGGCTTCGGCGCCGGCGACATGGGCGATCACCATGCCGGCGGTGGCCATGCGGCGCAGCGAGCGGGCGTAGAGCAGCCCGGCGTTACGGCAATGAACGGGGGTAACGGTGTCGTTGACCGGGTCGATGATTTCCGCGATCAGTTGCCCCGCCTCCAGGTATTCGCCGGGCAGGGCGCTGTAGACCAGCAGCCCACCCACGGGCGTCGCCACGGGTTCTACACCGGCCAACGGCGTGGCCGGGTAGGGCAGGTCGGGTAGGGGCATCGGTTCGCCGTCGATGGCGCCGAAGCGGATCAGGTATTCGATCAGCGCCTGGCAATCGAGGCTCGCCAGCCCGTGGTTGACGTCGCCCTGGCCGCGCAATTCCACGGTGACCGAAAAGCTGCCCAAGGGAATCTCGAACCGCTCGCCGAAGCGTTCCTTGAGTTGCCACCAGAGCAGCGTGAAGCATTCATCGAACGACTGGCCACCCGAATCGGTCGCCAGCAAGCTGGCCTCGGCACCGATGTAGCGCGCCAGCGGTTCGACCTGCGGCCAGGCTTGCGGTGTGGTGTAGAGGTGGGCCACGGCTTCGAAGTCGCAATGCAGGTCCAGCACCATGTCGGCGTCGCAGGCCAGCCGTTGCAGGACCAGGCGCTGGGATTGCAGTTGCGTGCTGGCGGTCTGTCGGGCGAGGGCATCGCGCAGGCTGGTGCGGATCAGCAGCAGGTTGTGCTGCGGGTCGTCGGTGAGCAGCTCTTCGATTTCGTTGCCGACTTCTTCGCTCAGGTCGACGAAGCGGCGATTGAAATTCTGCCCGCTCTCCATTTCGTAGCGGCCCAGGGGCACGTCCATCAGCACTTGTTCAAGACCGATGGGGTTGGCGACGGGCACCAGCACGATCTCGTGCCGCAGGTGGCCGGACGCCTCAAGCTCGGCCAGGCGCTGCTTGAGGTGCCAGGCTACCAGCATGCCAGGCAGTTCATCGGCGTGCAGGGACGACTGGATGTAGATTTTGCCAACGGCGTTTTCCGGGCCGAAGTGGAAGCTGTGGATCTTGCGTGCGGTCCCCGGCAGCGGGGCCAGCAGGTCATGACTCTGGTGGCGCATTTGCTTGTGTGTCCTGGAACAAAAGCCCTAGTGGGTCGGCCCGAGAAAGGCCAGCCAGCGGCGTTCGGCGAGGCGGAAGAGGCCCACCAGTGCAAAGGTGACGGTCAGGTAGATCAACGCGGCGATGCCGAACGACTGGAACGTCAGGAATGTGGCCGAGTTGGCGTCCCGGGCGACTTTCAGCACATCAGGAACGGTAGCGGTGAACGCCACGGTCGTCGAGTGCAGCATCAGAATCACTTCGTTGCTGTAATACGGCAGCGAGCGGCGCAGCGCCGAAGGCATGATCACGTAGGTGTAGAGCTTCCAGCCAGTCAGGCCATAGGCCTTGGCCGCTTCGACTTCGCCATGGTTCATGCTGCGAATCGCCCCGGCGAAAATTTCCGTGGTGTAGGCGCAGGTGTTCAAGGCAAAGGCCAGGATCGTGCAGTTCATCGCGTCGCGAAAGAAGCTGTCGAGCAGTGGCTGGGCACGTACCGCCGCGATGCTGTAGATGCCGGTGTAGCAGATCAGCAACTGGATGTAGAGCGGCGTGCCGCGGAATAGATAGGTGTAGAACTGCACCGGCCAGCGTATGTAGAACGTGGGCGAAACCCGGGCGATGGACAGCGGGATCGACACCACAAAGCCGATCAGCAGTGAGGCGCTGAGCAGCCACAGGGTCATCGCCAGGCCAGTGATGTTGGCGCCGTCGCTGTAAAGAAACGGCCGCCAGTATTCCTGTAGAAGTTCGATCATCGCACCGCCTCCCGGGCTCCAGCGGCGTAGCGGCGTTCAAGCCGGCGCAGAATGAAATTGGACGCGCTGGTGATCAACAGGTAGATCAACGCCGCCAGCACCAGGAAGTAAAACAGCTGATATGTGCTCTTGCCCGCGTCCTGGGCCGCCTTGACCAGGTCGGCCAAACCAATGATCGACACCAGCGCGGTGGCCTTGAGCATCACCATCCAGTTGTTGCCGATACCCGGCAGGGCGAAGCGCATCATTTGCGGAAACACCACGAAGCGGAACCGCTGGCCACGCTTGAGACCATAGGCTGTGGCGGCTTCGACCTGGCCACGGGGCACCGATAGGATCGCGCCGCGGAAGGTTTCGGTGAAGTACGCGCCATAGATAAAGCCCAGGGTGATGACCCCGGCGCCGAACGGGTTGATCTCGATGTATTCCCATTCCATGAAATCGGTAAAAGAAGTCAGCCAGGTTTGCAGGCTGTAGAAAATCAGCAGCATCAGCACCAGGTCCGGCACGCCGCGAATCAGCGTGGTGTAGAGCTGGGCAGGGATTCGCAGCAGTTTGAGGCTGGACAGCTTGGCACTGGCACCCAGCAGGCCGAGCAGGACGCTCAGCAACAACGACAGGACCGCCAGTTTGATGGTCATCCAGGTGCCTTGCATCAGCAGCGGGCCGAAGCCCTGCAGGCTGAAGGCGGAGAGCCCCAGATTTTGTAGGAGTTGTTCGAACATGAAAGAGGCCTTTGGCAGGAAAAAAGCGCCCATCCGAGTCCGGATGGGCGCAGCGCATTATTTGCCGCTGTACAGATTCAGATCGCCAAAGTGTTTTTTCTGGATTTCGGCGTAGGTGCCGTCGTCGTGTAACGCTTTGATACCTTTATCCAAAAGTGCCTTCAGCTCTTTGTTACCTTTGCTGATACCGATGGCGGTCTTGGAAGGCAGCAGTTCGCTGTCCACTGGCTTGCTGACTTCATAGCCTTCGCCTTTTGGCGATTTCAGGAAGCCCAGCTCGGCCTGCAGCATGTCTTGGATCGCTGCGTCGAGGCGCCCGGAGGTCAGGTCGGCGTAGACCTGGTCCTGGTTCTGATAGGCCTGGGTCTTGACGCCAGCCTTGTCCAGCACGGCTTTGGCGTAGGCTTCCTGGATGGTGCCTTGCTCGTAGCCGACGGTTTTGCCTTTGAGCGAGGCAACGTCTTCGCTCAGGCCTGAGCCTTTCTTGAACACATACGCCGTCGGGCCGGAGAACAGCTCGCTGGAGAAGTCGATGACTTTCTCGCGGGCCGGGGTCACGGTCATGGAGGAGATCACACCGTCGAATTTCTTGGCTTTCAGGCCCGGGATCATGCCGTCGAAATCACTTTCGACCCATTTGCATTTGACCTTCAGTTCCGCGCAGATCGCATTGCCCAGGTCGATGTCGAAACCGACCAGGCTGCCGTCGGCGGCCTTGGATTCAAACGGAGCGTAGGAGGGGTCGACACCAAAACGCAGTTCCTTGTATTCCTTGGCCGTGGCGACGCCGGCGGCCATGCACAACGCCAGTGCAGAAAGGGTCAGCAGTGCTTTTTTCATTATTCAATCCCTAAAACCAATATGAGCGCTTGTGGCGCGTAAGTATTGTTACCGGTGAAGGCGAGAACGGTATGACGGCATAAAGGTAGCAATTTCCGAACCAGAGTGCCGAACAAGTGTTTTAAAAGCTTCGGCCAGAGGCAGTGGCGCGCGTTGGTGCGCGGGTACGAGCGTACCTCAAAAGATGCACCAGGATGGAGCGGGCTGTGCTTTTGTCATTGCTCTGGCAGGAGGGGATTTATCCCCGTTGGGCTGCGTAGCAGCCCTCAAATCGGGTATCACGGTACACCTGGCGGCGAGGTTCGACCTTTAGGGGCTGCTGCGGGGATCATCCCCTCGCCACAGTGGACGGCCTATTTGCCCGGCACCAGGGTCAACCGTGTCTTGCCATACGCCCGATCAAAGTTCTGCGGCTGCAAGGGCAGGTTCTGATACTGCCCCTTGATCCACGGATCGAGGCCATTGACGTAGTTCGCACTGGCCGGGTTATCGGACTGCCCTGTACCCCCTTGAATCATCAACGGTTCAGGCTGGCCAAAGTCAACGATAAAGCGCATCGCAGGCGCCAGGGTGGTGTTGAAATCCTCGCCCCAGGCGAACGCCGCGGTGTTGAGCGTGGTGGCGTCGCCGCCGGCCGATACCGGTCCGCGCACGATCTGGCCACTGCTGTTTTTCCACGTGTATGGGTGCAGCTTGCCCCATTGCCAGGCCTTGTGATCACCGCCCAACAGGCTGTCGCCGGCGCTGATGGTCGCGGCCAGGCTTCGGGCCAGGATGAGCGCCTTGTCTTCTTTCTGCGGCGTACGCACGTCGTCCCAGAAAGGGCTGTCCTCGCGAGCCAGCAGATGATCGGCCTGGGCCGAGTAGGACAATTGGCCATTGGCAACCAGGGCTTTCCACGCCGGGCTGCTTTGCGGGCCCAACTCGTCGAGGAAAATCTGCTTCATGCTTTCCTGCAGGAACAACTCATAAGTCGCTGCGTCGGCCGAGGTCGGGCTGAGCCGGCCATCGAACGCCATCAGACGGGTATAGGCCTCGCGGGCCTTGGCCCGATCCGCTACCGGCAGGGCTTCGATCGCCAGTTTGAGCGGCTGGGCCATGCCCGGGGCTTCAAAGGCTTTCTTGAGCTTGGTCGCGAAGGTCGTGGTCTGGTCATATTGCATGGCGCTGAGGCTGCGGCTGTCGTGCTTGCCCGCGCCGGCCAGTTCGGCCATGCGCTCGCCACGCTCCGGTGCGGCCCAGGAGTTGGACAACTGCATGCCGTAGCCGTGGGGAATGACCCGCTGGTTGGCGGTGCCGAGCCAGCCTTGGGCCGGGTCCTGGTCGTAGGGGTGCAGCATCGGGTCGGCGTAACCGTCCCAGTCGTAGCGACCGTCCCAGCCTGGCGACGGCAACAGGCCTTCGCCTTCGCGGCGGTTGGGGTAGCGACCGGTGACTTGCCAGCCGATATGGCTGGCGTCGGCAAAGACCATGTTTACCGCCAGGGCAAGGACTTCCCGGCTGGCATCCGAGGCTTTCTCGACGTTCTGCGCGCGGGACAGGTCGAAGAGTGCGTCCAGGGTTTTGTCGTCGGCAAAGCTTGGCGTCTGCAACGCCAGACCAAAACCGTTGGCCATGGCCGGGCCTTGGGCGCTGTTGAGCAGCGGACCATGACGGGTTTCGAACACCGCTTCACGAATTGGTCGCTGACCTTTGATGAAGTAGGTTTCGTTACGCACCATCACTGGCTGCCATTTGCCGTTGACCTCGTAGGACAGGCCATTGCCCTGGCGACGGATTTTTTCCAGGAACAGGTCCTGGTTGTCGCCCAGTACGCTGGTCATGCTCCAGGCCACTTTGCCGTTGAAGCCCGCCAGAATCATCGGAATGCCCGCCACGGAAACCCCGGCCGCCTGGTACTTGGGGGCACGGATCTGCACAGGAACCCACAGCGACGAGGTGCTCAATGGCCCATGGCCGTCGCTGGCCAGCAGGCTCTTGCCGTTGCGGCTGCGTTGCGGCGCGATGGCCCAGTTGCTCGAAGATGCCCCGTTCAACAGGTTCAGTTCAGTCAACTGGCCGGTGGCCTTGCTGATTTCGTTCAGGCCCGGGACTTGACCGTTGAGCCGAATACCCTGGAGCTTGTCGGCCTCTGCCATGGGCAGTTGTTCATCCGGATAGGACGGGCTTAGCCAGGCGAGTTTGTCATGGGTGACCGTCTGGGCCAGCACCAGGTTGGCGATTTCTTCCGGCAGGTTGGCCGATTGGCTGAAATTCAGCAGGCAGAACATCAGCGCCGAATCTTCCGGTTTCCAGTATTCGGGTTTGTAGCCGGTAGCAGCCAGGTCCGATGGCAACTTGTCGCGGTATCGGAACAGATAGGCGTTGACGCCGCGGGCATAGACTTCGAAGAAGCGCTTGAGCCGTGGAGAAGAGGCCTTGTACAGCTCATCGGCGTTTTTCTTCAGGTTGACTGCACGCATGTAGCGGTCGACGTCCAGCCGTTCGGCACCGGACATTTCCGCCAATCGCCCCTGGGCCAGCAGGCGCAAGGTCACCATCTGGGTGATACGGTCGCTGGCATGGACGTAGCCAAGGGTGAACAGGGCGTCATGGAAGCTATTGCTCTCGATCAACGGCATGCCCATGGCATTGCGTCGAACCGAGACGTTCTGCGCCAACCCCTTGAGCGGTTGCACGCCGGAAGTGGGCGCAACAGTGTCCTGGGTGTTCCAGGCCTGACAACCGCTCAAACCGAGCACACTGGCCACTGCGGCGGCAACGCCGAGCCGGGGAATAAAAGAAATAGAGGCTGGCGAGGCCATGGCAAAGCTCCTGCGGGAGGGGGGTGGCAGCAATAAAGGCGCTACGTTAGTGAGCAGGAGGGGGCCGCGCAAGCGGGGGCGAGGGTTATTTGTGGATTTGGCGATGAAACCGACAAATTAAGTCTTGGCCCTGTTTTGTTCGAAGGCTTGCCTGTAGGAAGAGGGGATGCTCAAGTGTGGCAAATCCAATGAACGAGCATGAGAAAACTGGCATGGAGCTTCAGGAAAACGCAGCGTTGATCCTCATCGATCAACAAAAAGGCATCCTTCACCCCAGGCTTGGCCCCCGCAACAACCCCGAGGCGGAGCTGCGCATGCTGGAATTGCTGGCTTTTTGGCGACATACGGCGCGACCGGTGATTCATGTCCATCACCTGTCCCGCTCGCCGGACTCGGTGTTTTGGCCGGGGCAGTCGGGGGTGGAAGTTCAGCCGCGGTTCGAACCGGTGGCTGGGGAGTGGTTGGTTCAAAAGCAGGTGCCGGATGCGTTCAGTGGCACCCGTCTGGAGGAAGACCTGCGCAAGGCCGGGATCGGGCAAGTGGTGATCGTCGGCGTGGCGACGCACAACTCGGTGGAGTCCACGGCGCGTACGGCCGGCAACCTGGGATTCGACACCTGGGTGGCCGAGGACGCCTGCTTTACCTTCGACAAGGCCGATTATTTCGGCAATGCCCGTTCGGCCAGCGAGGTGCATGCCATGTCCCTGGGCAACTTGCACGGCGAGTATGCGACGGTGGTCAGTGTGAAGCGGATTCTGGAGGCGGGCTGATAGATAGGTACTAACAGCGCCGGCCTCATCGTCGGATCGCCGCCTGGAGCAAGCTCGCTCCCACATTTTGATTCTGCGACGATCATTAGAGATCGCTTTACCGCAATTCCCCTGTGGGAGCGAGCTTGCTCGCAATGACGCTCTAGCAGGCGAAAAAAATTTCCACCCGAACCCTCAAGCCCCGTGGCACTTCTTGAATTTCTTGCCATTGCCGCATGGGCAAGGGTCGTTGCGGCCGACATCCTTCAGGGCGTTGCGCACTGGTTCCTGGTGGGCGTGGCCGCAGTTCGGACCGTGGACGTGGCCGTGGTCATGTTCGTGGTGATGGTCATGATCGTGGTTGCAATCAGGGCCGTGAACGTGGGGTTGCTGGGTCATCGGGGTTACTCCGCAATAAAATCGGCGGCGATTATCACGCCATTGCGCTTCAGGTGCACGTAGTGAGCGATGAATATCCCGGTTTCCAGCTCACCTTCCAGACGATAGGGGATCTGCTCCCGGGGTTTTTCGAGCAATTTCACCACGTCCCGCACCTGCGGCCACAGGTTGGTGCGGATCGGCACCTTGAAATAGCCGCTGTGTCGTGGGGCCACGGTGAACCAATGTTCATGTTCGCCTTCGGTGAGCAGCAAATCACCCAGATGGATGCGGTACGTCAGGCCGCGCACGGTCAGGTCGCTGTCGGCGGGGTTGTCGACACGAAAGTGCAGCATGAATTTCTGTTCCAGCAGCCGGGCCCGCACCACCTCGACCTTGACCAGGTGCACCTGCGGCTCGGGAGCCTCGTCACCTCGCCAGGACGCGCAACTGCCAAGCCCGACGAACAGCAGCAGGCACGTGATGCGTAGCAAGTGTGATGAGTAGGTCATATCCACGCCTCTGGTTCATTCCAGTCTAGCCCCTAGAGGAGGGAGCAAGCGTCGGACGTTTCCGAAATCAACGAGCGAAGTAGCCTGCACAGCACTTCTTGAATTTTTGCCCGCTGCCGCACGGGCAACTGTCGTTGCGGCCCGTCTTGACGGGCACGGTGGGGTCGATGAAGTACCAGCGGCCGTCATTCTGTACGAACGAGGACTGTTCGCGGTGACTGTGTTCGCCCTGACCGTCGTGCCAGCGCGCCGTGAAGGTGACGAAGGCATGTTCTGGTTGGCCTCCGAACACTTCGCTGCTTTCCACCTCCAGCCCCAGCCAGGTGCTGTTGGCGCTCCACTCGCTGATGGACGGGCGGTCAAGGCCATCCTGCTGGGCGGGGAGGGTAGTGGCCACCAGGTAATCCACCAGCCCCAGCACGTAGGCGCTATAGCGTGAGCGCATCAAGGCTTCGGCGCAAGGCGCCGGGTGACCGTCGTGGTAATGGCCACAGCAGGCGTCCAATGGGTTGCCACTGCCGCAGGGGCAAATGGTTGTGTTCATGCTTGTGTTCACGGCTACCACCAGTATTTTCCAAAATTTTCCGGGTTAGCCCAAAAACGTGAGTTGAGCCAGTCGGGGACTTGTTTGTATTCAAGCAGATCGTAGGTAAACAGGGTCAGCACCTGCTCCTCGCGCTGGAATCGCTCGCTGGCTTGCAGGGCCAGGGAGAAAAAGTCCGTCTCTTGCCAGCCGCAGGCGTTGAGGTCCGCCAACACGGCGATACGGCTGGCGTTGAGATTGCGGATACCACCCAACAGATTCAGACCGTCGCGCTTGGGCAAATGCTCCAGGCAATCGAGCGCCAGGGCCAGGTCAAAACGCCGCGCCGCCACGTCCGTTGGCAAGGCGCCGGGGGCGGCATGGACCACTTCGGTGTCGGGATGCGCCTGCTGGAACGCCTCGAGTGCGGGAAAGCTGCTCGCACCGATCAACAGCAGTTTTTGCGGGGCGTAACGATCAAGCACGGCGGCCAGCGCTTGCTGGGGCGTACGCGTAGAAATGGCAACGGTCATCGAAGTTCCTCAGTCAGAACCACCACGATAGCCTGCCCGGACATCATGGCCTAGAGCGGTTTGCGCCTAAACGTGCCGAACTGCCGTAAACACGGGGCGAAACCCGGGATTGCTTGAGGCTGGCGCAGATCCGAACTCGGGTCTTTACTCCCCTGAATCGGCGCAACGCCGATCCCTCAAGGAGAAAACCCGATGAGCATAGTTCGGACAGCGTTACCCCTGGTTCTGCTAACCAGTGTGTTGACTGGTTGCGCAGGTTTGCAGAAAACCGACTGGCCGACCTGTGCGGCCGTCGGCGGCGTAATCGGCGCGGGATTGGGCGCCACCGAAAGTACTGCCTGGGCCGGCGGCGGTGCGTTGTTCGTCGGCGGCATGGCGGCGGCCTATTGCTGGGTGCACGGTGACGGCGATGAAGATGGCGATGGTGTGCCAGACAGCCGTGACAAGTGCCCGGGCACGCCAAAGGGCGTGCAGGTCGATGCTGACGGCTGCCCGCCACCCGCCCCGGCGCCGATGGCTGCAGAGGCCGTGGTGGTCCAGGAAGAAACCATCGTGATCCGCGATGTGCACTTCGAGTTCAACAAAGCCACGTTGACCCCCGCCGATAAAGATGTGCTGAGCACCGTTGCGACCCGGCTGAAACAGGAAACATCCACCACGCAGTTGCGGGTCACCGGCCACACCGACAGTGTCGGCAGCGATGCCTACAACCAACGGTTGTCCGAGAAACGGGCCAATTCGGTGGTGCACTACCTGGTCGAGCAAGGTGTACCTCGCGCCAGCTTTGTCTCGGTGTCCGGCGCCGGTGAGAGCCAGCCGGTGGCCGACAACAAAACCGCCGATGGTCGCGCGCTGAACCGCCGCACGGAAATCCGGATAAATCGCTGAAACCCTTGTCATCCGCGGCTTGTACAGTCGCGGATGCGGGTCTTTACTCCTGTGTGACCGGTATGGGCCGGTGACACAGGAGCATTCACTATGAACGTTCTAATCAGGGCTGCCTTACCGGTGCTGCTGGCGAGCAGCCTGTTGTCCGGTTGTGCCACCCACAGCGATGGCAGCGCACCGCTTAATCAACGCACCTGGCCAATCTGCAGCCTGATTGGCGGCCTTGTCGGCGGCGGCCTGGGCGCCATTGAAAGCAGTGGCTGGGCCGCTGGCGGCGCCGCTTTGGGGCTGCTGGGCGGTGGCTTGATCTGCTACGCCCAGGATGGTGATGAAGACGACGATGGCGTATTCGACCGCCGCGACCGTTGTCCCGATACGCCGGCCAATACCCCCGTCGAACATCACGGTTGCCCGTTGCCCCAATACCCGGCCAGCGCCCCACCGGTCGAACCTCAAGCACCCGCGAGCGAAGTCATCACCCTCAACGATGCCGGCAAGGTGCTGTTCGATTTCGACAAATCCGATCTCACCGCCGCGGCTCGAAGCCAGCTCGATGGGCTGCTGGGCAAATTGAGTCATGCCAATGTCGCCAGTATCCGGGTGGTCGGCCATACCGACAGCGTGGGTACCGATGCCTACAATCAGGCGTTGTCCGAGCGGCGCGCCAGCAGCGTCGTGGAGTATCTGCTGACCCAGGGGCTGGCCCCGGACAAACTCACCAGCGAAGGCAAGGGTGAAAGCGAGCCGGTGGCCGACAACGAGACCGATGACGCAAGGGCGCAGAACCGTCGGGTTGAACTGCATATTCAGCGTTGAGCCCCGAGCCAGAGCCGTCGGATCGCGAGGCGTGCGGTTCGGCGGTCACTGGTCGGCGGTAAATTAAATTTGCCTTTGCCTCTGGCTTATCCTGCGCGCAAGCCGTTACTGTGCGGCCAAAGAATAATACTCATCGGGGGGCGTATGAAGGTGATTTGGGGGCTGGGGCGCTTGTTGACCCTGCTGTTCTGGCTGGTGGTGCTGGTCAACCTGATCATACCGTTCGTCCATCCGCTGCATCTGCTGGTCAACTTCGCCGGGGCGCTGCTGCTGGCGGTGCATTTGCTGGAGCTTTTGTTATTCGGGGCCAGCTTCCGTGGCCGACCCTCGCCTGGCCGCGATCGCCTCAGGGTACTGCTGTTTGGCATCTTCCACCTGCAAACCCTCCCGACCGCGCCCGAGGCTTCCCATGCGTAAATTGTGTCTGCTCGTCGCATTCGTCTGCCCGTGGGCTTCGGCTCAAGTGCTCCAGGTAGAAAGCCATTCGCTCATGCGCCTGCCCAATACCACCAGCAGCCTGACCCTGGAGCGGCTGGATGTGGCCGATTACGGCACCTTGCTGGTGCCTTCCAACGTCACTGAATTGTCCATCGGCCAGTTGCACCTGGGGCGCGAGGCGCGGATCGCCATCGTGCCTGCGCAACAGGCTTTGGAGATGAAGGTTGTCCAGGCTGAATTGGCCGACGGCAGCCAGATCACTGCCCGTGGTGCACCGGGTACCTATACCAGGGCGGCCCGGCCGGGGCGCAATCTGAACTTGCGTTTCAATGCCTTGAAGGCGCCGCTGTTTTCAGTGGATGCCCGTGGTGGTGCTGGCGCCCCAGGGTTTGTGGGCCTCGACGGGGCCAACGGCCAGGCTCCGGGTTGCACCTGGGGCTCAGCCGGTCGCGGTGCTGACGGCAGTAATGGCGGCGACGGGCAACCGGGTGCGGCCGGGGCGCTGGTGCGCCTCGAACTGCCCCGCGAGTATCCCGCCGAACAGATCAAGGTGGCGGTGGACGGCGGGGCCGGTGGCGCGGCGGGTCCGGGTGGCAAGCCTGGGGTCGGGGGCAAGGCCAAGGGTTGCCTGGTCTATACCGCTGACGGTGGCAAAAGCGGTCGCCCTGGTGCCGATGGCCAGCCAGGGCCTGCCGGCGCGGCGGGAGCGGTGACGGTGCAGCGGTTCTAAGCGTAGACGGACCCTAGTGTGGGAGCGGGGTTGCTCGCGAAGAGGGTGTGTCAGGTTAATCAATGTTGACTGATCCACCGCTTTCGCGAGCAAGCCCGCTCCCACAGGTTCTGTGTGATACCTGAAGAGTTTCTTCAGAGCATCGGCCGCGCCGCACCAATCGCTACCACCAGCAGCCCGATCAGCAAATTGATCCCCACCAGTTTGCGAATCTTCCCCAGCACCGCCGCACCCGCCGGCCAGTCCTGCGAAGCCACAGCGCTACGCAACGAAGGCAGTTGCAAGCCTTGGATACGGATAAACAGCGCGGTCATCACCACATACAAGCCCATCATCACCTGCACATAGCGCGGTGCGGTTTCGAAGCCGGCGAAGCGCATGTGGATCAGGCCCACACCGCTGATCGGCAAAAGTATCACCGCCACCCAGACCCAAATGAAAAAACGCTGAAACACTTCTACCCACAACTTGAGCCGGGCAGGGCCTTCAAGGGCCGTCATTGCGGCGGGACGCAGGATCATCCAGGCGAAGAACATGCCGCCGACCCAGACCAGGGCCGCCAGTAAATGCAGGGTGTAGACAAGGGCAAAGGGTGTCATTGGGTTACTCCGTTCTGCGCAGGATTCATTAGCGGGGTATGATAGCCGCCGATCCGAACCACTGAAAATTTATCCAGCGTTTTTAGCGCCCGAACATTCATGATCAGCACCGAACTCAAAACCACGATCCAGGGCGCCTATTCGCGTTTTCTCGAAGCCAAGAGCCTCAAGCCGCGATATGGCCAGCGCCTGATGATTGCCGAAGTGGCAAAAGTCCTGGGCGACATCGACACCGACGACGAAGGCCGGCGCAGTGGCGAGCCCGCCGTGGTGGCGGTGGAGGCCGGCACCGGTACCGGCAAGACCGTGGCCTACAGCCTGGCGGCGATCCCTACTGCCAAGGCCGCCGGCAAGCGCCTGGTGATCGCCACGGCCACGATCGCCCTGCAGGAGCAGATCGTGTTCAAGGACTTGCCTGACCTGATGCGCAACAGCGGGCTGAATTTCACTTTCTCCCTGGCCAAGGGCCGTGGGCGCTACATGTGCCTGTCCAAGCTCGACATGTTGCTGCAGGAAGGCCAGGCGCAGACCGCCACCGCCCAGCTGTTCGAGGAAGAAGGCTTCAAGATCGAAGTCGATGAGGCCAGCCAGAAGCTGTTCACCAGCATGATCGAGAAGCTGGCCGGCAATAAGTGGGACGGCGACCGCGACAGCTGGTCCACGGCCCTGGAAGACGCCGACTGGTCGCGCTTGACCACCGATCACAGCCAGTGCACCAACCGTCATTGCCCGAACTTCGGCCAGTGCGCCTTCTACAAGGCTCGCGAAGGCATGGGCAAGGTTGACGTGATCGTCACCAACCACGATATGGTGCTGGCCGACCTGGCTTTGGGCGGTGGCGCAGTGCTGCCGGACCCGCGTGACACGATCTACGTGTTTGATGAAGGCCATCACCTGCCGGACAAGGCCATCGGCCATTTCGCCCATTACACCCGCCTGCGGTCCACCGCCGACTGGCTGGAAACCACCGCCAAGAACCTCACCAAGCTGCTGGCCCAGCATCCGTTGCCGGGTGACCTGGGCAAGTTCATCGAGCAAGTGCCGGAGCTGGCGCGGGAAATCAAGACGAACCAGCAGTTCATGTTCACCGCTTGCGAGCAAGTGGCCGATTTCAAGCCTGGCGAAGACGTCGAGGGCCGCGAGCGGCCGCGCCATCGTTTTGTTGGCGGGGTGATTCCTGAGCACATGCGCGAAATGGGCATCGAGCTCAAGAAGGGTTTTGCCCGCTTGACCGATCTGTTCACCCGCCTGACCGACCTGCTCAAGGAAGGCATGGATGGCGAGGTCAATATCGGTATCGCCAGCAACCAGGCCGAGGAATGGTATCCGCTGTTTGGCAGTTTGTTGTCCCGCTCCCAGGGCAATTGGGAGTTGTGGACGGCCTTCACCGCCGAGGACCCGGAAGACAATCCGCCAATGGCGCGTTGGTTGACCCTGGCCGAGAGCGGTTCGTTGTTCGACATCGAGGTCAATGCCAGCCCGATCCTGGCCGCGGAAATGCTGCGCCGCAACTTGTGGAACGTAGCCTACGGTGCCTTGGTGACGTCCGCGACGTTGACCGCCCTGGGCACGTTCGACCGTTTTCGCATGCGCGCCGGCTTGCCGAAGAAAGCCGTGACCGCCGTGGTCCCGAGCCCGTTCCATCACGCCGATGCCGGGGTGCTGCGGGTGCCGGACCTCAAGGCCGACCCACGGGACGCCGCCGCCCACACCGCCGCGATCATCCGCGATCTGCCGCAATTGGTGGAAGGTTCACGGGGTACCCTGGTGCTGTTTTCCTCGCGCAAACAGATGCAGGACGTGTTCGATGGCCTCGACCGTGACTGGCGCAAACAGGTGTTCATCCAGGGCAACCTGTCAAAACAGGAAACCCTGAACAAGCACAAGGCGCGAGTCGACGGCGGGGATTCCAGCGTGCTGTTCGGCCTGGCGAGTTTTGCCGAAGGCGTGGACTTGCCCGGTGCCTATTGTGAGCACGTGGTGATCGCCAAGATCCCGTTCTCGGTCCCGGACGACCCGGTGGAAGCTGCGCTGGCCGAGTGGATCGAAGCCCGTGGTGGCAACCCCTTCATGGAAATCTCCGTGCCGGACGCCTCGCTGAAACTGGTCCAGGCCTGCGGTCGGTTGCTGCGTACCGAAGAGGATCGCGGCACCATCACCTTGCTCGACCGGCGGCTGGTAACCCAACGCTACGGCAAGGCGATCCTCAACGCGTTGCCGCCGTTTCGGCGGGAGATTTCCTGAGGTCGCTGCGATTGTGTAGCGAAGCCATGTATTTGTGGGAGCAGGCTTGCCACAGGGGGCCAGGCTTAGCCAGCCGTCTCGCGGCGGTTCCCAAAAGCCTGAATGGCTGAAACAATGCCAGTCACTTTAAAAAGTGTTTGTTTCAAAGGAGTTGCGGGTGCAGATTCAAGGCCATTATGAGCTTCAGTTCGAGGCGGTGCGTGAAGCCTTCGCGGCGCTGTTCGATGATCCTCAAGAGCGCGGCGCGGCGTTGTGCATTCAAGTCGGTGGCCGAACCGTCATCGATCTGTGGGCCGGGACCGCCGACAAGGATGGCAGCGAGGCCTGGCACAGCGACACCATCGCCAATCTGTTTTCCTGCACCAAGACGTTCACCGCCGTCACCGCCCTGCAATTGGTGGCCGAGGGCAAGTTGCAACTGGATGCCCCGGTCGCCCGATATTGGCCTGAGTTTGCCGCAGCCGGCAAGCAATCCATCACCCTGCGCCAGTTGCTCTGTCATCAGGCCGGGTTACCGGCGCTGCATGAGCTGTTGGCGCCCGAAGCGCTCTATGACTGGCAGACCATGGTCAATGCCCTGGCCGCTGAAACACCCTGGTGGACACCGGGCGAGGGCCACGGCTACGCCGCGATCACCTACGGCTGGCTGGTCGGCGAGTTGCTGCGCAGGGCTGATGGTCGTGGCCCGGGAGAGTCCATCGTGGCCCGCATCGCCAAGCCGTTGGGCCTGGATTTTCACGTTGGCCTGGCCGATGAAGAGTTTCATCGCGTGGCCCACATCGCCCGTGGCAAAGGCAACGTCGGCGATGCGGCGGCCCAGCGCCTGCTGCAGGTGACGATGCGCGAACCCACGGCCATGACCACCCGGGCTTTCACCAACCCGCCGTCGATCATGACCAGCACCAACAAGCCGGAGTGGCGGCGCATGCAGCAGCCGGCGGCCAACGGCCACGGCAACGCCCGCAGCCTGGCGGGGTTCTACGCCGGTCTGTTGGACGGCAGCCTGCTGGAAGGCGAAATGCTCGACGAACTGACTCGTCAGCACAGCCTCGGCGAGGACAAGACACTGTTGACCCGGACCCGTTTCGGCCTGGGTTGCATGCTCGACCAGCCGGATGTACCGAACGCAACCTACGGCCTCGGCCCACGGGCATTCGGCCATCCGGGGGCGGGGGGCTCCATCGGGTTTGCCGATCCGGAACATGATGTGGCTTTCGGTTTCGTGACAAACACCCTCGGGCCTTACGTGTTGATGGACCCGCGCGCGCAGAACCTCGCGAGGGTGCTTGCCACTTGTCTGTAAAACGCCATTGAAGGCAGTGGGCACAGGAACCTCGTGTCCTTTTCAGTTTCCAAGCGTCTGTTTATGTGGCCCGAACATGGTCTTTTGTTTTTTCATTTACATCATTTTGTGGATATCCAATGTCATCGAATAAAACCCTCGCTCTGGCGCTGTGCTTCGCTATCACTGGTTGCGCACAAACACCACAAAATGATGCCGAGGGCGGCAGTAGCTGGTGGCCGTTCGGCTCTTCCGACAAGGTCGCGGCCAAGGAAACGACACCGGTAGCACCCCTGAAACCGGCCGCCGTCGCCCCGCAAGCCAAGGCCGAGAGCGCTACGCACTGGTGGTGGCCGTTCTCTTCCGATGACGCTGCTGACGTCGCGAAGAAAGATGCCCTCAAGCCTCAAGACAAGCCTGAAGCCAAGGCGCCAACCGTTGCCAAGGCCGAAGCCGAAAGCAACGGCAAGTGGTGGTGGCCGTTCGGCGGCAAGGATCAGGAAACCGCCAAGGCGGTGCCGATGCCCGACCCGAAAGTCACCCAGGCCTGGCTCGACGATTACGAGCCGAAATTGCGTACCGCTATCAAGGACAGCAAGCTTGAACTTGAGCGTCGCGACAATGTGCTGGTGGTAACCGCGCCGGTGGACGGCTCTTTCAACCCGGACCGTCCTGCGATGCTGCTGCCCGTGACCCTCGGCCCGTTCACCCGCGTGGCGAAGATCCTCGAAGCCGACCCGAAGACTGCGGTGCTGGTCCTGGGCCATGCCGACACCTCGGGCGCGGCGCCGGCCAACCTGAAACTCAGCCAGGAACGTGCCCAGTCCGTGGCGGCGATTTTCCGTCTCAGCGGCCTGCAACGTGATCGCCTGATGCTGCGCGGCATGGGCGCGGAAGCCCCCCGTGCGGCCAACGACAGCGTGGAAGGTCGTGCCTTGAACCGTCGCGTGGAATTGCTGGTCACGCCGGCCAACACCATGGTTGCGCTGCTGAGCAAATACAACATGCCTGCCCCTGCGCCGGTGAAAATGGTGGCCGTCCAGGACGTGAAGCCGGCAGTTCCGGCTCCAGCGCCTGTGGTCAAGAAAGCAATCGCTTCGACCACCAAAAAAGCCCCGGCCAAAAAAACCGCTGCCAAGACGCCTGCGAAAAAAGCCCCGGCCAAAGCAACTCCGGCGAAGAAACCCCAGACGACCAAAGCCGCCACCGATACCAAAAAAGTCGCGGCGGCCGATACCCCCAAACAGTGATGGGCTAACCACAAGGAACGCGCCATGACCCAATCGCTGGCTGATATGCGCCGCGACTACACCCGCGACGGCCTGACCGAGGCACAAGCCCCGGCCGAGCCGTTCGCGCTGTTCCACCAATGGTTCGCCGATGCGGTGAAAACCGAGCAGGCCCCGGTGGAGGCCAACGCCATGACCCTGGCGACAGTGGATGCCGACGGACGCCCGCATTGCCGGATCCTGCTGCTCAAAGGGCTGGACGCCCAGGGCTTCACGTTCTTCACCAACTACGACAGTGCCAAGGGCCAGCAGCTGGCAGGCAATCCTTTCGCGGCCATGACGTTTTTCTGGCCGACCCTGGAGCGCCAGGTGCGCATCGAGGGCACAGTGGTGAAGGTCACGGCGCAGGAATCGGACGCCTATTACCAGGTGCGGCCGCTGGGCAGCCGTCTCGGCGCCTGGGCTTCACCCCAGAGTCGGGTGATTGCTGGGCGCGGTGAGCTGGAAGACTTGCTCAAGGCCACGCAACAGCGCTTCAGCGACAATCAACCCCATTGCCCGGAGCACTGGGGCGGCTATCGCTTGCTGCCTGAACGCATCGAATTCTGGCAGGGGCGCGCGAGCCGCCTGCACGACCGCCTCAACTACCGCCTGCAAGGGGCGAACTGGATTCGCGAGCGTCTGGCACCTTAGTCTCGGGATAGTTTGCAGCAGCGGTTTGAAGCCATTGCTGCAGGTCCCGACGCTTGATGCCTTGCTCCTTGGCGCGGACCAGTTGCTGCAGCATGTAGGTTTTTTTCTGCTCATCCCGCCCCGCCAACGACAGTGCCAGGTCGCGGTCCATCCAGCGTTTGATTCGCACGTACAGCCACCAGTGGAAGTACAGACCGGCCACGGTGGTCGCGACGATGATGAAATAATCCATGAAAAATCCCAGGGTGATGACGCAGGTTTCGGAAATTGGCGCTACTGTTTGGTGAATTTTTCGGGTGCGCCTGTATCCCACCTGAATGAAAGCAATTTTATCCCAGCGGGGCCGTGACAGGCGTCAAGCTGCGGAGTTTAATGAATCCCTGTCTTTTGGAGTTGATGCTATGCGTAAGTCTGTTTTGCTGGTTGCTTCCTTTTCCACGATGGCGATGTTGCTCACTGGCTGTCAGTCGAGCCTGACCGGTGACTCCTACTCCCGTGACGAAGCGCGTCGCGTGCAGACGATCCGCATGGGGACCATCGAATCCCTGCGTCCGGTCAAGATCGAAGGCACCAAGACCCCAATCGGCGGTGCGGCCGGTGCAGTGGTCGGTGGTGTAGGCGGCAGCGCGATCGGTGGTGGCCGTGGCAGCATCGTCGCCGCCGTGATCGGCGCCGTGGCGGGTGGCCTGATTGGTTCGGCAACCGAAGAAGGCCTGACCCGCACCCAGGGCGTGGAAATCACCGTTCGCGAAGATGACGGCAGCATGCGTGCCTATGTGCAGCAGGTGCAGGAGAACGAGGTGTTCCGTGTGGGTGAGCGGGTTCGTATCTCCACTGTGGGCGGCACGAGTCGCGTATCGCACTAAGCTGGAATTGCTTTGAAACGGCGCTTTTCCTGGACGGAAGGCGCCGTTTTTTATGGCTTCGTTTCGGGGGGCGGCGTACATATCCGTTTCTTCGGTAACGGCTGCTTATGGTTCCGCTCTTACAGCGGGTCACTTTTGAGAAGCGCAAAAGTAACCAAAACGCTTTTGCCCCACCACTCGGTGCCTCGCCTGGGCTCGGCATGCCTGAACGAAGGCATTGCTCCGTGGAGCCGCCGCGAAGGGCCATCCATGGCCCAGCGCGGCTAACCCGGCATCCATGCCGGGTTGCCCACTGCGCAATGCCTTCGTTCAGCCAGCGTGGTTAATGGGGCGCCCGAGATCAACGTCCACCGCGAGGCGGCCTGATAGCCGACCTGGTTCTGGGTGGGGTCGCGTTTCTCCTGTAGGAGCGAGCTTGCTCGCCATGGAGGTGGTTCAGTCGCATGGATGTTGGGTTTGCCGTGCTAAGGCAACGAAATCCTCTTTCAGGCTCATGGCGTCTCTCGTAGTCCAAGGCATGATGGCTTTCCGGCGAAATTGGCTCGCTGGAAAGTGTCCACCATGTCCCCGCACACCCGTCAACCATGTGTCCGGTCCGTACACACTCTTCAAAAATGAGCCGCCGTAAGGGCCATCCCTTTCAAGGTCTTAGGTAAAATCCCCTGAAGTTTCTATCAGGGATACCAGAACGATGTG
>NZ_JBSPTN010000001.1:0-182423 GCF_053850495.1 Pseudomonas sp. CFBP 5748
TTGCTCCGTGGGCCCGCCGCGAAGGGCCATCCATGGCCCAGCGCGGCTATCCCGGCATCCATGCCGGGATGCCCACTCCACAATGCCTGCGTGCGGCCATCGTGGTTAACGGGGCGCCGAGATCAACGTCCACCGCGAGGCGGCCTTAGAGCCGACCTGACTCTCCTGGTCGTACACCTGTCAGATCTGTGGGAGCAAAGCTTGCTCGCGAAGACGGCGGCACATCCAACGCTGATGCAGGCTGGTCCACCGCTATCGCGAGCAGGCTCGCTCCCACAGGGAAAACGCGGTCCCACCAAGAACCAGGTCGGCTACCAGGCCGCCTCGTGGTGGACGTTGATCTCGGCGCCCCGTTAACCACGATGGCCGCACGCAGGCATTGCGCAGTGGGCACCTCGGCATGGATGCCGAGGTAGCCGCGCTGGGCCATGGATGGCCCTTCGCGGCGGCCCACGGAGCAATGCCGGAGTGCGGGCATGCCGAGCCCTAGCGAGGCACCGAGTGGTGGGGCATGAGCGTTTTGCTTACTTTTGCGCTTCTCAAAAGTGAGCCGCCGTCAGGGCGGAACCCTAAGCCGCCGTTACCGCAGCAATGGATATGTACCCGATCAACAAAATCTTGGCCAGCCGTAAGGCCGCCATCGCGGGCAAGCCTTGCTCCCACAAGATTTGTGGCCGGTCTGACAGACGCGGCGACTTTTCCGACGAAGTTTTAAGGTTGCTGCTCGGAAGCGGTATCTCTAGCTTGTTCGGGTCGCTGCCAATCCAGCGACCGGGACTGCAAGCCCGCCGAATTCGTTAGGCGCCAGCGCCCGGACCCACGTCTCGGGCTCCAATTGATGCAGGAGCGCCGTTATGAAAAAACATCATCCTTCTTCGCCATCAGAAAGCACTTTCCCCTACAACGACCCCGATCCAGAAAAGCTCCAAGAGGCCGCAGACCGAGCACTCGATTACCATCTGGGCACCCACCCTGATCCCAAACCCAAACCCAAACCCAAACCCAAACCCAAACCCAAACCCAAAACCTCAACTCAAGTTTTCACCGTCATCGATACCCTCGACACCGAGTGCCTGCTAGCAAATCTCAGCGAAACCCTGGCCTCAGCCAGTGCCATGGTCAACGACCTGGCGTTCGATCTGGAAGGCTCGCGGCGGCATGTCGCGCTCGGCGTGGCGCAGATGATTGACTTGAGTGAGTTGTTGGCCAATCGAGCGCTGGATCTCATCGACCCGCGTTAACCCAGTCGCTGTTAAAACACGCACAAACAAAAAGCCCACCTTCCGGTGGGCTTCGTGTTTTAGCGTTCAAACATCAATCAGAACAGTTTCATCTTCGGTGCTTCTTCTTTCACCGGTTCGTTCTTGCCGCTCTCGGCATTCCAGCCACCACCCAGTGCCTTGTACAGATTGACCTCGCTGGTCAATTGCGAGAGGCGGTCGGTGATCAGCGATTGTTGGGCGCTGAACAGTTGGCGTTGGGCGTCGAGGAAGGTCAGGTTGCTGTCGACGCCGATGCGGTAGCGACGCTCGGCCAGGCGGTAGTAGTCCTGGTTGGCGGCGACGAAGGCGGTCTGGGCCTGCAACTGTTCGTTGTAGGTCCGGCGTGCGGCCAGGCCGTCGGAGACTTCCTGGAACGCGGTCTGAATCGACTTCTCGTAATTGGCGACGTTGATGTCTTTCTGGATTTTGGCGTAATCCAGGCTTGCCCGCAGGTTGCCGGCGTTGAAAATCGGCAGATTGATTTGCGGGGCGAAGGTCCAGGTGCCTGAGCCGCCCTTGAACAGCCCGGACAGGTCCGGGCTCAAGGTGCCGGCGTTGGCCGTCAGGCTGATGCTTGGGAAGAATGCAGCCCGCGCGGCGCCGATGTTGGCGTTGGCGGCCAGCAGGTTGCGTTCGGCCTGGAGAATGTCCGGACGACGTTGCAGCAGGTCCGATGGCAACCCGGCCGGCATTTCGCTCAGCAGGTCATCGCTCAGCGGTTGCGAGTTCAGGTTGGCCGGCAGGCCAGTACCCAGCAGCAGGGTCAGGTTGTTCTCGTCCTGGGCGACCTGGCGGGTGTAGCGAGCCAGTTGCACGCGGGCGTTCTCTACCGCCGTGCGCGCCTGGCTCAAGTCCAGGGCCGAGGCCACGCCAACTTCGGCGCTGCGCGAGGTCAGCTTGAGGCTTTGATCGTAAGCGCCCAGGGTGTCCTGGGTCAGCTTGAGCAGTTCCTTGTCGGCCTGCCAGGTCAGGTAGGCGTTGGCCACGCTGGCCACCAGGCTGATCTGGGTGCTGCGACGGGCTTCTTCGGTCGCGAAGTAGCTTTGCAGCGCTTGCTCGCTCAGGCTGCGAACCCGACCGAACAGGTCCAGTTCATAGGCACTGATGCCCAGGGTGGCCGAGTAGGAGCTGCTGATGGCCGCTTCACCGGTCTGCGAGGCCCGTGCTGGTACCCGCTGGCGGCTGCCGGAACCGGTGGCCGAGACCGCCGGGAACAGGTCCGCCCGCTGGATACGGTATTGCGCGGCATAGGCATCGATGTTCAGCGCCGCGACACGCAGGTCGCGGTTGTTTTCCAGGGCCACTTGAATCAGCTGTTGCAACGCCGGGTCATGGAAAAATTGTTTCCAGCCCTGCTCGACAGCGGCCTGGCTGGGCGCATTGGCCGATTCGTAGGCCGGGCCTTGCGGGTACTGCGCCGCAACCGGTGCTTCGGGCCGCTGATAATCGGGGATCAGCGAGCAGCCGCTGAGCACGACGGCAGCGATGGTCAGGGAGAGGAGCGACTTGCTCATTGGCCAGCCTCTTTAGAAGTTTCAGGAGTGTCGTCCTGGTCGGCATTTTTGCGGCGGCCTATCGACGACACGGTCACGAAGAACAAGGGCACCCAGAAGATCGCCAGGATGGTGGCGGTCAACATACCGCCGATCACACCGGTACCGATGGCGTGTTGGCTGCCTGAGCCGGCGCCCGTGGAAATCGCCAGAGGGACCACGCCGAGGACAAACGCCAGGGACGTCATGATGATCGGCCTCAGACGCATCCTACAGGCTTCAATGGCAGCTTCCACCAGCGTGCGGCCCTGTTCGTGGAGTTCCTTGGCGAATTCCACGATCAGAATGGCGTTTTTCGCCGCCAGGCCAATGGTCGTCAACAAGCCCACCTGGAAGTAAACGTCGTTGGACAGTCCACGCAGGCTGGTCGCCATCAATGCACCGATGATCCCCAGCGGTACCACGAGCATGACCGCGATCGGAATCGACCAGCTTTCATACAACGCCGCCAGGCACAGGAACACCATCAGCAGCGACAAGGCGTACAACGCTGGCGCCTGGGAGCCCGACAGGCGTTCCTCGTAGGACAGGCCCGTCCAGGAAATCCCCACACCGGCCGGCAGCTTCTTGGCGATGGCTTCGACTTCGGCCATGGCTTCACCGGTGGAGTAACCCGGTGCCGGCGATCCTAGAATCTCCATCGCTTCCACGCCGTTGTAACGGGCCAGTTTCGGCGAGCCGTAGACCCACTCGCCCTTGGCGAACGCGCTGAACGGCACCATGGTCCCGGCGCTGTTGCGCACATACCACTTCTGCAGGTCTTCGGGGCTCATGCGCGCATTCGGCTGACCCTGAACGTATACCCGCTTCACTCGACCACGGTCGATGAAGTCGTTCACATAGTTACTGCCCAGGGCAATCGACAGCGTGTTGTTGATGTTCGAGAGGGTAATGCCCAGCGCGCTGGCCTTCTCGTCATCGATTTCCAACTGGTATTGCGGCTCGTCGTTCAGGCCGTTCGGACGCACCTGGGCCAGGACCTTGCTCTGGGACGCCATGCCCAGGAACTGGTTGCGGGCTTCCATCAACTTCTCGTGACCGATGCCGGCGCGGTCCTGCAGGAACACGTCGAAACCGGTGGCGTTACCCAGTTCCATCACCGCTGGCGGAGCGAAGGCGAACACCATTGCATCGCGGAAGGTGAAGAAGTGTTGCTGCGCGCGGCCAGCGATTTTGAACACGGTGTTGTCAGCGTTCCGCTCTTCCCACGGCTTGAGCATGATGAACGCCAAGCCGGAGCTCTGGCCACGACCGGCGAAGTTGAAGCCGGTCACGGTGAACACCGAGGCCACGCCATCGCCTTCACCACCGTCCTTGCTGGGGCGCAGCAGGAACTCGCGCATATTGTCCACCACCACCTGGGTACGCTCGGCGCTGGAGCCGGCCGGTGTCTGCACCTGGGCGAACAGCACGCCCTGGTCCTCTTCCGGCAGGAACGCTGTCGGAATGCGGGTGAACAGCCAGACCATGCCCACCACGATGATGATGTAGGCCAGCAGGTACGGAGCCTTGTGCTTGAGCATGTTGCCCACGCCGCGCTCGTAGCTTCTGACGCCACGGTCGAAAGTGCGGTTGAACCAGCCGAAGAAACCGCGTTTCGGCGTGCCGTGCTCACCCTTGGGGATGGCTTTGAGCATGGTGGCGCACAGGGCCGGGGTAAAGATCAGGGCCACCAATACTGACAAGGCCATGGCCGAGACGATGGTGATGGAGAACTGCTTGTAGATCACACCGGTGGAGCCACCGAAGAACGCCATCGGCAGCAGTACCGCCGATAGCACCAGGGCGATACCCACCAGGGCACCCTGGATCTGGCCCATGGATTTCTTGGTGGCTTCCTTGGGCGACAGGCCTTCTTCGCTCATCACCCGTTCGACGTTTTCCACCACGACGATGGCGTCGTCCACCAGCAAGCCGATGGCCAGCACCATGCCGAACATGGTCAGGGTGTTGATGCTGAAGCCGAACGCCGCGAGGATCCCGAAGGTGCCCAGCAGTACCACCGGCACCGTCATCGTGGTGATGATGGTGGCGCGGAAGTTCTGCAGGAACAGAAACATCACCAGGAACACCAGCACGACCGCTTCGACCAGGGTTTCAACCACACCCTTGATCGACTCGCTCACCACTGGCGTGGTGTCGTAGGGGAACACCACTTCCAGGCCTTGCGGGAAGAACGGCTTGAGATTTTCGACGGTCTGGCGCAGGGCCCTGGCCGTGTCGAGGGCGTTGGCGCCGGTGGCCAGTCTCACCGCCAGGCCTGAAGCCGGGGCACCGTTGAACTGGGCATTGATGCTGTAGCTTTCACCGCCCAGGGCGACGTCCGCGACGTCGCCGACGCGCACTTGCGAGCCGTCCGGATTGACCTTGAGCAAGATGGCCTTGAACTGCTCGGCGGTCTGCAGGCGGGTCTTGCCGATGATGGTGGCGTTCAGTTGTTGACCGGGCAGGGCAGGCAGGCCGCCGAGTTGGCCGGACGCAATCTGGACGTTCTGCGCGGTAATGGCAGTGGTCACATCCACCGGGGTCAGGTTGTAGTTATTCAGCTTGGCCGGGTCGAGCCAGATCCGCATGGCGTACTGGGCGCCGAAGACCTGGAAGTCACCGACACCGGCGGTCCGCGAAATCGGGTCCTGCATGTTGGACACGATGTAGTTGGACAGGTCCTCCCGAGTCATGCTGCCGTCGCGCGATACCACGCCGATCACCATCAGGAAGTTTCTCACTGACTTGGTCACGCGGATGCCCTGTTGCTGCACTTCTTGCGGCAGCAGCGGGGTGGCCAGGTTCAGCTTGTTCTGCACCTGGACCTGGGCGGTATCGGAGTTGGTGCCTTGCTCGAAGGTCGCGGTGATGGTCATGCTGCCGTCGGAGTTACTTTCCGAGGACACATAACGCAGGTTGTCGATCCCGTTGAGCTGCTGCTCGATGACCTGCACCACGGTGTCCTGCACGGTTTGTGCGGATGCGCCTGGGTAGGTCACGGAAATGGCGATCGCCGGAGGGGCGATGCTCGGGTACTGGTTGATCGGCAATTTGAGGATCGAGAGAGCCCCGACCAGCATGATCACCAGGGCGATTACCCAGGCGAAAATCGGACGGTCGATAAAAAATTTCGACATGGTTTACTCCCCTTTGCCGCCGGCTGCTTTATCAGCTGCCTGAGCGGGGGCCGGGTTCTTGGCACCAACATTGGTGGCTTCGGTGGCTTTGACTTCCACCCCTGGCCGTACGTACTGCAACCCTTCGGTGATCAAGCGATCGCCGGCCTTGAGCCCGTCTTCGATCAGCCACTGGCTGCCGACGGTGCGGCTGGCCTTGAGCTGACGCAACTCGACCTTGTTGTCCGCGCCTACCACCAGGGCGGTCGGCGTGCCTTTGAGGTCGCGGGTCACGCCTTGCTGCGGGGCGAGGATCGCCGCGCTGTTCACACCGGACTGCAGTTGTGCGTGGACGAACATACCGGGCAGCAAGGTGTGATCCGGATTAGGGAACACGGCGCGCAAGGTCACCGAGCCGGTGGTCTGGTCGACCGACACCTCGGAGAACTCCAGCTTGCCCTCATGGGCATATTGGCTGCCGTCTTCCAGGGTCAGCTTGACCATGGCGGCGTTGTCGCCGGCTTTCTGCAAGCGGCCGCTTTCCAGCTCACGGCGCAGCTGCAGCAGCTCTACCGAGCTTTGCGTCACGTCGACGTAGATCGGGTCCAGTTGCTGGATGGTTGCCAGGGCGTCGGTCTGACCGTTGCTCACCAACGCACCTTCGGTTACCGAGGAGCGACCAATGCGACCGGAGATCGGTGCGTAGACCTTGGTGTAGCGCACGTTGATCTGGGCGGTCTGCAGATTGGCTTCCGACTCCAGGCGGTTGGCCAAGGCGGTGTCGTATTCCTGGCGGCTGACGGCTTGTTCCTTGACCAGTTGCTGGTAACGATCGGAAATCGACTTGGTGGACCGCAGGTTGGCTTCGGCGCTCTTGAGCGTCGCTTCGTACACGGCCGGGTCGATCTGGTACAGCTGTTGGCCGGCCTTGACGTCGGCGCCTTCCTTGAACAGACGCTTGAGGATGATGCCGTTGACCTGTGGGCGAACTTCGGCGACGCGGAACGCACTGGTGCGCCCCGGAAGCTCTGACGTCAGGGTGAAGGGTTGAGTCTTGAGGGTTACGACGCCGACCTGAGGAGGGGGAGGAGCAGGCGCAGCCTCTTCCTTTTTGCATCCGCTGAGCAGCGATGCCAGGGCGATGGCGGTAACCAGAGCGGTAACAGCTGGCTTGAATTGCATGGAAATCCTCGGGTCCAGGCGCGCAACTGGCGCACTCGAAAGGTGGAAGGTTAAAAAGGCGGTGTTATTCAATTAGTAGGATGCTAAGAAATATACTTACGTACATGGTTGTTTGTAAACAGCCAAATTGCGTACCATCCGGATTTACAAAAGCCTGACAAAGGCCTGCAAGGGTCGGGGACGCATTCCAAGAAACGCCGCCTCATATTTTGTTCAGCTGATCCTTACGCATTGCTTACGCATCCTGATTGAGGTGTTTACTGCCATGGTCCGTCGTACCAAAGAGGAAGCCCTGGAGACTCGCAGCCAGATACTCGAAGCCGCTGAAAAGGCCTTTTTCGAGCGAGGCGTGGCACGCACGACGCTCGCCGATATCGCAACACTGGCCGGTGTGACGCGCGGCGCCATCTACTGGCACTTCAGCAACAAGGCGGACCTGCTCCAGGCCATGCTCGATACCTTGCAAGAGCCACTCGATGAACTGGCGCGTGCCAGTGAGCGCGAAGAGGAGCTTGATCCGTTGGGTTGCATTCGCAAGCTGTTGGTGCAGTTGTTCCAGCAGGTGGCCCTGGACCCGAAAACCCGCCGCATTAATGAAATTCTGTTCCATAAGTGCGAATTCACCGATGAAATGTGCGATTTGCGCCAGCAACGGCGTGAGGTCAGTCTCGACTGCAATGTGCGCATCGTGCTGTCGTTGAGCAATGCGATGAAGCGTGGTCAACTGCCGGATGACCTGGACCCCGAAAGGGCGGCGATTGCCATCCACGCCTACATCGACGGCATTCTCTACCAATGGCTGCTGGCCCCCGACAGCTTCTCGCTGGCCGGTGAGGCTGAGCGCTGGGTAGACATCGGGCTGGATATGCTGCGCCTGAGCCCCAGCCTACGCAAATGAACAAAATGCGTAATTGCATCGGTTTGTGTCAATAGCTGATTGGCGACGGTGCCGCCGTGTCTTGATTGCGTCCAGGTCTTTTGTAGATGCACTGCGGGCACGTTGATCGCTCACGAGTCGCTATCGTGCAGGGGCGTTATGGCGTGTTCATGTACAGGCGCCAGATAGGTGCCTGTACTTGTCGTGTCGGCTGTTACCGACCGCCTGGATTATTCGACGATGAGGCGCACCGAATAGTTGAAGGGGGGTTCGAGCATTTTTCGGAAGATTTCTGACCGGCAGGTGTATTCACCATTGCCGGTATACGCGACTCTGCTTTTCCAATTTGGCCTATAACTGGATTCCAGGGCGCCGAAACCGATGGGCGCCTCAAAGTGGGTTTGCATTTGACAGCCGAAGTTGAAATTGCTCATTTGATAGGAGAGAACTAATTCAATCGGCTTGATCTTTCTCAGTGTCGGCTGCCAGCCAGCGGCGGGGTAAGTGAATCTTCGGTCATGGACGAAATAAAGTTCTTGTGTCGTTTTGGCGGCCACTTCATAAGCACTCAAGGAAAAATCCGGGGGCATGGGGATCTCACTTGAAATGTTTGTCATTTCCAAAGCGTTGGAAGTGTTGTTTGTGATCTCCACGGTAATGCGTGTGTTGGCCAGGCTGCTGGCAACTGCTACGGGCCCCAGCAGCAGGCCGAGAACCAAGTTTTTCATAATGTTCATTGCGATGTATCTCTCATGAATGCGAGGCACGCTAAAGCCTGCATAAAATAATTGTGCGGGTTTGAAGTTGCTCGGTTTAGTGTTGCTTCTACAAGATTTGAAGTGGCTTATTAAAATGAGTGGTTTTTGAGTCCGTTTGGTGGGTGGGGTGCTGTTCGGAATTATTATTAGCGTTATTGGGTGTGGTTATCCATGGTGAGTAAGTGTTGTGTTGTTATTTGATATTTCGATTGCTGAAGGAGTGGGTTGGATTTGAAGTGCGTAGATGCAAAAAAGCCCCGGCTCTTTCGAGTCGGGGCTTTTTTAAAAAGCTGATTTTTCTAATTACATCACGGGGTAGTCGATATAACCGACCGGGCCTTTTCCATAAAACGTTTCGGGGTGCGCCTCGTTCAAGGGGGCATCGGCTTTCAAACGTGCTGGCAGGTCCGGGTTGGCAATGAACGGCACACCGAAGGCGACGGCATCGGCCTTGCCCTCGGCGAGCCAGGCATTGGCGCTGTCCTTGGTGAAGCGTTCATTGGCAATGTACGGGCCGCCGAAAGCTTGCTTGAGTTGCGGGCCGATGCTGTCTTCGCCTTCCTTCTCGCGCGAGCAGATGAAAGCGATGCCACGCTTGCCCAGCTCGCGGGCCACGTAGCTGAAGGTTTCGAGGCGGTTCTCGTCGCCCATGTCATGGGAGTCGGCGCGTGGTGCCAAGTGCATGCCAACCCGGCCGGCGCCCCAGACTTCGATGACGGCGTCGGTCACTTCCAGCATCAGGCGGGCACGATTTTCCAGGGAACCACCGTATTGGTCGGTGCGCTGGTTGGTGCTGCTTTGCAGGAACTGGTCGAGCAGATAGCCATTGGCGCCGTGGATTTCCACACCGTCGAAACCGGCGGCCTTGGCGTTTTCGGCACCTACGCGATAAGCGTCGATGATGTCGGCGATTTCAGCGGTTTCCAGTGCGCGTGGCGTCGGGTAGTCGGCCAGCGGACGCACCAGGCTCACGTGGCCTTTGGGCTGGATGGCGCTTGGCGCCACCGGGGTTTCGCCGTTCAGGTACGACGGGTGCGAGATCCGGCCCACGTGCCACAGTTGCAGGAAGATTTTGCCGCCGGCGCCGTGGATCGCCTTGGTCACGTTGCTCCAGCCGCGCACCTGGTCGTTGGACCAGATGCCCGGGGTGTCCGGGTAGCCCACGCCCATTGGCGTAACGGACGTTGCTTCGCTGAGGATCAGGCCGGCGGACGCACGTTGCACGTAGTACTCGGCCATCAACGCGTTGGGTACGCGACCGGCGTCGGCGCGGCAGCGGGTGAGTGGGGCCATGATGATGCGGTTCTTCAGCTCGATGTCGCCGAGTTTGATCGGATCGAAAATAGTCGTCATGAATTACAACCTCGTCAGAATCAGGGAGTGGTTAGAAGTCAGTGAGTTGCCGGTGCCAGGTCGGCATTGCCGCCCTGGCGGAAAGTGATCAGGGTGACCAGTAGCGCCAGCACGGCTAGCGCACCGGCGGCCAGGGGCACGGTGGTCAGGCCCAGGCCGTGATCGATGACGCTGCCGCCGACCCAGGCGCCCAGGGCGTTGCCGATGTTGAAAGCGCCGATGTTCAGGGTGGACACCAGGTTTGGCGCGGCTTTGCCGAAGGTCACCACGTTGACTTGCAGGGCCGGCACGGCGGCAAAGCAGGCGGTGGCCCAAAGGAACAGGGTGATTTCGGTGGGGATCAGCGCCACGCTGGTCCAGCTCAGCACGGTTGAGACCACGGCCATGGTGATGAAGACGCCCATCAGCGTGTTCGCCAGGCTCTTGTCTGCCAGCTTGCCGCCAATGATGTTGCCCAGGGTCAGGCCCAGGCCGATCAGCACCAGGGTCCAGGTCACGCCACGGGGCGACACGCCGGTGACTTCGCCCAGCAATGGGGCAACGTAGGTGAACAGAGTGAACACCGAGGCGGAGAACAGCGCGGTCATGCTCAGGGACAGCCACAGGCCCGCGCCCTTGAGCGCTACCAGTTCCGAACGCATGTCGAGTTTTTCTTCATCGCGCTTGGCTGGCAGGAAACGGATCAAGCCGATCAGCGCAATCACGCCAATGACGGTGACGGCCCAGAAGGTCGAGCGCCAGCCGGCTTCCTGGCCCAGTGCAGTGCCCAGCGGTACGCCGAGCACGTTGGCCAGGGTCAGGCCGGTGAACATCAGGGCCACGGCCGAGGCGCGCTTGTTGGGCGCAACCAGGCCGGCGGCCACCACCGAACCGATGCCGAAGAACGCCCCGTGGCAGAGGGCGGTGACGACCCGGGCGAACATCAGCACGTTGTAGTCGCTGGCGATGGCGCAGAGCAGGTTGCCGACGATGAAAATCCCCATCAGCGCCACCAGGGCGGCCTTGCGCGGCAGCCGCGCGGTGGCCAGGGCCATGAACGGCGCACCAATGGCCACACCCAGGGCATAACCGGTCACCAACCAGCCGGCGCCGGGGATCGAGACACCCAGGTCAGCTGCCACATCGGGTAGCAGGCCCATGATGACGAACTCGGTGGTGCCGATGGCAAAGGCGCTCAGGGCCAGGATGAGGAGTGAGAGGGGCATGGTGGGGTCCTTGTCAGATCAGAGCTCTTGGCTCATTTGCTTGAGGAACTGCTGGATCACTTCCTCGTTGCGTTTGAAGAAGTGCCATTGACCGACCTTCTGGCTGCTGATCAGCCCCGCCCGTTGCAACACCGCCAGGTGGGCAGAAACCGTGGACTGCGACAGGCCGCAGCGCTGGTCGATCTGTCCGGCGCAAATGCCGAATTCGTGGTTGTGCAACTGTTCGGGGAACTGGACCTTGGGGTCTTTGAGCCAGTTGAGGATGTCTCGCCGTACTGGGTGCGCCAGGGCTTTTATTATTTCGTCGAGGTCGAGGGTCATGGGGGCAAGCTCGGGGTGAGTAAAACGCTATATCGCGATGGGGCGAACCTTAAATCGTTATTTCGCGATATACCAATATGGATTTGATCTGAGGATCGAATAAATCGCTATATCGGGTTATAACGATATTGGCGTGACGATGCTAAGCTGCTCGCCATGAACTACCTCGCGCACCTGCACCTCGGCGGCCCCGGCCGGGAACAATTGCTCGGCAGTCTCTACGGCGATTTCGTCAAAGGGCCGCTGCAAGGGCAGTACGATGCCCGGATCGAAGCGGCGATTGCCTTGCATCGGCGCATCGACATGTACACCGACCGCCATCCCTTGGTGGACGTTGCCCTGTCGCGTTTTTCCACGGTACGCCGGCGCTATGCCGGGATCGTCCTCGACGTATTTTTCGACCACTGCCTGGCCCGGGACTGGATGCTGTACGGCGAGGGGCCGCTGATGGATTTCACCTCTCGGGTGTACCAGGTACTCAATACCGAACCGCAACTGCCGGGGCGCCTGGCGCAGATCGCGCCTTATATGGCAGCGGATGACTGGTTGGGTTCTTACCGGGAGTTCGAGGTGCTTGGGCAGGTGTTGCGCGGCATTTCCCGACGCCTGTCCCGGCCGGAGGAATTGGCCGGGGCGATGCAAGAGTTGATCAGGCTCTACGAGCCGTTGAGCGAGGATTTCCGGCTGTTCTACCCACAGTTGCAGGATTTTGCGCTGAGCCAGATTGCACCACAAAACTAAATGTGGGAGCGGGCTTGCTTGCGAAAGCGGCGGTTCAGTCAACATCTCTGCTGAATGTTAAACCGCCTTCGCGAGCAAGCGCGCTCCCACAAGGGATTTCCACAGGTTCTCGGTTCAGGCTGCGATCGCAGGCCGCATCGGCGCTTGCTGTTTCTCCGGGATCTCGCCGAACAACGCCTTGTGCACCGCCTGCTGCGCCTGGAAGGCCAGGGCCGCGCGTTCCTGGCCGTGGCAGGCGATCGGTTGCAGCAGGTGAATGTGCACGTCGCCCCGATCATTGGCGAACAAGCGCATCAGGTGCGACAGCAAGTCGTCATCGCCAATGAACGGTGCCAGCGCGTCAGGTTCGCCATTGCGCAGGTAACGGATCGCCACCGGTTGCAACGCTACGTCGGCATCGATGGCCGCGGATAACAAGCGACCATGGAAAGTACGCAAGGAACGGCCATCGGTGGTGGTCCCCTCAGGGAACATCAACAGCGGATGAGCCTGTTCCAGGTGGCGGCTCATCTGTTTGCGAATCAACTGGCTGTCACCCGAGCCGCGACGGATAAACAGGCTGCCGGCCTTGGCGGCCAGCCATCCGGCCACCGGCCAGGTACGCACTTCGGCCTTGGACAGGAACGACAGCGGCGTGAGCATGCCCAGCAGCGGGATGTCGGTCCAGGACACATGGTTGCTGACCCACAGCATCGGCCGTTGCGGCAACTGGCCGTGGACCGTCACGCAAAAGGGCAGGGCATGGCTCAACCGCGCCATGAAGAACCGCGACCAACGCTGTCGACGCACCATGGAGTTGGCAATCCCCAGGCGTTCGAACAACCCGAACAGGCAAGCCATGCTCAGGCCCAACGCCACCACCAGCAGCACTCGCGCGATACGCGCGTACACCCGCAACCGGCTCATCAGACCGCTGCCTTGAAGTGACGGGCATAGCGTGGGCAGAGTTCGTCGCGCTTGAGCAGGATGAACACGTCGGCCACCTGGAAATCCTCGTCCCAGCATGGCTCGCCGCAAATCTTCGCGCCCAGGCGCATGTAGGCCTTGAGCAGCGGAGGCATTTCGGCGATGACGTTGGACGGCACGTCCAGGGTCGGCAGCGGTTTTTTCGGTACGGCTTGCAGGTGTTCGGTGCACAGGTAGCGTTCGCGCAGGCGCTGCATGATCGCCTGGGCCTGGATACCGCCGTCCTGCATCGGAATGCTCGCGCAGCCCATCAGGTAGCTGTAGCCGCCTTCGTTCAGGACTTCAGCCAGTTCACCCCAGAGCACCGCGATGGTGCCGCCGTTGCGGTAGGCCGGGTCGACGCAGGTGCGACCGATTTCCAGGATCGGGCCCTTGAGATGGACCAGGCCATGAAGGCTGAATTCTTCTTCGCTGTAGAAGCGGCCCAGGCTGCTGGCGGCCTGGTGGTCGAGCAGGCGAGTGGTCGCCACGAGACGGCCGGTATTCAGGTCGCGTACGCCGATGTGGGCGCAGTGAACATCATAGTCATCCATGTCCAGACCCACTTCCGCGCCTTTGAGCTTGGCGTTGAATTCGCCGCTGAAGACGTTGAAGCGCAGGGCCTGGGCTTCTTGCAGAGCTTTGGCGCCAATCAGGCGTTCGGCTTGCAGGCGGCGTTCATTGCCGGTGTCGCTGATGCGGGCGATCTGAGTCATAGCGAATCTCCGTGCGGGCTGTGCACCCGTCTTGGGGTGAGCCAATCGACTTTCTTTATGCAGTCATGTTGTGCAAAGTCAGGCTATGTAGCCCCGGTGTCATCGCCATGAAGCTTTGGTGATGCTTATATGACAGTCCTCAAGGAGCGCCCCATGCCCTGGCAAACCCTGATCGAACGCGGCGAACGCCTGCCCGCCCATCCGGACCTGGCCGAGGGTTATGCGACCTTGCTGCAACGCCTGGGGCCGGTCACGCCGTTCGAACTGGCGGTGGCCGGGGCGCGGTTGATGGCGACGCCGGGGCTGGCTTTCCTGGTGGGGTATCAGGCGGCGCTGCGGGTGCTGTGGCCGAGCGCACCCCAGAGCCTCGGTGCCTTGTGTGCCACCGAACAGCGCAGCCTGCGCCCGGCGGACCTGCAGACCCGCCTCAGTGATTTGCGCCTGAGCGGGCGCAAGGATTTTGTCACCGCGGGTGATGCCGCCGAATGGTTGCTGGTCGCCGCCCGCAGCGAAGCACCCGGTGAAGCGCCGCGCCTGAACCTGGCGGTGGTCTATCCCGGCGAGCCTGGCGTCACCCTGGAAAAACTCCCGGCCATCGCCTTGATGCCGGACATCAGCCATGGCCGCGTACGGCTTGACGGGGCGCTGTGCGAGTTGTTGGCCGGCGACGGTTGGGATGCCTACGTCAAACCGTTCCGCACCTTGGAAGACCTTTATGTGCTCAGTGCCATGACCGCCTGGTTGTATGGCGTGGGACAGGAGTGCGACTGGCCGCAGCCTTTGCAGTTGCGCCTGCTGGCGTTGCTGGCAGGTTGCGCGGAGGTGAGCCGTCACAACCCGTCCAGTGCTGTCGGGCATGTGCTGCTGGCTGGGGTGTTCGCCCAGTTTGAAGGGCTCGCTGGCGAGCTGAATGAGGCACTGGCCGCCGGGCCTGACGCGTGGCGCGAGATGTGGGCGCGGGATAAAGCGGTGATGGAGATGGCGGCGGGGGCGCGGGCCAAGCGGTTGGCCAAGGCGTTGGAATCTTCATTGGCTTGACGGGCCTCATCGCGGGCAAGCCTTGCTCCCACAGGTTCAGGGTTAAATGACAGTCTGTCGTAGACCTGTGGGAGCAAGGCTTGCCCGCGATGGCGTTGGTACTGTCGACACAAACATCCAAACTGTCATCAAGCCTGCTTAAACTCAGCAGGTTCAACCCTCCGAGCCCCAAGCATGTCCAAAGGCTGGTTCCTGATCCCGTTCCTGCTGCTCACCCTGGGCGTCCACGCTGAAGACTGGCCCGGCGAGCAGTGGCCAACCGGCCCGCGTCCCTCCGGGCCGGCCATCGAAGCCCTGGAACAATACGCCTTCCCGCCTCGGGACGAGGTCAGCCGCGAAGGCATCCGCACCGATGCGCTGCTGGTGATCCAGAACGGTCGGCTGGTCTATGAACGCTATGCCGGACCGACCACCGCCGACACCTCGCACCTGACCTGGTCCATCAGCAAAAGCCTGATGGCGACGGTGTTTGGCGTGGCCTACGGGGAAAAGCTGTTTGGCCTGCAGGAGCCGGCGGCCAAATATTACCCGGCGCTGAGCAAGCACCCGGACATGACCCTCGCCGATCTTTTTCACTGGGCCTCGGGCCTGGATTGGCAGGAGGACTACGAATACGCGCCGCTCAACTCCTCGGTGGTGGCGATGCTGTACACCCGGGGACGCCGCGACATGGCGGCCTTCACCGCGCAGCACGAAAGTTTCAGCCCGCCGGGGCAGGCGTTCCGTTATTCCAGCGGCGACAGCAACCTGTTGGCGGCCGCGCTGAAAAACATCGTCGGCCCGGCGCGCTACCCCGATTACCCCTGGACGGCCCTGTTCGAACCCTTGGGCATTCGCCACGCTGTCTGGGAAACCGATGCCAGCGGCACGTTCGTCGGCTCGTCCTATGCCTACCTCACGGCGCGGGACCTGGCGCGTGTCGGGTTGTTGATGCAACGGGACGGTCGCTGGGGCGAACGGCAGTTGATCCCCAAGGATTGGATCGCGTTCAATCGCGAGCCCTTCGCCCGCTTCCAGGCCGGCCAGGACGAAGCCGTCCCTGGCGGACATTGGTGGCTCAACCGCGCCGCCGACCCGACGATCCGTCCGTGGCCCGATGCGCCATCGGATACCTTCGCCGCGTTGGGCCATTGGGGCCAGGTGTTGTACATCATCCCCAGCGCCAACCTGGTGATCGTGCGCTACGGCGATGACCGCGATGGCCGTTATCGCCACAACGAGCTGCTCAAGCGAGCCATGGCGGCGTTCGCCGGGGCGGTACAGCCATGAGACGCAAACTGTTGCTCACTCTGGCGTTGGCGCTTCTCATCGCTCTACTGGGCTGGATCTGGCTTGAACGCGTGGCGCTGCGGTCCTTTCCCGACATCATCAGCGCTTACACCGCCAAGGAATATTGTTCGTGTCGCTACGTGATGGAGCAACCGGCTGATTATTGCCGTGGCTATGTGAAGCAGTCGGTGCCCATCAGCGACTTTCTCGATACCCCCGAAGCGAAGCGCGTCACCGTCAGCGGGTTGGGGCGTAGCAGCAGCGCGCGGTGGATGGGGGCGCGGCAGGGGTGTCGGTTGGAGTAAGGCCTGACACCGGTTCTACTGTGGGAGCAAGGCTTGCCCGCGATGGCGATTTCAAAAACGTCATCGCGGGCAAGCCTTGCTCCCACAGATGAACGCCTTCACCACAGGTTCCCTGTATTCCTGGGCAGTTGTTGCAACAGACAGTTTGCAAGCGCCCTCGGCCCGGTTAAGGTTCGCCACAGGTTTATCTGCCCCCCGAGTGTGTATGTTCAAGCGGTCTTTTTCTCACGCTGTCGCGACCTTGCTGCTGGCCTGCGCCGCGCTGCCGGCCCAGGCCAATTGGTACCTGGACGGCGAATCGTCGCGGCTGTCGTTCATCAGCAGCAAAAACGGCAATGTCTCCGAGGTCCAGCGGTTCCTGGTGCTTCATGGTCAAGTCCAGCCTAACGGATTGGCCCGCCTGGAGGTGGAGCTGGACTCCATCAACAGCGGCATTCCCCTGCGGGACGAGCGCATGCGGGCCGAGTTGTTCGAGATCAAGCAATTTGCCGAAGCCAGCATCACCGGGCAGATCGACTTGGCGCCGATCCAGGACCTGGCCAACGGCGCGCAGTTGGAACTGCGCCTGCCACTGACGGTGAACCTGCACGGCAAGCAGCATGAGTACCAGGCCGAACTGTTGGCGACACGCTTGGATGAACGACGTTTCCAAGTGGTGACCCTGGAGCCGGTGGTGCTCAACGCGGCGGATTTCGACTTGGCGCCGGGCCTGGAAAAACTGCGAAACCTGGCCGGGCTATCGGCCATCAGCCTGTCGGTGCCGGTGAATGCGGTGCTGATTTTTACGGCGCGCTGACATGAGCGGCCCAGTATTTCCCTGGCGTGAAGGCAATCGCTTCGAGCTGTTGATTGACGGCCCGCAGTTTTTCCCGCGCATGCTGGTGGAAATCGCCCGGGCCCAGGAACAGGTCGAACTGGAACTGTACCTGGTGGAGGCGGGGGCTTGCGCCGAGGCGATGGTCCAGGCCCTGGTCCAGGCCGCCGAGCGCGGTGTGCGGGTGCGCTGCCTGTTCGATGACTACGGCAGCCTGGCGTTTACCCTTGCCCTGCGCAACCGCCTGACCGAGGCCGGCGTAGAGCTGCGCTTCTACAATCGCCTGAGCTGGCGCCGTTGGGTGCGCAATCTCTACCGTGATCACCGCAAGCTGTTATTGGTGGATCAGCGTCTGGCGGTGGTCGGCGGCACCGGTGTGACCGATGAATTCTGGAACCCCCTCGATGACCACTGTGATTGGCACGAAGTGATGGTGGAAATCGTCGGCCCGCTGGTGCTCGACTGGCAGTTGCTGTTTGACCGCCAATGGCTCGCCAACCGCCATCGCCGTGCCTGGAAACCCGCCTCCAACTTTGGTTTGCCACGCTTGCCCCGCGTTCCACTGGTAGGTGAGGGCATGGGCCGGGTGGCGTATGCCGACGCCCGTCAGCATCGCGACATTCTGCAATCGTTGTCCCGGGCGCTTAACAGCGGTCAGAAACGGATCTGGATGGCGACACCGTATTTCCTGCCGACCTGGAACGTGCGTCGCTCCTTGCGCAAAGCCGCCGCACGGGGCATCGACGTGCGCCTGCTGCTCACTGGCCCGCGCACCGATCATCCGTCCGTGCGCTACGCCGGGCATCGTTACTACCCGCGATTGCTCAAGGCCGGGGTGCAAATATTCGAATACCAGCCGTGTTTCCTGCACCTGAAAATGGTGCTGGTGGACGATTGGGTCAGCATCGGCTCGTGCAATTTCGATCACTGGAACCTGCGCTTCAATCTGGAAGCCAACCTCGAAGCCCTCGACCCCGGGCTCAGCAGTGCCGTGGCAGCGAGTTTCGAACGTGACTTTGCCCAGAGCCTGCAAGTCAGCCTCGACGCCTGGCAACGTCGGCCGCTGTGGAAGCGGGTCAAGCAGCGATTGTGGGGGTGGGTGGATCGGTTGGTGGTGAATTTGCTGGGGCGACGGGGTTAGGGTTCACCGAAAACCGATGTGGGAGCGGGCTTGCTCGCGAACGCGGTGTGTCAGCCGACTCAATTGCTGACTGATACACCGCGTTCGCGAGCAAGCCCGCTCCCACAGGGAGTTTGTGTTGCCTGAGGATCAGAGCAACTCAAAACTCTGCTGCTTCACCTCCTGGGAATCCAGGCCGATCTGCACGTTGAACTTACCTGGCTCAGCCGCGTATTTGAGCTGGGCGTTGAAGAACTTCAGGTCATCTTCGGTGATGGTGAAGTGGACGACTTTTTTCTCACCGGCCTTGAGCATCACCTTGCGGAAGTTTTTCAGTTCCTTCACCGGGCGGATGATCGAGCCGGTCACGTCCTGGATGTACAACTGCACCACGGTTTCGCCGTCACGCTTGCCGGTGTTTTCCACCGTTACGCTGGCGTCGAGTTTGCCGGTCTTGTTCAGCGTGGTCGATGACAGGGCCATGTCCGAGAGGCTGAACTGGGTGTAGCTCAGGCCGTAGCCGAACGGGTAGAGCGGGCCAGTGGTGTCGTCGAAATATTGCGAGGTGTAGTTGCCCGGCTTGCCCGGCGTGAATGGCCGGCCGATGCTCAGGTGGTTGTAGTAGGTAGGAATCTGCCCGACCGAGCGTGGGAAGGAAATCGGCAGTTTGCCCGACGGGTTGTAGTCGCCGAACAGCACGTCAGCGATGGCGTTGCCGCCTTCGGTGCCGCTGAACCAGGTTTCCAGGATCGCGTCAGCCTGTTGCTGCTCTTGCAGCAGCGACAGTGGGCGGCCATTCATCAACACCAGCACCAGCGGCTTGCCGGTAGCCTTCAGGGCCTTGATCAGTTCGCGCTGGCTGGCGGGAATATCCAGTTCGGTGCGGCTCGACGATTCGTGGGACATGCCCCGGGACTCACCCACGGCGGCCACCACTACATCGGCTTCCTTGGCGGCTTTGACGGCTTCGTCGATCAGCACCTGGGCCGGACGCGGGTCGTCCACCACTTCCGGAGCATCGAAGTTGAGGAAGTTCAGGTAGTCGAGCACCTTCTTGTCGCTGGTGATGTTGGCGCCACGGGCGTAGATCAGCTTCGACTCAGCGCCCAGGGCGCGGGTCATGCCGTCGAACAGGGTGACCGATTGCGCAGGACGCCCGGCGGCGGCCCAACTGCCCATCATGTCGATCGGTGCCTTGGCCAGCGGGCCGACCAGGGCGATCTTCGCCGTCTTCTTCAGGGGCAGGGTCTGGTTGCGGTTTTCCAGCAGAACCAGGCTGCGGCGCGCCACGTCACGGGCATCGGCGCGGTGCATACGGCTTTCGGCGTAGGTGTCGACCGGGTCGTCCTCGGCTTTGCCAATGCGCAGGTACGGATCCTTGAACAGGCCCATATCGTATTTGGCCGCGAGCACTTCCCGTACCGCGTTATCGATGTCGCTCTGCTCGATCTCACCGGCCTTGAGCAGCCCTGGTAGTTCTTTGCCATAGAGCGAGTCGTTCATGCTCATGTCGATGCCGGCCTTGATCGCCAGCTTCGCCGCTTCGCGACCGTCCTTGGCGACGCCGTGCTTGATCAGCTCGAAGATGGCGCCATGGTCACTGACCGCCAGCCCCTTGAAGCCCCATTCCTTGCGCAGCAGGTCGTGCATCAGCCAGGTGTTGGCGGTGGCGGGCACGCCGTTGATCGAGTTCAGCGCGACCATCACCCCGCCGGCTCCGGCGTCGATGGCGGCGCGATAGGGCGGCAGGTAGTCCTGGTACATTTTCACCGGGCTCATGTCCACGGTGTTGTAGTCCCGACCACCTTCTACCGCACCGTACAGGGCGAAGTGCTTGACGCTGGCCATGATGCTGTCGGCTGCGTTGGCGCCGGTGCCCTGGAACGCCTTGACCATTACGCCGGCGATGCGCGACACCAGGTAGGTGTCCTCGCCAAAGCCTTCGGAGGTCCGGCCCCAGCGTGGGTCGCGGGAAATGTCGACCATCGGCGCGAAGGTAATGTCCAGGCTGTCGGCCGCGGCTTCCTGGGCTGCAACTCGCCCGGAGCGGTAGATAGCGTCCATATCCCAGCTCGAGGCCAAGGCCAGGGGGATCGGGAAAATCGTGCGGTGGCCGTGGATCACGTCATAGGCGAAGAACATCGGGATCTTCAACCGGCTGCGCATGGCCGCGTCCTGCATCGGACGGTTTTCATCGCGAGTGATGGAGTTGAACGTGCCACCGATGTTGCCGGCGGCGATTTCCTTGCGGATCATCTCCCGAGGCATTTCCGGGCCGATGCTGATCAGGCGCAATTGGCCGATCTTCTCTTCGAGGGTCATTTGCTTCATCAGGTTACTGATGAACGCGTCCTTGTTCTCTATGGGGGCTGGCAGGTTGTCGGCTAATACGGATTGACTGGCCAGACTGACAAACAGGCCCAGCAAACACAGCTTCTTCATGAATAGTTTTCTCGCAAGCCTAAAGGGCGGTGATCAGGACACGCCGGTCAGCCAAAATGTGAGGAGCGGCTATTGTTGTTCAGTTAAATGCAGCACACTTTCGAACCCATTGGGCTGAACTTAGTTTCGCACTGCGCATCTTTTAGCCCATCGACCTGATTCAATCCAGTGCGGCGCAGATTATGCCCCAGACGCCGGTGAGATAGGTGGCAGTGTTTTTTCCAATGTCATGCAATGGAGAGCTTCATCCGATGAATCTACGACTGAACCACCGCACTGGCCTGCAAATCCTGGCCCTGATGCTGTTCACTTCGCTGCTGGCCGGTTGCGGCATCAATAACATTCCGACCCTGGATGAACAGGCCAAGGCTGCCTGGGGCCAGGTACAGAACCAGTACCAGCGCCGCGCCGACCTGATTCCCAACCTGGTGGAAACCGTCAAGGGTTATGCCCAACATGAGCAGGAAACCCTGACCGCCGTGATTGAAGCGCGGGCCAAGGCCACGTCGATCCAGGTCGATGCCGGCACCTTGGACAACCCGGAAAAACTCAAGCAGTTCCAGCAGGCCCAGGACCAGTTGAGCGGCGCCTTGAGCCGGCTGATGGTGGTGGTCGAGCGTTACCCTGACCTCAAGGCCAATCAGAATTTCCTGGCCTTGCAATCGCAGCTCGAAGGCACCGAGAACCGCATCGCCGTGGCCCGCCGTGATTTCATCCTGGCTGTGCAGAAGTACAACACCGAAATCCGCACCTTCCCCGGTCGCCTGTGGCACAGCGTGATGTACAGCGACCTGCCGATCCGCGAAACCTTCGAGGCCACCAGCCCCAACGCCGAGAAAGCGCCTGAAGTGAAGTTCTGATCAATGCTCCACAGGCTATGGCGTTACCACGGATGAGGTTCCAATGCGCGTGTTGAAAATTGGCCTGGTGCTGCTGCTCTGGGTGTTTGCAGTCACGGCCCAGGCCGAATTGAAGTTTCCGGCGCTGACCGGGCGGGTGGTGGACACCGCCCAGATGCTCGATCCTTCGGTGCGCGGGCAACTGGACGGGCAGCTCAAGGCCCATGAGCAGGCCACCGGCGAGCAAGTGGTGGTCGTCACACTGGCGGACCTGCAAGGCACCAGCATCGAAGATTTCGGTTATCAACTGGGGCGTCATTGGGGCATCGGGCAGAAGGATAAAAACAACGGCGCGTTGCTGATCGTGGCCCGGGACGACCGTAAACTGCGGATCGAAGTGGGCTACGGTCTGGAAGATCGCCTGACTGATGCCCAGAGTTCGGTGATCATCAACCAGGTGATCACCCCGGCCTTCAAGAGCGGCAACTTCAACAAAGGTGTCAGCGACGGCGTGGCGGCGATGCTGCTGGTGTTGGGCGGCAGCCCGTTGGATGAACCGGCTCCGGTATACAGTGCGGACGGGCGGGAACAGGGTGATTTTGTCGAGCGTCATCCCGGGTTGTTCATCTTCCTGGCGTTGCTGTTTATCGTGACCATATTCATTTGCCAGATGCTGGGTATCCTGCCAGCGGGCCGAGGTGGCTCCGGCGGCTCCGGTGGGGGAGGCTTTGGCGGCGGTGGTGGTGGCGGTGGTTTCAGCGGTGGCGGGGGCAGTTTCGGGGGCGGCGGTTCGTCGGGCGGCTGGTGACAATAATAATGAGCAGGTACTTTTAACCATGGCGTTACTGACTGAACACGAACAACGCAAGGTCGCCGAGGCCATCGCCCGGGTCGAGCGCGAAACCGACGCCGAACTGGTCACCGTGCTCGCCGCCCGTGCTGACGACTACGCCTATATTCCGCTGTTGTGGGCCAGCCTGTTGGCCCTGGTGGTGCCCGGCGTGCTGCATTACCTCACGGGCTGGTTGGCCATGCACAGTCTGTTGATGGTGCAGTGGATCAGTTTCATCGTGCTGTGCCTGCTGTTTCGCATTCCAAAAGTCACCACCCATTTGGTCCCTCGTTCGGTGCGCCATTGGCGGGCCTCCAACCTGGCGCGCCGACAGTTTCTCGAACAGAACCTGCACCACACGGTGGGCAGCACAGGAATGCTGATTTTTGTTTGCGAAGCCGAGCGGTATGTGGAAATTCTGGTGGATGAAGGCATTTCCAAGCGCCTCGCCAACAAGAGTTGGGATGCCATCGTCGCGGCATTCACCCAGCAGGTTCGCCAGGGACGGACACTGGAGGGCTTCGTGACTTGCATCGAAGCCTGTGGCGAATTGCTCAAGGTGCATGTGCCGGTGACCCACGAGCGCAATGAACTGCCCAATCGGTTGGTGGTTCTGGGCTAGGAAGCATCTGCCAGCTCATTGTTATGCCAAGCGTGCTTGTGTGGCGAGGGAGCAAGCTCCCTCGCCACACAAGCCTGGTCGGCCATGAAAGATTGAGCATCATCAAGAGGGTACCGCCCGGATTTCGAACCATTCGGGAAATTCCCCGTGCCCTCACTCCCCATCCCCCCTAAAATACCCGCCATTCCCGATTCGCCCCGCCCCGAGGCCGCTTTTTCATGTCTGTCACCGCAACCCCCGCCCGTCCCGCGCCGGATCACCACGCCCAGTTCGTCGAGCTGCTGCAAACCAGCCTTGAGCAGAGCGCGTTCATCAAACTGGTGCTGGCCAAGTACGTGGGGGATGAAGCGGACCTGCAACGGCTGATCATCAAGCAACTGACGGTCAAGGATCAGCCGTGCCTGTCCTTCGTCTACCGCTACAAGACCCGCGACATCACCAAAAACTTCCCGCTGACCGAAGGCGTGGCGACCATCGCCGCGCTGGTGCCAGCGTCGTTCAAGAACGCGCATTTGCTGGCGGTCACCGACGAGGCGCAGTTGGAATACAGCAAAAAGGGCAAGAGCTCGCTGTTCAAGAGCAAACCCCAGCAACTGCGGGAAGTGCCATCGGCCGAGCACAACCGCGAGAAAAATCGCTTCCTCGACCTGAGTCGGCCGTTCCTGGCTGATTTGGGCGTGACTAACCACAAGCACGAGCTGATTCCGGCGATGTCGCGCAAGTGGAAGCAAATCAACAAATTCATCGAAGTTTTCAGCCATGCGCTGACCTCCTCGCCGCTGGCGCTGGACAAACCGGTACGGGTTTCGGATTTCGGCTCGGGCAAGGGTTACCTGACTTTCGCTATTCACGATTACCTGCGCAATACCTTGCAGGCCGAAGGCGTGGTGACCGGTGTTGAACTGCGCGAAGACATGGTCAAGCTGTGCAACGAAGCCGCCGCGCGCCTGGAGCATCCGGGCCTGAGCTTCCAGCACGGTGACGTGCGCAGCGTGGCGCCGAGCGCGGTGGATGTGATGATCGCCTTGCACGCCTGTGACATCGCCACCGACTACGCGATTCACATGGGTATTCGCTCCGGCGCTTCGATCATCATGTGCTCGCCGTGCTGCCACAAGCAGATCCGTCTGCAAATCCAGAGCCCGGCGTTGCTCAAGCCGATGCTGCAATACGGCCTGCACCTGGGCCAGCAGGCGGAAATGGTCACCGACAGCTTGCGGGCGTTGTTTCTGGAAGCCTGTGGCTACGAAACCAAGGTGTTCGAGTTCATCTCCCTGGACCACACCAACAAGAACAAGATGATCCTGGCCGTCAAACGCGCCGAACCGATGGATCCGACCGAGCTGCTGGCGAAAATCCAGGAGCTCAAGGCGTTCTACCACGTCACCGAACACTGCCTGGAAACCTTGCTGCGCAGCGATGGTTATCTCTAGCGCTCCCACAGGACCCTGTCCCGCACTTCATCAATGTGCAGCCCGTCCGGTAATGACGGGTTATCGCTCTGCGATCGACGTACCGGGCTACCTTTAATGCGTTCACCCCTAACGCATCCCCAAAGGAGCCCCACCCTATGGCCGCTAAGAAGATCCTCATGCTGGTCGGCGATTACGTCGAAGACTATGAAGTCATGGTGCCATTCCAAGCCTTGCAGATGATCGGCCACACCGTGCACGCGGTTTGCCCGGACAAAACTGCCGGGCAAACCGTGCGCACGGCGATCCATGACTTCGAAGGCGACCAGACCTACAGCGAAAAACCGGGACACTTGTTTGCCCTCAATCATGACTTCGCCAGTGTCGAAGCCGCTGACTACGACGCGCTGCTGGTGCCGGGCGGGCGTGCGCCGGAATACCTGCGCCTGAATGAAAAGGTCCTGCAACTGGTGCGTGATTTCGACCAGGCGGGTAAGCCGATTGCTGCGGTGTGCCACGGCGCGCAGTTGCTGGCGGCCGCGGGCATTCTGGAAGGGCGCGAATGCAGCGCTTATCCTGCGTGCGCCCCGGAAGTACGTCTGGCGGGCGGGACCTTTATCGATATTCCGGTGACCGAAGGCCACGTCCAGGGCAATCTGGCGACCGCCCCGGCGTGGCCGGCGCACCCGAACTGGTTGGCGGGGTTCCTGACCTTGCTGGGCACGGCCATCACCCTATAGCGCGGCGGGCCTGACTGGCAGAACAAGCGCCGCGGGTCTTTACTGCTTGGGCAACTATTTGCGCGCCTGAGGAGAACTCCTATGTCTGGATGGTACGAAATCAGCAAAAGCAGCAACGGCCAGTTTCGGTTTGTGCTCAAGGCGGCCAACGCCGAAACGATTTTGACCAGCGAGCTGTATGCCACCCGTAGCGGTGCTGACGGCGGCATCGCGTCGGTACAGAAAAACAGTCCGTTGGCCGAACGCTATGAACTCAAGAACACCAAGGACGGCCATCCGTACTTCAATCTCAAGGCCGTCAACCACGAGGTGATTGGCAGCAGCGAGGCCTACGCCTCGGACGCCGCCCGGGATAAAGGTATCGCCAGCGTCAAGGCCAACGGACCGACGACGGTGATCAAGGACAAGACCCTGGCGGCGCTTTGAGTTTCCCCCGGTAGACGGCGTAGGAGCTGTCGAGCGAAGCGAGGCTGCGATCTTTCCGCAGGCGCTTGAGTCCCAAGCGAAAGATCAAGGGATCGCAGGCTTCGCCAGCTCCTACAGCGCCGAGCCAAACCATGCACTGACCTGAAGGTGGGTTTCCCGGTCATGCATGCGCAGGTTAAACCTCCACCGGCACCGACAGCCTCGGATCGCCCAACGGATGGCTCTTGGCATCGAAGAACCGCAGTTCCACCCCCAACCCCTGGAACACTTTGGCGTAATGGCGCTTCTGGTGCTGGATGAACGCCTGGCTACGGGGGTAGATCGAAATTGCCACGGTTTTCGGCGCAGCCAGGCGCAGGGCATGCACGATGTGGCTGTCCTGCTCGCCCAAGGCATGACCGAACAGGCACAGGTTGTCGCCGTGGTGCAGCAACTGGTCATAGCAGAACGACAGGTAGTCGGAGCTGCGGATGGTCTTGAGCTTGTCCTGGCTCGGGCCTTCATTGACGAACAGCGGCACGTCGTCGAGGGTCTTGATCGTGTTGTTGATGGCGAAACTGCCCAGCAGCGTGCCCTCGGTGGAGGTGAGCTTGCGCGCCGTGCCGTCCTGGTTTCGCACCAGGTGCAGGCCGCCGTGCAGGTACAGCAGGCGCGGTTTGTCCGTGGCTACCTGGCTCAGATCAAAACCGTGGTCGCTGCCGAGGAACAAGTCGGTGAGGGTCTGCGGCGCATGCTGGATCGCCCAATAGTTGAGCAAATCGTAGTTGGTGGTGAACACCGTGCGGTAGCGACTCAGCTCCTGGTTGAGCGTCGCCAGGGTTGACGGCTGCACCAGTCGCCAGGGGATATGCACAGCGTGCACGGTGTTGATCAGCGCTTCCTTGATCGCGTAGTAGCGATTGCGCGGGGCGGCGGAGCTGACGGCCAGGGCCTTGTTGACTCGGCTGGTGGTTTTCAGCGCGCCGAGCACTTGCTCGAAACTGCGCGTCTGCATCGCGTCGAACACGCTCAGTTCCGACGGGCTCAGCGGCTTTTCTTCAACGGTGCGGGCATTTTCGAACAACGAGTCATAGCCGAAATCGTCCCATACGGCGCGGCTGGCACCATTGCCCACCAGCAAGCCGCTGAAGGTGGTATGGGCGCGCAAGGCCTCCCAGTCTTCGAGCCGGGCGTCATATTCCTGGAAATCGGTCATCGCGAAGCTTATCCCAAACGTGGCAAAAGGCAGGGCGCGACTTTATCACGACCCAGTCTTGAGCCAGATCAAGATACGTCGTGACTACTCGGTCATTCTGTAGGCCCTGCCGATCCGGCCTCAACCAGGAGCGTGACCCCATGAGCAGTACTTTTTTTATTCCCGCCGTGAACATCATGGGGCTGGGCTGCCTCGATGAAGCGATGACCGCCATCCGCAACTACGGTTTTCGCAAGGCGCTGATCGTCACCGACGCCGGGCTGGCCAAGGCCGGCGTCGCGAATATGGTGGCCGAGCAACTGGCGCTGCAGGACATCGATTCTGTGATCTTCGACGGTGCCAAGCCCAACCCGAGCATTGCCAATGTCGAACTCGGATTGGGACTGCTGAAGGAGAGCCGGTGCGATTTCGTGGTGTCGCTGGGCGGTGGTTCGCCCCACGATTGCGCCAAGGGCATCGCCCTGTGCGCCACCAACGGTGGCCAGATCCGTGACTACGAAGGCGTCGACCGCTCGAGCAAGCCGCAATTGCCGTTGATCGCCATCAACACCACGGCCGGCACCGCCAGCGAAATGACCCGTTTTTGCATCATCACCGACGAAACCCGCCACGTGAAAATGGCGATTGTCGATCGCAACGTGACCCCGCTCATGTCGGTCAACGACCCGGCCCTGATGGTGGCGATGCCCAAGGGCCTGACCGCCGCCACGGGCATGGATGCGTTGACCCATGCGGTCGAGGCTTATGTGTCCACCGCTGCCAATCCGATCACCGATGCCTGCGCGCTGAAAGCCATCACCCTGATCAGCGAGAATCTGCGCAAGGTCGTACGCGATGGTAGCGATCTGACGGCGCGGGAGAACATGGCCTACGCGCAGTTTCTGGCGGGGATGGCGTTCAACAATGCTTCCCTGGGTTTCGTACACGCGATGGCGCACCAGTTGGGTGGCTTTTACGATTTGCCTCACGGTGTATGCAACGCGGTGCTACTGCCTCATGTGCAGAGCTTCAACGCCTTGGTGTGCGCTGCTCGCCTGACCGACGTGGGGCAGGCGATGGGTGTCGACACGCGCGGGTTCAGCCCGGAAGAGGGCGCCCAGGCCGCCATTGCGGCGATTCGTCGCCTGGCCCATGACGTGGAAATTCCGGCCGGTTTGCGTGACTTGGGCGTGCGCCTCAATGACGTCCCGGTGTTGGCTGCCAATGCCTTGAAAGACGCTTGCGGCCTGACCAACCCGCGAGCGGCGGATCAGCGGCAGATCGAAGAAATTTTCCGCAGCGCGTTTTAAGGGGCCCGTGGCGGCATGAACCTCACGCATAACATCGCCGCCATCCCCAGCAGCGTGCACAACGCTGCCAGCGGCCAGGCCTGTTGGCTCAACAACAGGCTGGCCATGGCGCCCATCACCGACGCCATCAGTTGATGCAGAAAACCGCTCAACGCCATGGCGTAGGCACCGGCCACCGGTGAACCCTCGTTGGCCAGGGACAGGCTGATGGGATAGGTCAACGACTGGCCGAACACCGCGAAGCAATACGGCAGCCAGAAGAGCAACGCGATGCTGCTCAGGGTGAGGCTGCCTGCCAGCATGGTCGCGCTACCGCCCAGCACCAGTGCGATGCCCCAGCCCATCATCCGTCGTTGGCCGGTACGCAACACAAAAGCGTTCACCACCAGCGCGCCGAGCAGATACGCTGCGCTGATCGGCCAGCCCAGCAGACCGTACTCAATGGGCGACCAGTGGAAGCTTTCCTGCAGAATCAGCGGTGCGGCGGTATTGAAGGCGACGATCACTCCGTAACCCAGACCACCTGCGAATGCTGGTAGCAGAAAACCCCGGCACCTGAGTATCTGCCCGTAAATACGCCACGCCGATTGCCCGTTGCGGGCCTCTGTCAGCGCCGGGAACCGTGCCCGGGACACGGCCGCTGCCATGGCCAGACTGCTAGCGCCTAGCCCGTAGAAGATCGCCTGCCACCCGAAAGCCGCCTGGATCAGCGAGCCCAGGTACTGGCCGATGCCGAGGGCGATCACGAAGGCAATCGATATCCATGACAGGGCCTTGGCCAACAGATCGCCGCTGAAACTGTCACGAATCAACACCCGCGCCATCACCGAGATGCCGCTGGCACCGATGCCCTGGATCAGCCTGAACGCCAGGAATGCCTCCACTGTCGTGCCCAACGGCAGGGCCATATTGGCCAGGCCGTACAGCCCCAAAGCCGCCAGCAAGATCGGTTTGCGCCCCAGGCGCTGGCCCAGGCTGCCCCACAACAACATGGGCAGCGCCATGCCGATCAGGTACACCGACAACCCCCAGGATGCCCGGGACGCATCGCTCCCCAGGTCCCGGGCGATATCGGGGAGGGCCGGCAAGTAGATGCTCATGCCCAGCTGCGCGAGGAAGACGGTGGTGCAGGTGACGATCAGGGTCGTGCGGTTCTTCATCAAGCACTCGTTTCAAGGACGGATGTCACGTCCGTGGGCCAGCAGCAGGTCGGTGAGCCGTTCGCAGAATGAGCGAATCACGTTGGGCTCCATATCGGCACGCAGAGTGATGCGGATTGCGGCCTTGCCTTGCGGTACCACGGGGAAAAAGACCGCTGAAGTGAAATACCCCAGCTCGGCCAGTTCGACCGCCACGCTATTGGCCAGGGTCGCTTCACCGCAGGGCATCAGACGGATCGCCATGGGGCTGCTGCGCTGTTCGGTACGAACGAGGCTGTCGAAGAGGCGGATATTAGCCTGCAAACGCTCCTGCAAGGCACTGAATTCCCGGCTGCGGTGCAGGCGGATCGAGGCCATGCCGGCGCCAATGGCCGCTGCGTTCAGGCTTTGGGACCAGTTGCTCGGTCCTCCATAGCGTTGCACCAACGCTTTGTGCCGTTCACTGCCAAACATGGCCAGCCCGCCACTGGCCCCGAACGACTTGGCCAGTGAGGCGACAATCAGGGTGCGCTCGTCCACCGCATGGAAGCGCGAACGGGCCAGGCCAGCGCCGCATTGTCCTACGGTAGACAGCGCGTGAGAGTCGTCCAGGTAGAGAAACAGGCCATAACGATGTTTGAGATACAGCAGGCTGTCCAGATCCGCTACGCCGCCCATGCTATAGGCGCCATCGGCCACGTAGGCCACGTTGCGTTGTTGTTTGCACAGGTCTTCGAGGAAATCCATGTCATTGTGCGGGCACGTGATGACTTGAGTTTCATCGGCGCAGGCAGCCTTGATGTGATTCATCGAGTAATGGGCATGTTTATCAAACACCATCACCGGCGGCCGATTGTCCGTCAGCACGCCGCTGGCCAGCAACGGCAGGATCCCGGCGCTGGCAGCACTGCACGACAGGGCGCTGAGGCAGCTGGCGCCAAACAACTCTGACAATTGGGTTTCGTATTGGTCCAGGATCGCCAGCTTGCAGCGATTCTTTGAGTTGGCCACACGCAGGGTCCCGGTTTCCCATAGGGCGGTCATGGCGCCGTCCAGCAGCGCGGGGTGGTAATCCAGGCCCAGGTAGGAAGTGGTGCAGAAGTGATGAAAGGTCCGGCCGTACTGGTCGACCAGGACATTGGGGGTCTTGACCTCGACATTCAGCCCCGAGATTTTTCCGACTTCGGCGCTCTTCCAGTCCGGATCCGCGAGGGAAATGGCTTTGCGGTAGTTGGTGAAGTGATGGGTCGATTGTGCAGTCATGGCGCGATTACATTCCTTGGTTGAGTGGTGCTGTCCGTGGGGTGTTTCAATATCTGTGTGTTTCCAGACTTTACAGATCGTTGTGCCGGGCTTTGAATCGGCTATTTCTGGTGTGTTTGAGTGTTACGGGAGACTTCTGTGTAGGACCTTGCCTAAGGGCTTGGGCGGCAAATCCATTCGCGCCGTCAGAGCTCGGTGAAGTCGTGTTTTTACCCCCGAATATGCTGCGTTTCGCTTTGCCAGCAGCGCAGGCGCGACACCGGTTGGCGGCGTAACGTCGATATCTTTCTAAAGGTTGCTTATCCATGCTCTCAGGCTTCAATCATCTGACCCTTGCCGTCACCGATCTGGACCGCAGCGTGGGGTTTTATCGCGAGCTGCTGCAGCTTCGTCTTGAGGCCAAGTGGGACAGCGGGGCTTATCTGTCGCTGCCTGGGTTATGGTTGTGCCTGTCCCTGGACCCGGCGCGAAAAACCGAGCCCGCCGCGGACTACACCCATTACGCGTTCAGCATCGATGCGGGAAATTTTCCATTGCTGATGGCGCGGCTGAACGCCGCCCAGGTAACGCCCTGGCGCGACAATCGCAGTGAAGGTGATTCGTGTTACTTCCTCGATCCGGATGGGCACAAGCTTGAGGTCCATGTGGGGGACCTGGCTTCCAGGCTGAAGGCTTGTCGGCAGGCTCCTTATGCGGGAATGGAGTTTTTTACGGATCCGTGAGGGGGCGAGTTGTCTGGCGTTGCGGTACTCGTCGATGTTGTCTTGCGGATCTCACCGTTTTCATACTGATCACTTACGCTATCCTCATCGTATGTATGGGGGCGTGTCAGGGCTGCACGCTGTATCAGCGTGGTGAACTGCCCCCCGGACTCACTCACCGCCGCATCATCCGGATGACCTCCAGCACCATGGATACTCGAAGTTCCGCGCCGCTGGCCAGTTACATCGATCTTTTGATGGACGCTGTGTGTGCCGTCGATGGACAAGGGCGGTTCGTGTTTGTCAGTGCCGCCTGTGAGCGCATTTTCGGCTACACCCCGCAGGAGTTGATTGGCCGGCCGATGATCGACATGGTGCACCCTGCCGACCGCCAGCGAACCCTTGAGGCGGCACGGGAGATCATGGACGGCGAGCCCAAGCTCAATTTCGAGAACCGCTACCTGCGCAAGGATGGCCAGGTGGTGCACATTTTGTGGTCGGCGCGCTGGTCGCCGGTGGATCAACTGCGGATCGCCGTGGCGCGGGACATCACCGAGCGCAAGCAGGCCGAGTCCCGGCAGGCGGCGTTGTATGCGATTTCCGAGGCGGCCCACGCAGCGGCGGATTTGCTGGCGTTGTTCAAGCGCATCCACCTGATCATTGGCGAGTGGTTGCCGGCGCTGAATTTTTCGGTGGCGTTGTATGACGAGCAATGTGCGCAACTGAACTTTCCTTACCACGTTGACGATCTGGAGCGGCAGCCTGAATTGCCCGGTACGATCACCGGGCGTTTGTGCGCTGAGGTGATTCGCAGTGGTCAGCCGATCCTGCTGACCCCCGGTTGCCGCCAGTTGCCGCCAGGTTTTTCCGACCTCGTGGCGCGTCCGGACGCGCCTTGTTGGCTGGGCGTACCGCTGAACTCGCAGAACGGTACGATCGGCGCGTTGATCGTCAAGAGCGCCCCAGACAACGAACGTTACACTGAGCAGGACAAGGAACTGCTGCAATACGTCTGTGCACAGGTCACCATCGCCATCGAGCGTCAGCAATTGCACGCCCGGTTGCAGCACATGGCGCAGTACGATCAGTTGACCCAAGTGCCCAACCGCGCATTGCTGCGTGACCGGTTCAAGGCCGCACTGGTCACCGCTCGCGCTGCGTCAGGGCGCATGGCCTTGCTGTACATCGACCTGGATCGCTTCAAACAGATCAACGACACCTACGGCCATGGGGTGGGTGACATGCTGTTGCAAGCGGTGGCCAGTCGTCTCAAGGGATGTATCCGGGATACCGACACCGTGGCGCGCATAGGCGGCGATGAGTTCGTGGTCCTGCTCCATAGCATTCAGACTTTGGAAGATGCCCATCGCGTACAGGAGAAAATCCGTCATACGCTGGCCCAGCCGCTACGCCTGGACGGGCATTGCCTGAGCATCGAGCCGAGCATCGGCGTGGCCTGTTTCCCCGACCATGGCACTGAGGACGTGGCACTGTTCCGTCACGCCGACGCGGCGATGTACGCCGCCAAACGCCAGAATCACGAGGCGTCCGGCATCTGACCGCGCACCACCGTTCGTCGTGGTGTTAGACGTTTTTTTCAAACCTTTCAGGCACTGTCCCTTTCCTATGTAAGGCGGATCCCACTCGCCGGAAACATCGCCCGCGATCGAACCAAGACGTTTGAAGTGGGTCGCAAAAGTGGGAGAACCACCAACACGAGCGTCGTGAAAGCAGTATTTGGCCGAAAACCGCGCCAGGCGTCTCGCTAAATCGTCACAGGTGGTTCTGATTCAGAGGCAGGGAAACCCGCCAGAAACTTTTATCAGAGGAGGGCGCGACCATGAGCCGTATGGCCACCTTTTTTCGTACCACCAGTCTTGTCGTGCTGATGGGCCTGGGTGCCGGCAGTGCCTGGGCTCAATCGCCTGTCGAATTCATCAACGATGCTTCGGCCAAAGGCATGGCCGACATCGAAGCCAGTCGCATGGCCCACGGGAAAGCCGAATCCAGAGAGGTCAAGGATTACACCATTATGGTGATCAACGACCGCACCACTGCCAATCAGCACCTGGCGAAGATCGCGAAGAAGCTCGACCTGCCGGTCGCGCCCCGTGAAGAGGTCGCGGACAAGGCCAAGACCCTGATGCCGCAGGTGCAGGAGGGCGAGTCGTTCGAAGCCGCCTATGCCGCCAGCCAGGTCAAGGCCACCGAGGACGCCATCGCGCAGATCCAACAGCAGGCCCAGAGCACCGAAGTGCCAGAAATAAAGGCTTTCGCCGACGAAACCCTGCCTAAATTGCAAACCCATCTCAAAATGGCCCGGGCGCTCCAGGCCAGCCGCTGATTCGCCGTACGTTTTACATTCAGGACCGGGGCGCTCGCGCTCTGGTTCATCTTGCCCGCAGAAAAGGAGAGCCTCGATGTCCACACGCCGAGAACCCAACCAATACGCGATGCAGAACCCGCTGACTCAATATCCTCGTCCACCCTTTCCCGACCAACCCCAGTCGCCTCCGGGCATCGACCAGGACATGGTGCCCAAGCCGGATCACGGCGAAAAAAGCTATCAAGGTTTCGGCCGCCTGGAAGGGCGCAAGGCGCTGATTACCGGTGGCGACTCGGGGATCGGCCGCGCGGCCGCCATCGCCTATGCCCGGGAGGGGGCCGATGTAGCGATCAATTATTTGCCCAGTGAAGAGCGGGATGCGCGGCAAGTCATCGAACTGATCGAAGCCGAAGGGCGCAAGGCCATTGCAATACCGGGCGATCTCAAGGACGAAGCCTTTTGCGTCCAACTGGTGAGAAGTGCTCACGAGCAATTGAGTGGCCTGGATATTCTGGTGAATGTCGCCGGCAAACAGGAAGCGCAAAAAGACCTTGCCGACATCACCACTGCGCAATTCGACGACACCATGAAAACCAACATCTATGCGATGTTCTGGCTCTGCAAGACGGCGGTGCCGCTGATGCCGGCGGGAGCGACCGTGATCAATACGGCGTCGATCCAATCCTACGACCCGTCCGCGACGCTGTTGGATTACGCCACCACCAAAGCGGCCATCGTGGCATTCACCAAGGCGCTGGCCGGGCAGGTCATCGGCAAGGGCATCCGTGTCAACGCCGTGGCACCGGGGCCGATCTGGACCGTGCTGCAACCCAGCGGCGGACAACCGCAAGAGAAGATTCCTACGTTCGGCTCCCAGGTGCCGATGAAACGTCCAGGTCAACCGGCCGAATGCGCGCCGCTTTATGTGTTGTTGGCATCCCAGGAGTCGAGTTACATCACTGGAGAAGTGTTCGGCGTGACGGGCGGCAATCCGCTACCTTGATGCTTGACCGGACCGTGCGAGTGGCACACCACCACTCGCGCGCCCCACTCAACACTGGTTCAGATCGATCTTGTTCTTTTCCTCCAAGCCTTCCAGGCCTTTGACTTCGTCTTCACCCATCGCCTGGTAATGCTTTCTCAGCGCCTCCAATTGCTTGAGATCCAGCGCTTCGAGCCCGAGCATCGCATTTTGCGCATTCTTGGTCGCTCGCAATAACTCGTCGACCTTCAGATGCAAGATGTCGGTATCACGGTTCTGCGTGTTCTGAATCAGGAACACCATCAGGAAGGTAATGATCGTCGTCGACGTGTTGATGATCAGCTGCCACGTATCATTGAACTGGAAAAAAGGTCCGCTGACGGCCCATAGCACCAGCAACACGATGGCCCCCAAAAAGGTCTTGGGGCTCCCCGCCCAGAGGGCCAGTTTTTGTGCGATTTTTGCGAAGGTCATTGCTGTTTTCCTTGTGGGATGCACCTGTCTGGTGAGACAGCAACGACGTGATGAAAATTCTGCTTATGTTGGGTGGCGGTCTTTAGGCGAACGTCTATCGCCCTGCCAGAAGACCGTCGCAACATTTGCCATGTCCAAGGGTCACTCCTTAAAGACCTCAACCGGAGTACACCATGAACGCCACCCGCACCTTCTGCCTTGCCTGTTGCCTGTTCGCCCTGCAGGGCTGCTTCGACAACTCGGGCAATGAGACCAAGGACAACACCGATGGCACCAAGTCTTCGATACAGATGAAAGAGTCCGGTTCGGAGAAAAAATAACCCTTGTGAGAGCGAGCCTGCTCGCGATGGCGTCAGATCGGCAACATTGATATTGGCGGGTCTACCGCTATCGCAAGCAGGTTCTGTATTTCAACCTGCTATTTTTCAGCGCCCCTGCTGCAGCACTTTCAGCGCCGCCGAGGCCAGAAAACCTGAGCGGCTTTTTTCCTCAGGATGGTGCAACACATATTCATCAATACGATTGAGCAGGTAGCCAGGCAAAGTGATGTTGAGCTTCTGCGCCTTGCCCAGGTACTTGGTCACATCAATGTCCACCAGCGCCCAAGTGCAGCCGGCATATTTTGGATTGGCTGCATGCAAGGTGACGGTATTGGCCGACGGAATCGGCGAACCGTCGTCAGCCAGAATCTCGAAGTGCCCCTCAATGGCCTCACGTGCCATCGCCATGGCCTCGTCCAGGTCGTCGCCAGCGGAAAAACAGCCGGGAATATCCGGCACCTCAACACCCCAGGCGTGCTTGTCATCGCCCATGGAAATCGCAATCGGGTAAAGCATTTCAATCGTCCTCCGCAGACGTAGCGCAACTGGCCGTCTGAAGCAGCGCCTGTTGCAAAATACTGATGGCCGTTTTTTTGAGCAGGTCCTTCTTTGGATGGGGTACCGTCACCAGCCCCGGCTTGGTCGGATGCTTGAAGTGATGGTGACTGCCCCGACCCCGCACCAGATACCCACCGTCCGCAATAATTTGGCTTATCAGAAATCGGCTATTCACATCACCTCCGTGTGGTGTGATTGGTAGGTACTATACCTACTGAAATTAAATGATCAACACTATAACCACCGAAGGCGATATCGGTAGGTAAGTGCAGTCATTGCTACGAAGTCTAGAGGCCGTGTTGCACAAGGGCGGAGGTGAGGTGGGTTGGGTTTATTTCTGGATGTGATGAGCGGAGGATTGCGCCCGTGGCGAGGGCACTTTCTCCCGCTGGGGTGCGTAGCCGCCCCGGATTTTCGGCTCAGTTTGCTTTCGTTCTCAAGCATGAGTCCCAGCAGCGAACTCTACGACTGCTGCACAAACGTCAGTCGCACCGCAAACCCAATCAAAAGACTCCCAAACAGCCACTGCTGCAAGCGCTGGGCCGAAGGGGAGCGCTGGAGCCAGCGCCCGAGCGCCACACCTACCAGAGCGTAGGCGCTATCAAACAAGAAACCGACGCTGACCAACATCACGCCCAGGGTCGCAAACTGCCCCAGCACCGGCCCGCCCTGTGGATCGATGAATTGCGGCAACAACACCGAGCAAAACAACAAGGCCTTGGGATTGAGCAGATTCGTCAGCAGCCCACGCCGAATCGCCAGGTGCCAGTGTCGCTTTCTGGCCTCGACAGCGGCGCCTTCAAAACTTGGCAACAACGTGGTCCGCAAGCATTGAAAACCGATCCATAACAAGTAGGCAGCCCCGGTCAGGCGCACGACATCGAAAGTCCATGGCGCCGTCTTGAACAAGGCCGAAAGTCCCAGCGCCGCCAATGCAACATGACATCCACGAGCAATCCCCAGGCCCACCGCCGTCGCCAGCGCCGCGCCCTTGCCCTGACGGGCACCGGTTTGCAGCAGCAGAATCATGTCCGGCCCTGGCAACACGTACACCACCATCAAGGCCATCAGAAACAACCAGAGCTCTGCCATGCGACACCCCCTTCATCGATGATTCTCAAGCATCAAGTCTATGGCTGACGGGCGGGGCAGGTGGTTGCGAAGTCAGCTTCTAAAGATTCATTAATTGGCATAACCTGCCAGCTATTCGCACTATTCAATTGGGAACTGCCAATTCATGAAATTGGACGCCTTCGACCGAAAAATCCTCGCCGCGCTGCAACGCGATGGCCGCCTGAGCAATGTGCAACTGGCCGAAGAAATCGGCCTGTCCCCGTCGCCCTGCTTGCGCCGTGTGCGGATGCTTGAAGAAGCCGGTGTGATTCGTGGTTACCAAGCCAATCTCGACCGCGACGAAGTGGGGCTTGGATTAACAGTTTTTGTCGGCGTGAAGGTTGAGCGGCACAACGACGAACAAGCCGAAGCCTTTCGCCAGGCCGTCACGGCATTGCCGGAAGTGATTTCGGCGTTTCTGGTGTCAGGCGAATCGGATTTTCTGTTGCAAGTGGTGGTGCCGGACTTGCGGGCTTACGACCGTTTTCTCACTGGGCGGCTGCTGAAGTTGCCGGGGGTGAGTGATATCCGGAGCAACTTTGCGATTCATACGGTGAAGACGCCGGGGGCGTTGCCGTTGGGGCATTTGCCGGGGGGCGGTTGATATTTTCGGATGTGCGTCAGCACCTATTCATTGGCGCAACGTCGCGCAATCGCCTTCAACATGCGACGGCGAATAAGCCCACTGACCGGTCGAATCAGGTACCAGTACGAAGTAAAACTTCGCAGCGCATCAGCATCGAGGCAATGCACCCGCGTCTGCGTGGTGACTCTCGTCAAGCCCGGCCGCAATAACTGGCAGGTGAAACCGATCACCAGCTTCACACAGCCCGGCTCATCGAATACCCGGAACGCCTCGGCATCCGCTACAGGGACTTGGCCGTAGTCAGCTTTCCAAAGCTTGCCGGCGAGTCCGTAAACAACTTCCGTATCGTCATCGCGCTGCAGCAACGTGAAGTTATCCAGGCCGAACGAAGCGGGCCGATCAGCCCCTTCGCGCCAAGGCCGGCCCAGCAGGCGCATCGGGAGCTCGCGGAGCTTGATTGCATATCGAAAAAAGCGGTCGTCTTCAGGACGATGAGCGAGGACATGCGCCATCGCACGGGAAGGGGCTACGGGAACGTCCACTGAATGCTGCTCACTGAACTGGTACGTAGGGAGATGTGAATCAATAAGGCGCATCCCTTGCTTCCCTTCATCTTTACTCGAGGTGGCCATTACATTAGGGCGCAACATCCACAAATTCCAGACCAAAAAAAACCGGCCACCAAGAGCCGGTTTTTTACGTCCCTCGTCAAAACCACACGACGTGAGACCAGAATTCGATTGGAGCGGGTGAAGGGATGATCAGGCGATCCTACCCATTTGACCGACCGACGAAAAAGAGCCAACAACACGTTCAACTGACCGAAAAACAGTTAACGCTCTTTCTTACGCAACTCTCTGATCTTGCCTACAAAAGCTGCGGGAGCTACCCGCTATCCACATCTGGGTAGATAGGAAATAGTGCCCCGCAGAACGGAGTGCACGATTGCTGATAAGCGATTGACGTCCGACACCGCATTTTGACTCTATTGATCGGTGCTGCTCGCACGTCAGTGACGTCAAGCGCAGATGATGAATCTTTTTTTTGGTATCGCGGTGTAATACCATGAACAATAAGCAGCTCAGCACGCTCAGAGCCATATTCTCTAAGCCGACACCTTCAATGTTGGAGTGGGCCCGTATTGAGTCACTGCTTGGCGCAGCGGGTGCCAAGACCATTGAAGGCAGTGGATCGCGTGTACGTTTTGAATTGAATGGCGTGGTCGCAACCTTCCACCGGCCCCACCCAGACAAAGAAGCAAAGCCCTACCAGGTACGTGATGTTCGGGCTTTCCTTGAACAAGCAGGAGTTACACCGTGAACGTTATGAATTATCAGGGCTACGCCGCGCGAATTGACTACAGTGATGAGGACGGTCTGTTTGTAGGCCACATTGCTGGTATTAAGGATGTCGTCGGGTTTCACGGCGAATCTGTCAGCGAGCTTCGAGCCGCGTTTGAAGAGGCGGTTACTGATTATCTGGAGACGTGTGCCAAACTGGGGCGAGCGCCGCAGAAGCCTTATTCTGGCAATCTCAGCCTTCGCCTCGCCCCCGCGCTCCATGCAACGGTCGCGGTAAAGGCTCAGCTCGCTCACAAGAGCATCAACCAGTGGGTGGCCGATGTTCTTGATCGTGAAGTGCATGCCTGAAGACAGACTGCGACAGGAAGCCAGATCTCAGTTGCCTCCGTTAAACTCCGTTTGCCGATAGCCCACGGCCCATAACTGGTTAAGCCGCGTCATGTTCTCCGAGTCATCACCTCCCTTCGTATTCCCCGGTCTGTAAACAATGGGGACGCATCTATTTATTCTCGAGAACACCGCCAACCACAAATTCCAGACCAAAAAAAACCGGCCACCAAGAGCCGGTTTTTTACGTCCCTCGTCAAAACCACACGACGTGAGACCAGAATTCGATTGGAGCGGGTGAAGGGAATCGAACCCTCGTTATCAGCTTGGGAAGCTGGAGTAATGCCATTATACGACACCCGCTCAGAGCGGCTGACTTTGTACCAGATGTGGGCACGGATTTGAAGTTTTTCTTTACGCACGACGAGGTCAGTCGTCTACGCAAGCCTCAAACCAGAGCGGTCGTTCGCGGGCAAGCCCCCGTAGCCAAAAAAGCACAGGGTGGGGCTTGCTCGCGAGGACTCGGTTTCAGATAGCCGGTGCATGGTAGCCCTGCACGTAGCTATAGCGCGGTCGGCTTTCGTGGCGAGCCGGTTTGAGGAAGTCCAGCAAGGCGTTGCGGCTGTCCCGGCAGGCGGCTTTGTGCTCCATGTCCAGGAAGTGTCCGGTGGCTTGCAGTGTGCTGAAGCTGCTGTGCTGCACGTGATCGGCAAAAAGCCTCGCGTCGTCGGCCGCGGTGTATTCGTCCCATTCGCCGTTCAGGAACAATACCGGGACGTTGATTTTTTTCGCTGCGTTGACGTAGCACAACCGATCGCTGTGGAGCACGTCGCTGATGTGGAAATGCATCTGCCCGTATTCATGCTCGGCCAGGCTGCTGACGTGGCGATAGTTGAAGCGCTTGAACAGCGGCGGCAGGTGTTTGCCAATCGTGCTGTTGACCAGGTGCCCGACACGGTCGCCGTCCAGGCAGCCGAGGTAATCCACGCCGCGCTCCAGGTAGTCGCGCATCGGCGCATTGAGCACCGGCGAGAATGAGCTGATCACCGCTTTTTCGATGCGCCGTGGGCGCTGCGCCAATGCAGTCAGCGTGGCGGCGCCACCCCAGGAAAAGGACAGCACATGCTCGGCGGCGAAGTGGTCGATCAGTTCCAGAAGGATCTGGCCTTCGATCTCTTTCGTCAGCATTTGCTCATGTCGGTTGTGGGCCTTGGACTTGCCCGCGTAGGGCTGGTCGTACAGCACGACATTGAATTGCGGGTAGAGGTTTTTGGCGGTCTGTGCAAACGACGCAGTGGTGGCCATCGAGCCGTTGACCAGAATAATGGTCTTTTGTGCGGCGTCTGCGCGATAGAACTCCGTGTAAACCCGATACTGACCCTGTATATCCAGCACAGCGATTTCTGGCCTCATGTCATAAGACTCCTGGCAAGCGGGTATGCGCGCAATAAGATTGCACGGGCAATGTGACAGGTAGGCATACGCCTGAAAGATAAGGCCCATGTCGATCCGAACAATGGTCGACGGGTGTTGTTATAGGCGGGCAGTTTGCCGGAGGAGCAAGGCGGAACCTGAGGATTCCAACCGGCAAAAGGTTTCTTGGAAGTATGTTGTGACTCATCGGTCACATTTCGGCCGACGGTTTGATTCAAGCAGGGGGGCGACTGTTGCGCAAGTACCGATTGGAAAATTGTTCGACACTTCTGCCCAGCGGTAGCGGGTTCAAATGAGATGGACTTCCCCGGGGCTCAAGGCGCGGTACTGGCCAGGCTCGAGATGGGCGTCCAGCGTCAGTGGCCCCATGCGCTCACGGTGCAGGCGCAACACCTTGTTATCGAAGTGGCCGAACATGCGTTTGACCTGGTGATAGCGCCCTTCAACGATGCTCAGGCGCGCCGATTTTGGCCCCAGCAGTGTTAGCTCCGCTGGTTGGGTGGTGAGGTCTTCGAAAGCGAAGTACAGGCCGCGAGCGAAGGTGACGGCATATTCGGCGGTGATGGTTTGCTCGGTCTCGACGTAATAGACCTTGGGCAGTTTGGTCTGGGGTTGGGTCAGGCGCCGCGACCAGCTTCCGTCATTGGTGATCAGCATCAGCCCTGTGGTGTTGAAGTCCAGGCGCCCGGCGATGTGCAGGTCGTCCTTGTCCGGTTCGTCCAGTAAGTCGAGCACGGTGGGGTGCTGCGGATCGCGGGTGGCGCTGACACAGCCGGGCGGCTTGTGCAGCATGAAGTAGCGCGCTGGGCGGCCCGCTTGCAGCACCTGCTCATCGACTTCAACCCGACTGAACTCACGCACTTGTGCATGGGGATCGTCGACGGTCTGGCCGTCGATCCGCACGCGACGCTCCACCAGCAGCAGGCGGACCTGTTGGCGGTTGAAACACGGCAGATTACTGAGGAAGCGGTCAACGCGCATGGGCGGGCAGGGCAAGAGAAAAAGGGACGCGCATCTTATCCAATCGGCAGTCCCTTGGCTTGCAACTGCTCCAGTACCTGGGCGCAGCGCGGACATAAACAGGATTGATCTCGCTGTTCGGCCGGCAACGCTTCAAGCACGGCCGGGTCGATGCTCACGCTGTAGCACCAGCAGGTGCGGTCGACGGTTCGCGGGTCGGCCAGGGTGCAGTCATTGGTGGCGCCGCAGGCCGGGCACAGGTCGGGTTTATTCATAACTGGAGTGAGGCAGTTCCACGCAGGTTCGGTTGCACCCGGTCTGCCGGGCGCGTTGCAGCGCATGATCGGTCCGCAACAGCAGACTGTGCAAGACGTCTTCGTCCTGCAAGGTGGTGAGGCCGATGCTGACGGTCACCCGTAATTGTTTCCCACTGCAGAAATAGCGTTGGTTTTCGATGTGCTGGCGAACTTTCTCAGCGATTTTCAGACCGGTCTGCCCATCGGTGTCCTTGAGCAGTACGACAAAGGTATCGGCACTCCAGCGACACACGATGTCCGACTGCCGCAGGCTTTCAGTCAGATCGCGCGCTACCCCGGTCAGTAGTTGATCAGTGGCGATGTGACCGTGGTTGGCGTCCAGCCGCTTGAAGTCGTCCAGCTCCAGCAACAGCGCGGTCAAGGGTTTGGGTTCGCGCTGGGCTTCGTGCAGGGCTTGCACCGCCAGCAGGTCGAAGCCTCGGCGGTTCGGCAGTTCGGTCAGGCTGTCGAGGATGGTCTGGGCGTCGATGCGGCGTTGATAGCTGTTGATCAGTTGATAAAGGATTGCCAACACGGCCAGTGTCACGAGCAGGCCGATCAGCAGGTTCAGGTACAGCGTCTTGAGAGTGTGGTCCCGTACCGAGGTATGGGCAGCCTGGTAGCCCAACAATGAAATGATCAGAAAGCCTGCACCGAGCAGCAGCACTACGAGCAGGAGCGGCTTACGCTGGGAATACAACGGCGAACGGAGCGACATGGCGATTTCCTTGGCGCAGACCCAATGAAATCAGTTTAGTGGCCTTGTAGGAAAAGATGCTCGGATTTGCAGGGTTTATAGCACTGTGGCGAAGGAGCAAGCTCCCTCGCCACAGGTTCACAACTACTTAAGGCTTTGCAGGTAAGCCCGCCATCCCCCCAAATGGCTGATCTCCTGCGCGCCCTCCAAGCCATACGCCTCGCAAATGAATCCGCTTTCCCAACGGCCATCGGCCAGTTGCACCTTGCCCAGCCCCAACGGCGCGGGGATGCCGGTCAGGAACGAACCCAGTTCGCTGCTCGGCATTTCCCAGACCTCGACCTCAATCGCCACGCCACCTTCACTGACCCGAAGCATGCCGGGGCGCAAGGGTGGGCCGCCGGCCAGGGCATAGAGGCGGTAATCGGGTGAACTGCGGGTGGCTTCGACCAGGTGGGCACCGCGTTGCTTGAGCTGCCAGTTAAGCGCCAATCCGTCCAGGTGCGCCCCGCACACCACCAGTCGTGCCCGGTCGTGGCGTGCCGGGTTGGTTGGCGTTGGCAACGCCGGATCCTGCTGGCGCTGCAAGGCATCGGCCACGCCGAGCAGGTATTGATCAGTGAAGGCTCGACCGAACAGCGTCACGCCCCAAGGCAGGCCGTTGGCCATGAACGCGCTGGGGACGGCGACGGCGGCATAGTCCAGCAGGTTCATGAAATTGGTGTAGTAACCCAGCTCGGAATTGCGCAACACCGGTTCGGCGGCCAGCTCGGCGAGGGTCACCGGACGGCCGATGGTCGGCGTGAGGACGCAATCGAGGGTTTCCATGACGCGGTCGCATTGGGCTTTGAGTGCTTGCAAACGGTACTGGGCGCGGAAGGTCTGTACGCCATCCACGGTAGGTGCTTTCGCCAATACGGCGCGGATCACTGGTAATACGGCGTCAGGCTCGCGCTCCATCAATTGGCCGGCGACGCTGTAGCGCTCGGCGACCCAAGGCCCTTCATATAGCAGGCGTGCGGCTTCCAGGAACGGCGACAAGTCCAGTTCCACCGCTTCGCCACCTATGCGTTCGAGCCGCTCGATGGCGTCCAGAAACAGTTGCGGACCTTCGTCGCAGCCGAAAAAGGCCAGGTCCTGGGGGCGAGGCACGCCGAAGCGAAAGCGTCGCGGCGCGCCGAATGCTGAGCCGTCGTTCCACAGCGGATTGCTGCGGCTGTATTCGTCGCGGGGGTCGAGACGAGCCGTCAGCGCCAGTAACTGGCTGGCTTCCCGCGCCGTTGCGGTGAAGGTCGTGACGCAGTCCAGCGTGCGACAGGCCGGTACTACGCCGGCCGTGGAGATCAAGCCCTTGGTGGCTTTCAACCCCAGCAGATTGTTCAGTGCCGCAGGTACCCGACCGGAACCGGCGGTGTCGGTACCCAAGGCAAAACTTGCCACGCCCAGGGCCACCGCCAGTGACGAGCCGGCGCTCGAACCGCCCGCCGGATAGTCGGACAGTACGCTGTTGCGGCAGGCGCCGTAGGGCGAGCGGGTGCCATTGAGTCCGGTGGCGAACTGGTCGAGGTTGGTCTTGCCCAGCGGAATCGCGCCCAGCGCCAATAACTGCTCGACGATGGTGGCCGAACGTTGCGGCACGTAGGCAAACGCCGGACACGCGGCAGTGGTGGCAATGCCGGCCAGATCAATGTTGTCCTTGATCGCGAAGGGCACGCCGTACAGTGGCAGGCTTTCCAGGTCGCGGCCTTCCAGTGTGGCCAGGAAGGGTTCGAGTTCCTCAAGCGTCAGCAGGTGGATGAACAGGTGATAGTCCGGATTCAGCGCGGCGGCTTTTTCCCGCAGGCTCGACAGCACTTGGCGAGGCGTCAGTTCGCCGCTGCGGTAGGCGTTGCGCAGATCGTCCAAACGTAGAGAGAGGTTCATGGTGTTAATCCTTTGATTGAGTTCAGTCACGTTCCAGCACCACGACGCGCTGTCCGGCGCGCACCGCTGAACCTGGCTGGACGCGAACTTCGCGCACCACCCCGGCCACGGGCGCCAGCACCGGGATTTCCATCTTCATCGACTCCAGAATCACCAGCACATCACCGACGGCGACCCGGGCGCCCACTTCCACCTGCACCTGCCAGAGGTTGCCGGCGATGTGGCTGTCGACGCTCATTTGATCCTCGCTCAGTAGCGTGTTTTCGTCCGGCGCGGGGGCAGGTTCTTCGCTGTCGAAGTGCGCCTGGCCACTGGCGATCCAACGCTCGCGCTCGGCGTTGAAAGCGCCTTGTTGCTGCTGTCGGAACGCGGCGATGCTGTCGGCCTCCTGCGCCAGAAAACGCTGGTAATCAGCGAGGTTGAGCTGGCTGTGTTCGATGTTCAGGTCGAAGCGGCCCAGGGGGAAATCCCGGCGGATGCGCAGCAGTTCATCGGCACTGACCGGGTAGAAACGAATCTGGTCGAAGAACCGCAGCAGCCAGGGCTTGCCGTCAAATGCGGCAACGTCCCGATACCGGTTCCACATCTGCAACGTGCGCCCGACGAACTGATAACCCCCCGGACCCTCCATGCCGTACACGCACATATAGGCGCCGCCGATGCCCACCGAGTTTTCCGCGGTCCAGGTGCGGGCCGGGTTGTATTTGGTGGTCACCAGCCGATGCCGTGGGTCCAGCGGCGTGGCGACCGGCGCGCCGAGGTAGACGTCCCCCAGGCCCATCACCAGGTAGCTGGCGTCGAACACGGTGCGTTGCACTTCGTCGAGGTTGGGCAGGTCGTTGATGCGCCGGATGAACTCCAGGTTGCTTGGGCACCAGGGCGCGTCCTTGCGCACCGTGGTCATGTATTTTTCGATCGCCAGTTGGCAAGCCGGGTCGTCCCAGGACAGCGGCAGGTGGACGATGCGCGACGGCACTTGCAGGTCCTGTGCGGCGCACACCGCGTCCCATTCCCCGGCGACAATGGCCAGGAGATCGGCCAGGGGCAGTTGCTCGGGTTGATAGTGCACTTGCAGTGAGCGAATGCCCGGGGTGAGGTCGATCACACCGTGCAATTGTTTGTGTTCCAAAGCCTGCATCAAGGCATGGGCGCGAAAGCGCAGCACGAGGTCCAGTTCGGGGGCGCCGATTTCCAGCAGTAGATGGGTGTCGCCGGACAATCTCGCCACCAGGCGGGTATCGTCCCGCCCGATATCCAATACCACAGGCGACGAAATCCCCTGTGGGAGCGAGCTTGCTCGCGATAGCGGCGGGACATCCAATATTGATGTAACTGACAGACCGCTTTCGCGAGCAAGCCCGCTCCCACATTGATCCCATTTCAAGGCCAGAGATCGGGCGGTCGATACATCCACCGGCACAAACCGCACCTTGTCCCCCGCCTTGAGTTGCCCCAGTTGCCAGAGGTCCGCCTCGATCACCGTCACCGGGCAAACGAAGCCGCCCAGGCTCGGGCCGTCGGGGCCGAGGATGACGGGCATGTCGCCGGTAAAGTCCACGGCACCGATGGCGTAGGGATTGTCATGGATGTTGGAAGGATGCAGGCCGGCCTCGCCACCGTCGGCGCGTACCCATTCGGGTTTCGGCCCGATCAGGCGCACGCCGGTACGGCTGGAGTTGAAATGCACTTCCCACGCCGTGTCGAAGAAGGTCTGGATGTAGCACTCGGTGAAGTATTCCGGCGCGCCGTGAGGGCCATAGATCACACGAATCTGCCGCACGCTCGGCAACTCAAGAACCGGCACGCTCGTTTGCGGCAGCGCCGTGTGCTCATCCAGTGGCTTGAGGTGCAACACGTCGCCCGTGCACAACGCCCGTCCGCCATGACCGCCGAACTGGCCGAGGGTGAACGTGCTTTTACTGCCCAGGTAATCCGGCACTTGCACGCCGCCTTGCAGGCACAGGTAACTGCGCGCCCCGGCCCCAGCGATGGTGCCGATCGCCAGGGTGGCGCCGGCTCCAATCGACAGCACGGTGTTCATCGGTACGGCTTCACCGTCGAGGGTCAGCGCAATCACCGCACCGGTCACGGCCACCCGGGCAGGGCAGTTGAAGCGCAGCAGCGGCCCGCTCATGGTGATTTCCAACGCCGCCGCACCTTCTTCATTACCCAGCAGGCGATTGCCCAGGCGCAGCGAACGGCTGTCCATCGGTCCCGACGGCGGCACACCCACCGCCCAATAGCCGAGGCGACCGGGATAGTCCTGGATGCTGGTCTGGGTACCGGGGCTGAGCACTTCAAAGGTGTTGGCGCGATAGACCAGCGCCTCCAGGCAGCGGGTCCAGGGCTGGCCGTTGGCAAACGGTGCATCGAGGAGGATCTGTTGCAGGTATTGGCGGTTGGTTTCCACGCCGTACAGCAGGCTTTCATCCAGCGCTTGATACAAGCCCAGGCGTGCCTGCTCGCGGGTGGGGGCCCAACGAATGACTTTGGCGATCATCGGATCGAAGTAAGGCGGGATCTGGCAACCGGCCTCGACCCAGGTGTCGATGCGCAGTTGTTTGCCATCGCATTGCGGGAACTGCACGGTGGTCAGCAGCCCTGGGCTAGGCTGGAAATCCCGGCCCGGATCCTCGGCATACAAACGTGCCTGAATCGCATGGCCCTCGGCTTTCAAACCCTGGCGTAACTCGCAAAGTGGCGGCAGGTCTCCGGCGGCCAGTTGCACCATCCAGCGCACCAGATCCACGCCCCATACTTGCTCGGTGACGCCATGCTCGACTTGCAGTCGGGTGTTCACCTCCAGGAAATAGAAGCGTCCGGCATCGCTGTCGAACACGAATTCCACGGTGCCGGCGCTGCGGTAGTTCACCGCCTTGGCCAGTTGGATCGCCGCCGCACAGAGTTCGTCAGCCATGCCTTCGGGCAGGTTCGGCGCCGGGGTTTCCTCGAGGACTTTCTGATTGCGCCGCTGCACCGAGCAGTCGCGTACGCCCAGGGCGATCACCTGGCCCTGGCCGTCGCCGAACACCTGCACCTCAAGGTGCCGCGCGCGTTCGATGTACTTCTCGATGAATACCCCGGCATCGCTGAAGTTGTTCTGGCCCAGGCGCCTCACCGTTTCGAAGGATTCGCTCAGCTCGGCGGCACTGCGACACACGCGCATGCCGATGCCGCCGCCACCGGCAGTGCTTTTGAGCATCACCGGATAGCCAACCTGCGTCCCTGCCAGCAGCGCGGCGTCGAGGCTGTCGAGCAGTTCGGTGCCTTCGAGCAGCGGCACGCCGTGTCGGCGTGCCAGGTCGCGGGCGGTGTGCTTGAGGCCGAACACACGCAGTTGCTCCGGCGTCGGGCCGATGAAAGCGATATTTGCGGCTTCGCAGGCTTCGGCGAAGGCTGCGTTTTCCGAGAGAAAACCGTAGCCGGGATGGATCGCCGTCGCGCCGCTGCTTTTGGCGATCGCCAGGAGCTTGTCTACCGCCAGGTAAGTGGCGGCCGCCGCGCCTTCGCCCAGGCAATGGGCTTGGTCGGCTTGCAGGATATGCAAGCTGGCGGCATCGGCCTGGGCATACACCGCCACACCTTCGACCTTCAGTTCACGCAGGGTCCGCAGGATGCGGCAGGCGATGGCGCCACGGTTGGCGATCAGGACTTTTTCGAACATGGCATAACCCCCTCAGGCATGCATGGCTGCCTGAACCGGGATGCGGGCCGTCCCGCAGTTTTCGATGGCCGCCGGGGTCGTCCCTGGTGGCGAAATAATCAACTTCAAAACACCGCTGAACCCTGTGGGAGCGGGCTTGCTCGCGAAAGTGGTGTGTCAGTCAACATCTATGTCACTGTCGGACCGCTTTCGCGAGCAAGCCCGCTCCTACATTGGATCGTGGGTGTCTGGTAACGCTATTTAATGCACTGCCCCGACCGGCTCTGGCACAACGCAAACAACCAGCGCCGCAGGCGGCTGAGTTTCAGTTCCATATCAAAAGCTCCGCAGGTGTGGGGTTGTAGGCATTGCATGGGTTGTTCAGTTGCGGGCAGTTGGAGATCAGGACGATCACGTCCATCTCGGCTCGCAGGTCGACGTATTTGCCCGGCGCCGAGATCCCGTCTTCGAATGTCAGGCCGCCGTCGGCAGTGACCGGCACGTTCATGAAGAAGTTGATGTTCGGTCCGATATCGCCCTTGCCCAGGCGACCGTCATGGGCGCAGGCCCGCAGGTAGTTGTCGCGGCAGCTGTGCATGTAGCGTTTTTCCAGGGCGTAGCGCACGGTGTTGCTTTCCTGGGCGCAGGCGCCGCCGAGGGTGTCGTGGCGCCCGCAGGTGTCTTCGACGATGGTCAGCATCGGCTGGCCTAGGTTGGAGTACAGGACGCTGCCGGTGCTCAGGTAAACGCTGTTCTGCCGGCGCAGCGTGCGCTGCACGTCGTAGCGTTCCTTGGGGTTGGCCAGGCTGTAGAACAGCGTGTCGACCGCCTGGTTGCCCTCCAGGTCGAGGATGCGCAGGGTCTGGCCAGCCTTGACCTCCACCAGCCAGGGTTCCCCGGCGGGAATGGTGGCGCGATAGATAGCGGTGTCAGGCTGCTTTTGTACGGTGGCGATGGCGAGTGACATGGCAGCGATCCTCAGGCGAACAGACGGTCGGTGTTGATGAAACCGCGCTGGTTTTCCGGGCGCGACTGGCGGCAGTGCTCGGCGACGCTGGGGTCAGCATTCATCCAACTGAGCTTGAGCGGTTGCGGGGCGTATTGCGGGTTCGGGTCCATCGGGTGTTGCAGCGCAGTCAGCACCACCAGGGTGTCCATCGGCGCGTACAACTCGATGTAATCGCCGGCCTTGGAGTGGCCTTCAACGAAGTGAAAACCTCCGGCCTCATCGACATTGACCCGACTGAACAGGTTGAGGGTCATCAGCAGGTCGGACAGGCCCAAGCCCCATTTGCCCAGCTCCACCAGCAGGTTGTCGGTGCCATTGCGAAAGAAGCCGTTGCGCAGTTCCTGATAGCGGCCCTGACCGTATTTCTGCGCGACTTCCTCGGCGCAGAGCACGCCGCCCAGGCTATCGCTCCAACCGCAGGTGTCGGCGGTAATCGCCGCCAGTACCCGACCCATGTCCGAGTACAAACAATGGCCAGCGGTGAGTTTGGCGGTGTGTTGGCATTTGAGGCTGTCGGGCAGGTTCAGGCGTTCGGTTTTTTCGTTGGCGTTGAGTAGCGTCAGGCTCACGTTGGCACCGCCGCGCAGGTCGGTCAGGCGCAGCAGTTGGCCGCGCTTGAGCACAAAGGAACGGTGGCCGCCACCGGGCAGCAGCTCTTCGGCGAAGGGGGGAAACAACGGGATCGAATCGGTCATGGGAAAACTCCTTTCAAGCGCTACGCAACATGCCGGCCAGTTCGGCGGGCAGGGCGTCGACGGCGGCCCGGGCGGTGCGCCGGTCGCTGTTCAGTGGAATGTCATAGGTGATGCGCGCGCCAAAGGCGCCGGGGGCGTGCGGGTCGACACGGACCTTGTCGAACACCAACAGGCGCGTGCCGAGGCTGAAACCTTCGGACAGGTCATGGGTGACCATGAACACTGTCAGCCGGGTTTCGCGCCACAGCTCCAGCAACAAGGCGTGCATGTCTTTGCGAATGCCCGGATCGAGGGCACCGAAGGGCTCGTCCAGCAGCAGGACACGGGGCTTCATGATCAGTGCCTGGGCGATGGCCAGCCGTTGTTGCATGCCGCCGGACAGCTGCGCCGGGTATTTGTCCAGCGCGTGGCCGAGGCCGACCTTGTCCAGCAGGTGCGCGGCTTCTTCGCGGACCTGGCGTTTGGCGTTGCCGAACAGCCGGCCCAGCAGCGGCGAGCGCGGCAGTTCCAGGCCCAGGGCCACGTTGTCCAGCACGGTCAGGTGCGGGAATACCGAATAGCGCTGGAACACCACGCCCCGACTGGCATCCGGTTCGCCGGCCAAGGGCTGGCCGTCCAGGAGAATCTGCCCGCGACTGGCGCGTTCCTGGCCCAGCAGCAATCGCAGGAAGGTCGACTTGCCGCAGCCGGACGCCCCCACGAGTGTGCAGAATTCGCCCTCGGCGACGCTCAGGTTCAAGCGCTCAAGCACCACCTGATCGCCATACTGTTGCCAGACGTTGTTCACGGTAATGAAGCTCATGCCTTCGCCCCCTCGTACCAGGGGAACGCTTGCCGGGTCAGGCGCTTGAGGCCCCAATCCATCAGCCAGGCGAGCAGGGTGATCCACACCACGTACGGCAAGATCACGTCCATCGCCAGGTAACGCCGCACCAGGAAAATCCGATAGCCCAGCCCATCGGTGGAGGCGATGGCTTCGGCGGCAATCAGAAACAGCCAGGCCGACCCCAGCATCAGCCGCAGGGAAATCAACAGGCGCGGCAGCAATTGCGGCAGCACCACCCGCAGCATCAGGGTCCAGGTCGAAGCGCCGAGGGTCTGGGCCTTGATCAGCAGCTCGACCGGGATTTCCCGGGCGCGCTGTTCCAGATCCCGAGCCAGGCACGGCGTGATGCCAATGACGATCAGCATGACTTTCGACAATTCCCCCAGGCCAAAGACGATGAACAGGATCGGCAGGATCGCCAGCGGTGGCACCATCGACACCACCGTGAGCAACGGCGATAACGGTGCGCCGAACAACGGTAGCGTGCCGGCGGCAATGCCCAGGCACAGCCCGGCGAGGGCACTGATGCCCAGGCCGATGGCCAGTCGCCGCAGGCTCGACGCGGTGTCTTGCCAGAGCAGGTAATCGCCGCTGCGGGCGTCGGCCGTGAAGGCCAGGCGTTTCACCGCGTCGGCCATTTGCACGGCGCTGGGCAGCAGCTTGTCGTTAGGGTTGTCCGTCAACCGTTCGGCCGAGCCCATGAAGTAGGCGAACAACACCAGCGCGAAGGGCAGGATCACCAGCAACAAGCGGCTGGGACGATCCGGGTAGCGGTTGATCAGGCGCATGCCAGCTCCTCCGGTTTACAGCTTGGCGTCGGCGGCCAACTGCACGTAGGTCGGGTCAAAGCGCAGCTTGAGGTTGGCCTTGTCGCCGCGGGTCACGCCATTGGCGAACGCCATGCCGACCGCGTCGGTATTCTTGGCACCTTCGCCCAGCAAGCCGTGCTGGAACGAGAACTCGGCCACCTTGCCCATGGTTGCGGGCAGTTGCTGGCTGGTGGCGAAGCTCAGGGCTTCCTTGGGTGTGGCGAACAGCTTGGTGGTGTCCAGTTGCGCCTGGAAGCCGGCCAAGTCGGTGCCTGAGGCTTTGGCCATGTGTTCCAGTGCCGTCTTGCTGGCGGCATTGTTCGCGTTCATCAGCGCCACCACTTCAAACCAGGCGCCGGTCAACGCTTTGCCCAGGGCCGGGTTGTCCTGCAGGGTCTGGGTGTTGACCACCATCATGTCCATGATCTCGCCGGGCACTTGGCTGGAATTGAACACTTCGCTCACGCCGGGCTGGGCCTTGATGTCCGAGAGCATCGGGTTCCAAGTGGTGACGGCCTTGACCTGATCAGTGTTGAAGGCGGCGGAGATGTCGGCGTCGGACGTGTTGACGACTTTCAGGTCTTTCTCGGTGAGGCCGACCGAATCCAGGGCGCGGGCCAGCAGGTAGTGGGAGACCGACAGTTCCACCAGGTTGACGTCCATGCCCTTGAGATCAGCGACTTTCTTGCCAGCGCCCTTGAGGACGATACCGTCGTTGCCGTTGGAGAAATCGCTGACGATCAGCGCGGTGCTGTCCACGCCACCGGCGGCGGGAATGGTCAGGGCGTCCATGTTGGTCATGGTGCAGCCGTCGAACTGACCGGCGGTGTACTGGTTGATGGATTCGACGTAATCATTGAGCTGCACGACATCGATCTTGATGCCGTACTTCTTCGCCCACTTGTCGACGATGCCTTGGCTGCCGGCGTATTCCCAGGGCATCCAGCCGGCGTAAATGGTCCAGCAGACGCTGAAGTGGTCTTTTTGCGCCGCGGGGGAGGAAAGGCTCATCAGGGCCGAAAAGGCGGCGATGAGCAGGGACGACAGACGAAGCTTGAGCATGGTGGTTCTCCAGTTGATCAAGGGCGGACAGGAGCAACGCGGCACCGCGAACGGTGGCTTGTCTCCCGGGCTTTTGTCCCGCCGTGTAACCTCAACTGGAGGTCGCCAACTCTCGGACCAGTCACTCGCCAGAGGCGAGCCGGAACCCTAGTCAGCCATTGCAAATTGTGGTGCCGCGAACCTGTGATGACTCCTGCACGAGGTTTTTTAAAGCGAGAGCCGTGCCAAGTCCGCCGAAGGCCCGGGCCAGAGAGGGTGGGGGCAGGGGAGGGATGATTGAGCGTGGATTTGTGCTTGCTTGTGGTGCCATCGCGCACCGGAAGAGGGCGACGAGCGACATGTTTCCAGTTGTTGCCGGGGCGCACCAGATTCCGATTTCGCTGTCAGATTAATCGTCAGTCACCCAATAGATGACTGCCGCCCATCAGCGTCGCTGATGTGGCCCATTCGCGGTCCAGGAGGCCGCCATGTATCGACGACTGCTGCTCATTGCGTTTCTCGGTTTGACTCTTTCGGCATGCGTGCCTTATTACGACGGAGACTCGAGCTACTACCGTTCCGAAGTCTATACCTCACCGGCGCCAGTCTATTACGGCGGCGGGAGCTACTATTCGGCTCCGCGTGGTTATTACGCTCCGCGGTATTACCAACCGGCGCCACGCTATTACTCGCCGCCGCGTTACTACCAACAAGGCCCACGCTATTACTCGCCACCGCGAGCGGCGTACCGGTCTTATCCAAATCGGGGCGGCTGGGACGGCCATAACCGGGGCGGCTGGAATGACGACCGCCGTGGCCGAGGTGGGCGTGATCATCGGGGACGCGGCGGTCATGACGGGCGGGGCAATCACCGCTGATCGCTGGGCAACAAAAAGCGGCGCATTGAGCGCCGCTTTTTTTGTGCCTGTCATAAATCCGGTGAGATAACTTTTGCTCCCACCGATCACTCCCACTGAGTGTCATCCAGGGGCTTTACTCGTTGGACAAATCCGCCAACGGATGCCGACCTTCCCACGCCTTGTGGAAATGCGCCTCCACCGCTGCTTCAGGGACATGATTGATGTCCGGCCAGTGCCAATGGGGTTTGTGATCCTTATCGATCAACCGCGCCCGCACACCTTCGCTGAACTCCGGATGGCGGCAGCAGTTGAGGCTCAAGGTGTATTCCATCCGGAACACCCCGGCCAACGACAGATGCCGGGCACGAGCGATCTGTTCCCAGACCAGATGAGCGGTCAGTGGTGAGCCTTCGCTCATGGTCTTGGCCGCCCGGGCGATCAATGGATCCGGGTGGTCCACCAGCAGGCTGAGGGCCTTCCAGGCGCAGCGCACATCGCTGACATCCAACCACTCGTCGATTTTCTGCCGACGTGGCAGCCATTGGGCTTCGGGCAGTTGCGCGACGGCTTCCTGCTGCAGCGCCTTGAGCAGGCTGTTGAGCTGCATCTGGGTCTGTTCCTGCCAGTTGAGTTGCAGCAGGCCCTCGATCAAGTCGTCCTGTTGTTCATCCAGCAAAAACCGGTCGGCCAGGCCCAGGTCGATGGCATCCCGGGCATTCATGTGGGCGCCGGTCAGGCCAAGAAACAGACCGAGCTTGCCCGGCAGGCGCGACAGAAACCAACTGGCGCCGACATCCGGGTACAGGCCGATGCTGATTTCCGGCATTGCCAGGCGACTGCTCGGCGTGACGATCCGGGTACTCGCGCCTTGCAGCAGGCCCATGCCGCCGCCCAGGACATAGCCATGGCCCCAGCACAGCAAGGGTTTGGGGTAGGTGTGCAGGTTGAAGTCCAAGCGGTATTCCGCCGCGAAAAATTGCCCGGCCAGGGGCGGTACTTCACCAGGGGTGGCCCGGCAGGCCTCCACCAGGCTGCGCACTTCGCCGCCGGCGCAGAAGGCCTTGGCGCCATTGCCGCGCAGCAGCACGCATACGATTTGCGGTTCTCGGGCCCAGGCATCGAGACGATCGCGCAGGGCGTTGATCATTGGCAGGGAAAGGGCGTTCAGGGATTTTTCGGCATCCAGCGTGGCAATGCCAACGCGGGCACCGTCGATGCCGGTGAGTTCTTCGAAGTGCAGATTCATCGTGACCTCGATCAGAAAATTGAATGTTCAGTATGACCGCTGCGTAGGAAAGTGCCGGTTCTGCGTCAGATCAATTGACAAGCCATGTAGGCTTTCCTAGGGTGCGCCCATTGTTTTTACCGGGTGCAATCATGACTGCTGATGACCGTATCAAACTCGAACCGAGCTGGAAGCAGGCACTGCGTGCCGAGTTCGACCAGCCCTACATGGCAGAGTTGCGCGAATTCCTGCGTCGGGAATACGCCGCCGGCAAGGAGATTTATCCACCGGCGCCGCTGATTTTCAATGCGCTCAATTCCACGCCGCTGGACAAGGTCAAAGTGGTGATCCTCGGCCAGGACCCGTACCACGGCCCGGGCCAGGCCCATGGTTTGTGCTTCTCGGTGCAACCGGGCGTGCCGACGCCGCCGTCGCTGGTGAATATCTACAAAGAATTGAAGCGCGACCTGAACATCGATATTCCCAACCACGGTTACCTGCAAAGCTGGGCCGACCAGGGGGTATTGCTGCTCAACACCACCATGACCGTTGAACGCGCCAATGCCAACGCCCACGCGGGCAAGGGCTGGCAGCATTTCACCGACCGGGTCATCGAAGTGGTCAGCGAACACCAGCCACACTTGGTATTCCTGCTATGGGGCGCCCATGCCCAGGGCAAGCAGAAACTGATCGACGCCACCAAACACCTGGTGCTGACCTCGGTCCATCCGTCGCCGCTGTCGGCTTACCGTGGGTTTTTGGGGTGCGGGCATTTCAGCCGGACCAACAAGTTTCTCGAACAACAGGGCGAAGCGCCGATTGATTGGCGGTTGCCGCCGGTTTGAGCGGTCGGCTATGGGGCCCCATCGCGAGCAAGCTCGCTCCCACATTGATCTGTGTATGCCGCAAATCCATGTGGGAGCGAGCTTGCTCGCGATGAAGGCAACTCGGTTTATTAATCAGAACCGGGCTTGCGCATCCAATACCTGAACAACGGTTCCGCCAGAAACAGCACAAACAACAGCCGCATCACTTGCAACGCCGTCACCAGCGGCACCGACAGTTGCAGCGTCTCCGCTGTCAGGCTCATTTCCGCAATGCCGCCAGGCATCATGCCCAGTGTCAGCGAGCGCAGGTCCAGATGGGTCAGGGTGCTCAGGCCTAGGGCCGCGAGGGTGGCGATCAGCATCGTCAACACCGTGCCGATCAAGGTGCGCCCCATGAACGAGGGCGCCCGGCGGAAGAACTGCCGGTTGAAATGACAACCCAACCCGCTGCCGATCAGCCACTGGCCGATCTGGCTGCCGCCATTGGGCAGGCCGATGTGCAGGTCCCAACCGATGCTCACCGCTGCGCTCACCAGCAACGGCCCGAACAACCATGGGTTGGGTTGGCGCAAGCGCTCCCAAATCCAAGCGAGCAGGGCGCCCGCCGGGAACAGCAGCGCCAGCCACAGCCAGTCCACCGTCGTGTTGTGCTGCGCCGGGGCACCTTCACCCAACAGGTATTTGAACGCCGCCGGTACGCACAGCACCACCACCAGCACCCGCAGGCTCTGACCGGCGGCGACGCGGCTGAGGTCGGCGCCGTTGCGGGCGCCGAGGTTGACCATTTCACCGGAACCGCCGGGCATGCTGGAGAAAAAAGCGGTGGCGCGGTCTTCACCGGTGCGGCGCATCAGCCACACACTCACCACGCTGGACACGCTGGTGATCAGCGCGCCGAAGAAGATCAGGCCAAAGTGGCTCAGCACCTGCTCCATCACCACTGGGGTGAAGTGCAGGCCGATGCCAATGCCCACCACCCATTGGCCGCATTTACGGCCGCCGGGGATTTCCATCAGTTGCCACGGCGTCAGGCACCGTACCAGGATGATCGCCAGCAATGAGCCGACCATCCAGGGCAAAGGCCAGCCGATCAGGCTGGCCAGATACCCGCCGGCCAGACCGACCAGCGGGGTTCCCCACCATTGTCTGAATGTTGCCTCAGACATTGGCCAGGGCACGACGTTGCGCCGCGCGCCGACGCCAGATCCGCACCAGTGGCATGAACAGCATGATCGCCGTCAGGATCCAGCAACCGAAGGTGATCGGGCTCGACCAGAGGATCTCCAGCGCACCGTTGGAAATCGACAGCGCCCGACGCAGGTTTTGCTCCATCAGCCCGCCGAGGATGAAACCCAGCAGGACCGGTGACAACGGGAAGTCCAGCTTGCGCAGGATGTAACCGAAGATACCGATGCCGATCATCAGGAACAGGTCGAACGTAGTGGCATGCACCGCGTAGACGCCGATCCCGGTGATGATCGCGATGACCGGGACCAATGCCCAGTTCGGCACGGCCAGGATGCGGGTGAAGATGCGGATCATCGGGATGTTGAGGATCACCAGCATGATGTTGGCGACGAACAACGACGCGATCAGGCCCCAGACGATATCCGGCTGTTGCTGGAACAGCAGGGGACCGGGGGTGATGTTGTACAGCGACAGGGCGCCGATCATTACCGCCGTGGTGCCCGAGCCGGGCACGCCGAGGGTCAGCATCGGTACCAGCGCACCGCAGGCCGCGCCACCAATGGCGGTTTCCGGGGCGGCGAGGCCGCGCTTGTCGCCCTGGCCGAACGTGCCACTGGTGCCGGCGATGCGTTTTTCAGTCATGTAGGCCACGGCACTGGCCAGGGTCGCGCCCGCGCCAGGCAATACGCCCATGATGAAACCGAGCACGCCGCAGCGGATGTTCACCCAGAACACCGAGGCCGCTTCCTTGACGTTGAACATCATCCGCCCGGTAGCTTCCACCGCTTCCTGGCCGCGATGGGTTTTCTCCAGCAGCAACAGGATTTCACTGATGGAGAACAAGCCCAACACCAGCACGACGAACTGAATTCCGTCGGTCAGGTGGATGTTGTCACCGGTGAAGCGGTAGACGCCGCTGTTGGCATCGATCCCGACACTGGACAGGAACAGGCCGATCAGCGCCGCGATGAAGGTCTTGAGCGGTCGGTCGCCGGCCATGCCGCCGAGGCAGACAATGGCGAACACCATCAGGACGAAGTATTCCGCCGGCCCGAACGCAATCGCCCATTTGGCCAGCAGCGGTGCGAACAACACCATGCCGCAGGTGGCGATGAACGCGCCGATGAACGAACTCCACGCTGACAGCGACAACGCCACCCCGGCCAGGCCCTGACGCGCCATCGGGTAGCCGTCGAGGGTGGTCATTACGGTGGAGGCTTCACCGGGGATGTTGAGCAGGATCGAGCTGATACGTCCACCGTATTCGCACCCCAGGTACACCGCCGCCAACAGGATTAGCGCCGATTCCGGCGGCAGCCCCAGCGCGAAGGCGATCGGGATCAGCAGCGCCACGCCGTTGATCGGGCCCAGGCCCGGCAGCAGGCCGACCACGGTGCCGATCAGGGTGCCGGTCAGTGCGGTGACGAGGTTGTAGGGGGTCAGTGCAACGCCAAAACCCTGGCCGAGATAATTCAGGGTATCCATATCAATTCTCCAGGACGTCGAGCAGGCCCAGGGGCAGCGGCACGTCCATCAGCTTGTCGAACAACAGGTAGAGACCGATGGCCATCAGGCTGATGATCACCACGCTCGGCACCCAGCGGCCGCCGTACAGGCGGGCCATCGGCACGCCGATCAGGATGCTGGCGACGATGAAGCCCAGGGGTTCGAAGGTCCCGGCGAAGACCAGCAACAGCACTACGCAAATGCCGATCTTCTGCAGGGTTTCGCGGTCCAGTTGCGGGTCGTCGTCGCTGTGCACGACGGGCGTAGGGCGAAACAGCATGTACAGCAGCGCCAGGCCCATCAGTCCCAGGATCAATAATGGAAAGGCGCGCGGGCCGACCGGTTCATAGGAAAAGGCAGCCTGATACGGCCAGGCCATCAGCGCCAGGCCGATACAAACCAGCAGCAGCACCGCGGCAAAAATACGTTGGATGGTGAGCATGACTAACTCCTGGGCGGCGCTGACAGTACCAGCGCCGCCGCGAGAACAGAGACGGTTACTGGATCAGGCCGAACTCTTTGGCCAGCACCTTGTAATCAGCCACTTGCTTCTTCACGTAGGTGTCCAGTTCCGGGCCGGTCATGGCGAACGGGAACAGCTCGCGCTGGTCACGCAGCTTGGCGAACTCTTCGGAAGCCAGCAGCTTGTCGAAAGCGTCTTTCCACCAGGCATAGTCTTCGTCGCTGACCTTTGGCCCGAGGTAGAAGCCGCGAACCACCGGCCAGACGATGTCGTAGCCTTGTTCCTTGGCGGTCGGAATGTCTTTCATTTCCGGCTCGTCGATGCGCTTCTCGGCAAACACGGCCAGCAGGCGCATGTCACCGCTCTGGATGTGGGGCATGGAGTCGGAGATATCGGTACTGCCCACCTGGATGTGGCCGCCCAGCAGCGCGGTGGCAATTTCACCGCCGCCTTCGAGGGCGACGTAACGCAGGTCGCGCGGGTTGATGCCGGCGGCTTTGGCGATGAGTGCGGTCTGCATCCAGTCCTGACTGCCCACGGTGCCGCCCGAACCAATCACCACCGAGCCTGGATCTTTCTTCAGGGCCTGGACCAGATCGTCGAGATTCTTGTAGGGCGAGTCGCTTTTCACGGCGATAGCACCATAACTGGTGCCAACGGCTGCCAGCCAGCGCACGGCGCTTTCGTCAAAACGACCGAACTTGCCCTGGGCCAGGTTCAATAGCGAGCCGCTGGACCAGGCCACCAGTGTGCCGGCGTCGGCCGGGCGCTGGGCGACCACTGCGTTGTAAGCCACCGCGCCGACACCGCCCGGCATGTAGGTGACGCGCATTGGCTTGGTCAGCAGCTTTTGGTTGACCAGTGCGCTTTGCGCCAGCTTGCAGGTCAGGTCGAAGCCGCCGCCAGGGGAGGCCGGTGCGATGCATTCAGGGCGCTTCGGTTCGGCGAGCAACTGCCCGGCGAACATCAGGCATCCGGCGGCCAAGGCTACTTTACGCAGTGATAGGTTCATTGTTGTCTCCACAGGAATTGTTGTTGTGCGTGGTGAAAAATTGTCGTTGACGGATCCCCGCCCAAGTCATCGTTGATGGGGCGCGCAGGTCGTTACCGGAATTGAATGCGGGGCGACATCGCTCAAGGCGGTCTGGTTCAAGCGAGAAGGGCGAGCAGGCGCTGGGGCCTGGAGCTGCATGGACAGCATGGTGAATACTCCGCTTTTATTTTTCTTATTAGGACGAAAACGCTTCGTGGCATTTTTCATTCGCGATCGGGCGTCGCGGCGGGCAGTCGAAACTATCCGTAAAGGGACTCTAATGGCTCAACCTTTCGCTAACCTTTCAGAAGCTTTCAGAATGTTTTTTGCCTTCACAGCGGCGGATGCGGCTGTAAACTCCGCGCCAAAGAATGGCGTCGACCATCCCTGAATCGAGGAAAAATCCATGCGTGTTCTGCTCGTCGAAGACCATCTGCAGCTCGCCGAAAGTGTAGCTCAGGCGCTCAAGAGCACCGGTTTGACCGTTGATGTGTTGCACGACGGGGTGGCGGCTGACCTGGCCTTGAGCAGTGAGGAGTACGCCGTGGCGATCCTCGATGTGGGGCTGCCGCGCATGGATGGCTTCGAGGTGCTGGCGCGTTTGCGGTCCCGGGGCAAGACCCTGCCGGTGTTGATGCTGACCGCGCGCAGTGACGTCAAGGACCGGGTCCATGGCCTGAACCTGGGAGCCGACGATTACTTGGCCAAGCCATTCGAGCTCACGGAGCTTGAAGCGCGGGTCAAGGCGTTACTGCGTCGCAGCGTCTTGGGGGGCGAGCGCCAGCAGCGCTGTGGTGGGCTGGTCTATGACCTGGATACCCGCCGTTTCACCCTCGACGACGAACTGCTGACCCTGACGTCACGTGAGCAGGCCGTGCTGGAGGCGTTGATCGCCCGGCCAGGGCGGGTGATGAGCAAGGAGCAGGTGGCGGCCCAGGTGTTCGGCCTGGACGAAGAAGCCAGCCCCGATGCCATCGAAATCTACATCCACCGCTTGCGCAAGAAGCTCGACGGCCATGCCGTGGCCATCGTGACGTTCCGCGGCCTGGGCTACCTGCTGGAAAACCGTGATGCATAAGCCCGACAGCCTGCGCTGGCGGCTGCTCAGGAACCTGGCGCTGTTGTTGGTGGTGCTGATGCTCGCCAGCGGCTTGAGCGCCTATTGGAACGGTCGCGAGGCTGCGGATACCGCCTACGATCGAACCCTGCTGGCCTCGGCCCGGACCATCGCCGCCGGCCTTTCGCAGCGCGACGGCAGCCTCAGCGCCGATGTGCCTTACGTGGCCCTGGACACGTTTGCCTATGACAGCGCCGGACGCATCTATTACCAGGTCAATGACATCAATAAGAAGCTGATTTCCGGCTACGAAAATCTTCCTGGCCCGCCGCCTGGCACGCCGCGCACGGACGATTATCCAGCCCTGGCACGCTTCTACAACGCCAGTTATCAGGGCCAGAACGTGCGGGTGGTGAGCCTGCTCAAGGCGGTGAGCGAGCCGAACATGAATGGCATGGCGGAAATTCGTGTGGCGGAAACTGAAGAGGCGCGGGTCAGCATGGCGCGCAGCCTCATGGCCGACACGCTGTTGCGCCTGGGCATGCTGGCCGTGGGCGCGCTGTTGCTGGTGTGGTTCGCGGTCAGTGCCGCGCTGCGCCCGCTGGAACGCCTGCGTACGGCGGTGGAGGAGCGCCAGCCAGACGATCTACGGCCATTGCCGCTGGTGGAAGTCCAGCATGAACTCTGGCCCCTGGTGCGCGCCCTCAACCATTTCACTGAGCGTTTGCGCGGGCAATTTGAGCGCCAGGCGCAATTCATTGCCGATGCCGCCCATGAACTGCGCACGCCCCTGGCTGCGCTCAAGGCGCGTCTTGAACTTGGCTTGCGCGCCAGTGAACCGGCGACCTGGCGTGAGACCCTGGAAACCGCGGCACAGGGGACCGATCGGCTGACCCATCTGGCCAACCAGTTGCTGTCCCTGGCGCGCGTGGAAAACGGCGCCCGGGCCATCGCCGAGGGCGGCGCGCAACTGCTTGATCTCAGCCAACTGGCCCGTGAGCTGGGCATGGCCATGGCCCCGCTGGCCCATGCCCGAGGTGTGGCACTGGCCCTGGAGGCCGACGAGCCGGTATGGCTGCGGGGCGAGCCGACTTTGCTGAATGAGCTGTTGAGCAATCTGGTGGACAACGCCCTGGCCCATACACCGCCGGGTGGCAACGTGATCCTGCGGGTCATGGCGCCAGCGGTGCTGGAAGTCGAGGATGACGGGCCAGGCATCCCTCTGCATGAACGGGATCGGGTGTTCGAACGCTTTTACCGACGCAACCAGCAAGTGGCCGGTTCAGGCCTCGGGTTGGCGATCGTCGGTGAAATCTGCCGCGCCCACCTGGCGCAGATCACCTTGCATGATGGGCAGGAAAGTGGGTTGAAGGTGCGGGTGAGTTTTATCGCAGGTTCAGAGTGATCCAGAGTCGAATCTGAGGATAGATGGGCAATGCAGAACCCTGTGGCGAGGGAGCAAGCTCCCTCGCCACAGAAGCGTTTTGCGACTTCAAGTCGTTCTAGTAAAACATCGTCCGCGCTTCTTCGATATCCGCGCAGCGACCCTTGTTGTCCGGATCGATTCCCAGCTTCTTGAAGGCCGGCACCGCGAATACATCAATTTTGCTGAGGGGATGGTCGGTGTCCTTGTAGCAATACAGCGCTGCGACCTGCACCAGGTCGACATAATCGATTTGCTTCGAATCCCGGTCGAAATCCAGATACTGCCCCGGCAGCTTCACCAACCGCTCTGGAAACTCCCAGACGCTGAGCAGCTTGTCTCCCAGCACGGGGTGAATGGTTTCGATGACATGATTGAGGCTGACCGGGTCCGAGAGCAATTCATTGTTGTCTTGTGCATACGTCAGGATCGGCAGTACGCCGATCTGGTGCACCAGTCCGCCGAGTGCAGCCTGGTCGGGCTTGAGTTGCGTATAACCACGACACAACGCATAGCTGACGCCGGCGATCTCCAGGCTTTTGCGCCAGACTTCGCGCATCTTCTGTTCCACCACCTCGGAGCGGGCATGGAATATCTGCTCCATGACCAGGCCGATGGCCAGGTTGCTGCTGTAGTTGACCCCCAGCCGAGTAATGGCTGTGTGCAGGTCAGTGACTTCCTGGGTGGCGCGCAGCAGCGGGCTGTTGACCACTTTGATCAGGCGTGCCGAGAGGGCTGTGTCGCGGCCGATTACTTTGCTCAGGTTGCTGACGCTGATTTCCGGGTCTTCGGCGGCCCGGCGAATCTGCAGGGCCACTTCCGGTAATGTTGGCAGAACCAGATCATCGTTATCGATGGCCTGCACCAAATCCCGTTGGACCTTATCCGCCAAATCGCTCATTTCGATTCTCTAGGGTGTTGCGACAAATGCTGCGATCAGCGCTGGATTTCGCGGTCACGGTCCAGCTCGTAAGGCAGGTCCAGCAACTGCAAGGCCGGGCCTTCCAATGCACCGAGGTGAAGATTGCCATCCTCTGCTGCTTCGGCCTGCAACACCGCCAGCAGTTCAATGTTTCGCTCGGCGCGAGCGGCAATCACCACTTCGCCTATGGAACTGCCGTGAGTGGGAGAGAACAGTGCGGTGCCGGGCTCGGGCAGTTCGCTGGCGTCCAGTTGCAGGCGATACAGGCGTCGCTTGAGCTTGCCCAGGTACTGCATGCGGGCAACGATTTCCTGGCCGGTGTAGCAACCCTTCTTGAAACTCACGCCGCCGACGGCTTGCAGGTTGAGCATCTGCGGGATGAATAATTCGCGGGTGGCCGGCATGACCTGGCCGATCCCTGCGCGGATCTGGCCCAGCAACCATAGGTTCAGGTCCGCCTCGGCCAATGTTGCGCCCAGTCGCGATTTCAGCGTTTCTGCCTGTCCGGCGGGGGCCCACAGCTCGGCGCGACCGGGCGAGACGCGGATGGCGATCAAGGATTCATGGCGAGCCACGCTGTCGGTGTCGGCCGGCAGCTCCAGGCCCAGACTGGTCAGCGCCTTATCGGCGTCTCCCAGGCCGAAGCGAACCCAGGCGGCGCTTTCATCGGTGAGTTTGGATTTGGAGAACACCGCGTATTTTTTCAGGTCGGCCAGTTGCGGCTCGAGCAGTTCGTTGGCCATGGCCATCAACACGCCGTCGCCTTCTAGCAGGATACGGAAACTCGATTGCATCCGGCCTTTCTGGGTACAGCGGGCGCCGAGGCTGGCCCGGCTGTCGCTCAGGTAGTTGAGGTTGCAGGTCAGTTGACCTTGCAGGAATTTGCCGGCATCCACGCCGCGGACTGCGAGAACGCCTTCGTGGGACAGGGTGCAAAAAAAAGCGGAATCAGCCATGGGTCATCGCAGGGTAAAAAGTCTGGTACACATCATAAGGTGGCGCCCTTGAAATGGGTAGTTCACAAAGGATCGGTAGTGCCCGACAAAGCTGTCTGTTCCACCACGGCGGGGCCTGTATACTTGCGCTCTATTTGAGGAGCGCTCCATGGTCGAAGATGTTGAACTGAATCGCCTCTACTGGCACAGCCGCCGGGGCATGCTTGAGCTGGACGTGTTGCTGGTACCGTTCGTGAAAGAGGTTTATCCCCATCTCAATGAAGTGGACCGTGCGTGCTACGTCCGCCTGCTCGAATGCGAGGATCAGGACATGTTCGGCTGGTTCATGGAGCGCAGCGAATCCGAGGACCCAGAGCTGCAGCGCATGGTCCGGATGATTTTGGACCGTGTCCAGCCCAAGTAGTCGCTTTGAATGCCGCTGGCAGGCCTCCGGGCAACTGCTGGCGGCCTATCTCCTGGCCCAGGTGTTCGCCCTGGGTTCGTTGCTTTTGCTGTCCATTCCGTTCTGGTTCGCGGCGCTCGGTGTTGCGCTGTGCCTGGCCCATGGCGCCTGGACGATACCGCGACATCTATTACTGACCCATCGCCGCGCCTTTTGCGGCTTGCGTCGTGATGCCGCTGGCTGGCAGCTCTGGAACAGAGCCCATGGCTGGCAGCCGGTGCAGTTGCGCCCCGACAGCCTGGCCCTGCCGATGATCGTCGTGTTGCGTTTTCGCTTGCAGGATGAACGGCGGGTCCGCTCGCTGTGCGTGCCCCGCGACGCGCTGGCGCCGGATGAACATCGGCGCCTGCGGGTACGGCTCAGGTTCAGTCGGCGTAGGTGGGCGGCACCAGGATAGTGTCCAGCGCCTCGGGCAGCAGGTTCGGGTAGTCGAGGGTGTAATGCAGTCCCCGGCTTTCCTTGCGCTCCATGGCCGAGCGGATCATCAACTCGGCCACCTGGGCCAGATTGCGCAGTTCGATCAGGTCGCGGCTGACCTTATAGTTGCTGTAGAACTCATCGATTTCATCGAGCAGCAGGCGCACTCGATGCTGCGCCCTTTGCAGGCGCTTGTTGGTGCGCACGATGCCGACATAGTCCCACATGAAACGCCGCAACTCGTCCCAGTTGTGCGCAATGATCACGTCTTCATCCGAATCGGTGACCTGACTGGCATCCCAAGAGGGCAGGGCGGCAGGAATGGCGATCTGCGGCAACTGTTCAAGAATGTCTGCCGCTGCCGAGCGCGCATAGACGAAACATTCCAGCAGCGAGTTGCTGGCCATGCGGTTGGCGCCGTGCAGGCCGGTGAAGCTGGTTTCGCCAATGGCATACAGGCCAGGCACGTCGGTGCGACCCTGCTGGTCGACCATCACGCCACCGCAGGTGTAATGCGCCGCCGGTACCACCGGAATCGGTTGCTTGGTGATGTCGATGGAAAACTCCAGGCAGCGCTCGTACACCGTCGGGAAGTGACTCTTGATGAACGCTTCGGGCTTGTGGCTGATGTCCAGGTAAACGCAATCGATGCCCAGGCGCTTCATTTCATGGTCGATGGCCCGGGCGACGATGTCCCGTGGCGCCAGTTCGGCGCGCGGATCGAAGCGTTGCATGAAGCGTTCGCCGTTGGGCAGCTTCAAGTGAGCGCCTTCGCCACGCAGGGCCTCGGTCACCAGGAAGCTCTTGGCCAGTGGGTGATAAAGGCAGGTGGGGTGAAATTGATTGAACTCCAGGTTCGCCACCCGGCAACCCGAGCGCCAGGCCATGGCAATGCCGTCACCGCAGGCGCCGTCGGGGTTACTGGTATAGAGGTAGACTTTCGCTGCGCCACCGGAGGCCAGGATCACGAAGCGCGCGCCGTAGGTGTCGACTTCGCCGGTGCCGCGATTGAGCACGTAGGCGCCCAGGCAACGATCGCCGTCCAGGCCCAGGCGCTTTTCGGTGATCAGGTCAACCGCGACGCGCTGTTCCAGCAACTCGATGTTCGGCCGTTGCCGGGCTTGGGCGAGCAGGGTCTTGAAGATCGCCGCACCGGTGGCATCAGCCGCGTGAATGATGCGCCGATGACTGTGGCCGCCTTCGCGAGTCAAATGAAACTCGAAACCGCCGTCCTCGGTGCCGGATTGCTCGTCACGGGTGAACGGCACGCCCTGGTCGATCAGCCACTGGATGGCTTCCCGGCTGTGCTCGACGGTGAAGCGCACCGCTTCTGGGTTGCACAGGCCTCCGCCGGCGTTGAGGGTATCTTCGACGTGGGACTCAATGGTGTCGGTGTCATCCAGCACAGCGGCGACGCCACCCTGGGCCCAGAATGTCGAACCGTTGGCCAGGTCGCCTTTGCTCAGTACTGCAATACGCAGATGCTCGGGCAAAGTCAGGGCAAGGCTCAATCCGGCGGCGCCGCTGCCGATTACCAGAACATCGTGTTGAAACTGTTGGCTCATTTGGAAGGTTTCCGCTCAAAGCGACCCGGGTCGGGGTTGGCGCAAGACACCGCTTTAACGGGTCAGGCAGCCACGCAGCCCACTAGTATATAGAGGGGGGGATCGGCACAATAGCCGGGCATTCATGGCAATGTGAAACCAGCGTGACGCAAAAGCGGCACGCTTCGTCGGATCACGATTTCGCTGGATGGGCGATAAGGCGGCCTTTTCGAGGACAGAACACTGTTTATCTCGTCACGGTTGCCCAATGTTCAATTCACAGAGCTATAAATAGCGGGAACTTTTGCTGCACGCCTACGTTCAATAGACGGTTGTCTGCAAAAGGGAGCAGCGTCGGGTTGGTGCAAGATTTCGATTGGAGTCTCTGCCGACAGGCCCGGCGACAGATTATTCGCGCAGCCGGGGAATCTCGCGCTGCGTTTTTCGTGCGTGCCGAGATCAGAGCGCGCCGGAAACTTGCTTGAAAGGGGGAGAACTTTTGCGAAAAGCCCGAGTCTATGTTTGCAAGCCCGGTCAATTAGTAATGCAAGCCTCCTTCGAGCTTATCGAGGAGTGTTCATGCTAACCCAGGAAGAGGATCAGCAGCTGGTCGAGCGCGTACAACGCGGCGACAAGCGAGCTTTCGATCTGTTAGTGCTGAAATACCAGCACAAAATTCTCGGGTTGATCGTGCGTTTCGTGCACGACACCCATGAAGCGCAAGATGTTGCTCAGGAAGCCTTCATCAAGGCCTACCGCGCACTTGGTAATTTCCGCGGGGACAGCGCGTTTTACACGTGGCTTTACCGCATCGCCATTAACACGGCGAAAAACTATCTGGTTTCACGCGGCCGCCGGCCGCCGGATAGCGATGTGAGTTCTGAAGATGCGGAGTTCTATGACGGCGATCATGGCCTCAAGGATCTCGAATCACCGGAACGAGCGTTGCTGCGGGATGAGATTGAGGGCACTGTCCATCGAACCATCCAGCAATTACCCGAAGATTTGCGTACGGCTTTAACTTTACGTGAGTTTGACGGTCTGAGTTACGAAGACATTGCGAGCGTCATGCAATGTCCGGTGGGTACCGTGCGCTCCCGGATTTTCCGCGCCCGGGAGGCCATCGACAAAGCCCTGCAACCTTTGTTGCAGGAAAACTGAGACAGCGGCGACAGCCAAGAGAGGAACGCCATGAGTCGTGAAGCCCTGCAGGAATCGCTGTCCGCAGTGATGGATAACGAAGCGGACGAACTGGAATTGCGTCGGGTATTGAATGCCTTCGACGATGTTGAAACCCGTGAGACCTGGGCTCGTTACCAGATCGCCCGGGCTGTTATGCACAAGGACTTGCTGCTTCCTCGCCTGGACATCGCTGCGGCCGTTTCTGCTGCATTGGCTGACGAAGCCGTACCGGCAAAAGCTTCCCGCGGACCATGGCGCAGCCTGGGTCGCCTGGCAGTTGCCGCCTCGGTTACCGTAGCCGTTTTGGCCGGTGTACGTCTGTACAACCAGGATGAGATTGCCGGCGTGCAGATGGCGCAGCAGTCCACCCAGCCCGGCCTGGCCGCTCCACAGGTCAAAGGCCCAGCGGTACTGGCCGGTTACAGCGAAGGTTCGGAAGCCGCAGGCCCAATGGTCAACGGTGTTCTGCAAGGCCAACCAGGCTGGCATGATCAGCGTCTGCCCAACTACCTGCGTCAGCATGCTCAGCAAGCTGCCTTGAAAGGTACTGAAAGCGCGCTGCCTTACGCCCGTGCAGCCAGTTTGGAAAACCGTTAACAGAGTAAGGAAGACCATTGCGCGCCATACCTCTATTCACGCTTCTGCTTGGTGGCTGGTGTGCGGTTCCAGCCTATGCCGGTGAGGCTCAAGACTGGTTGAATCGTCTGAGTCAAGCCGAGCAACAGCAAAGCTTCCAGGGCACTTTCGTTTACGAGCGCAACGGTAGTTTTTCTACCCATAACATCTGGCATCGTGTCCAGAATGGCAAAGTCCGCGAGCGGTTACTCCAGCTCGATGGCTCGGCACAGGAAGTCGTACGCATTGATGGGCATACTCAATGCGTCAGCGGCTCCTTGATCGCAGGGCTGGGCAATACGCCTGACGGCACAGCACGTGCGCTTGATCCGCAAAAACTCAAGAATTGGTATGACCTGGCCGTCATTGGCAAGTCACGCGTGGCCGGGCGTCAGGCGGTCATTGTGGCTGTGACGCCCAAGGACCAGCATCGCTATGGTTTTGAGCTGCATCTGGACAAAGAGACTGGCCTGCCGCTCAAGTCGTTGTTGCTCAATGACAAAGGCCAATTGCTCGAACGCTTCCAGTTCACTCGCTTGAATATTGCCGACCCCTCGGACGGCGAGCTGCAAGCCAGTGCGGACTGCAAGGCTGTTGCACAGGAACCTGATAAGACCGATGCAGTGAAAACTGCCTGGCATTCGGACTGGCTTCCACCCGGTTTCGAATTGGCCAGCAGCACCGCGCGCAAGGATCCGGACACCCAGGTCCAGGTCAATAGCCTGATGTATGACGACGGCCTGGCTCGCTTCTCGGTGTTCCTCGAGCCGTTGAACGGCGCCACCGTCACCGATACGCGCACTCAACTTGGCCCGACGGCTGCCGTCTCTCGTCGCCTTACGACGCCTCAAGGCGAAATGATGGTCACGGTGGTTGGCGAGATTCCGATCGGGACGGCGGAACGGATCGCGCTCTCCATGCGTTCCGACGTTACGGCGACTCAGTAACGTGCTGTTTGGGTGGTTCGATTGCGCAAGAGGCTGATAACGCCAGGGCTTGATCGAAATGCCGAAACTTCCTGTCAGCATTTTCATTTGCAAAACTTCCTGTTTTTTTCTATAGGTCAGAGCCGCTCGGCTCTGGCCTTGTCTGTTCCCGGAACAAAAATACCGGCGTATCTTGCCTTGGTGTTTCTTGCTCCATATCGCTTAACCATGCTCGTCGTAACGGGAGCCGTATGTCGATACCACGCTTGAAAACCTATCTCTCCATTTTTGCCACCGTGCTGGTGCTCGGTCAGGCCGTTCCTGCGGTAGCGGTCGAATTGCCTGACTTCACGCAACTGGTTGAACAGGCCTCGCCTGCGGTGGTGAACATCAGCACGACCCAGAAACTGCCGGATCGCCGCGTATCGGACCAACAGATGCCTGACCTGGAAGGTTTGCCGCCGATGCTGCGCGAGTTCTTCGAGCGCGGCATGCCGCAGCAGCCGCGTTCACCCGGCGGTGGCCGCCAGCGTGAAGCGCAGTCCCTGGGCTCGGGCTTCATTATCTCGCCCGATGGTTACATTCTGACCAATAACCATGTGATCGCCGATGCCGATGAGATCCTGGTGCGTCTGGCCGATCGCAGTGAGCTCAAGGCCAAGCTGATTGGCACCGACCCACGCTCCGACGTGGCGCTGCTGAAAATCGAAGGCAAGGACCTGCCAGTACTCAAGTTGGGCAAATCCCAAGACTTGAAAGCCGGCCAGTGGGTGGTGGCGATCGGTTCGCCGTTCGGCTTCGACCACACCGTGACCCAAGGTATCGTCAGTGCCATCGGCCGCAGCCTGCCGAACGAAAACTACGTGCCGTTCATCCAGACCGACGTGCCGATCAACCCGGGTAACTCCGGTGGTCCGCTGTTCAACCTCGCCGGTGAAGTGGTGGGTATCAACTCCCAGATCTACACCCGTTCGGGTGGCTTCATGGGCGTGTCCTTCGCCATTCCAATCGATGTGGCGATGGACGTCTCCAACCAACTGAAAAGCGAAGGCAAGGTCAGCCGCGGCTGGTTGGGCGTGGTCATCCAGGAAGTGAACAAGGACCTGGCCGAGTCGTTTGGGCTGGAGAAACCAGCCGGTGCGCTGGTGGCGCAGATCCAGGAAGGTGGGCCAGCTGCCAAGGGTGGCCTGCAAGTGGGTGACGTGATTCTGAGCATGAATGATCAGCCGATCGTCATGTCCGCCGACCTGCCGCACTTGGTTGGCGCTCTCAAAGCCGGTGCCAAGGCCAATTTGGAAGTGATTCGCGAGGGCAAGCGCAAGAACGTCGAATTGACCGTCGGCGCCATCCCTGAAGAAGGCAAGGAGCTGGATTCGCTGCCTAAGTCCGGTGTCGAGCGCAGCAGCAACCGCCTGGGCGTGGCTGTGGCGGAGCTTACCGAGGAGCAGAAGCGTACTCTGGAGCTCCAAGGGGGCGTAGTGATCAAGGAGGTGCAAGAAGGTCCTGCCGCCCTGATCGGCCTGCAGCCGGGTGACATCATCACGCACCTGAACAACCAGGCAATCAGTTCCGCCAAGGAATTTACTGATATAGCCAAGGCACTGCCGAAGAATCGTTCGGTGTCGATGCGGGTTCTGCGTCAGGGACGTGCGAGCTTCATCACCTTCAAGCTGGCCGAATGACCGGTTAGCGGCTCAATAAAAAACCGCCTCGATAGAGGCGGTTTTTTTGTGCGCGCTGAATACTCAGCCCATCATGTCCTTGACCATGCGTTCCTGCTCCATGAGCTCTCGCTGGCGGGCATCGATGCGTGACGACAGCGGGAAATTGGTGCCAGCACGGCGTTTGGCGAAGTCCAGTTGCTGGATGGCCTGGCGGTAATCGCCCACCAGGGCGAAGTACTCGGCACGCGCCTGGTGCAAGCCGATGATATTGCCCGACAGACCACGGGTCTCGGCCACCATGTACCAGATGTCCGGGTCGTCCGGGCGGGTCTTGAGCAGGCTCTCCAGGGCTTTCTCGGCGTCGGCGGGGCGGTTCTGCTTGAGCAGCAGGTCGACGCGCACCTGATTGAGCGGGTAGTTGCCCGGGTATTGGCTGAGCATCCGGTCGACGCGAGATTGAGCGTCGGCCAGCTTGTTGCTGGTGATGTCCAGATCCACCTGGGCCAGGTTGTAGATGATCTCGTTGGGCGATTTGGCCAGCAGCGGCTTGAGGTTCTCCCTGGCTTCATTCAACTGGCCACCCTTGATCTGCGCAATCGCCAGGCCATAGCGAGCCACGTCGTTCTTTGGGTTCTCATCCAGTTGCGCCCGGAAGCGCTTGGCGCCCAGGCCCGGGGTCTCTTCATAGGTCAGTTGGACCCGGGCGCGAATCAGTTGATAGCGCATGCTGTCCTCGATACCGCCCGGCCTGGCCTGTTCGGCGCGGTTACGGGTGTCGGCGATCCGCGATTCGGTCACCGGGTGAGTCAGCAGGAATTCGGGTGGTTTGGCGTCAAAACGATACTGGCGCATCAGGCGCTCGAACATGGTTGGCATGGATCGCGGATCGTAGCCGGCTTTCTCCAGGTTCTGGATACCGATGCGGTCGGCTTCCTGTTCGTTCTGGCGAGAGAAGCGCCGTTGCTCCTGGATGGCGGCCGCCTGGGTCCCGGCAATGGCCGCGATCCCGGCGTCACCGCCACCGGCGGCGGCTATCACGATACCGGCCAGCAGCGCTGCCATCATTGGCACCTGCATGCGTTGCTGGGCTTCGACGCCGCGGGCAAAGTGGCGTTGCGACAAGTGGGCCAGTTCGTGGGCCATGACCGAAGCGTACTCGCCTTCGGTCTGTGCGTTGAGGAACAGGCCACCGTTGACCCCGACAATGCCGCCAGGAGCGGCAAAGGCGTTGAGCTGTGGGCTGTTGATCAGAATGAACTCCAGGCGCCGATCGTTGACCTGGCTGGTCTCCACCAGTTTGTAGACGCTGGACTCGACGTAGTCCTTGAGCTGTGGATCGTTGAGCTGTGAAACCTGGCTGCGCAGCAGGGCCAGCCAGGCGCGGCCCAACTGGTGTTCCTGTTCCGGCGAGACGATGGCAGAACTGGCGTCGCCAAGTGACGGCAAGTCGTCGGCGAAGCCTGGTGAGGCAAGCAGGCAGGCAAGCGTCAGCAGGGTAGGGCGCAGAAATGTCATGCACGAAGCCTTAGTCGACAAAGACCCTACTGTAGCCGGACACCGGGCCCGGGACCAGATATTCTAAGCCGCTCAACCACCTGCTGCGGAGCGAACCGATGACCGATGCTGTAGCCCACGATGCCGAATTGGACGCCAGCGGCCTGAATTGTCCGTTGCCGTTGCTCAAGGCCAAGCTGGAACTCAATCGTCTGGCCAGCGGTGCCGTGCTCAAGGTGACCGCGACGGACGCGGGTTCCCAGCGCGACTTCCGCACCTTCGCCCGGCTGGCCGGTCATACGCTGCTGCGTGAAGAAGACGATAACGGCATCTACCGTTACTGGCTGAAGAAAGCCTGAAAATCGACTGCGTTTCTTAAGGATTTTTAATGTTCAAAGTGTTACGCGACTGGATCCAGCGCTACTTCTCCGACGAAGAGGCCGTGGTGCTGGCAGTGCTGCTGTTCCTGGCCTTTACGGCAGTCCTCACCTTGGGCGGCATGCTGGCACCCGTGCTGGCCGGGATGGTGCTGGCGTATCTGATGCAAGGCCTGGTCACGACGCTGGAGCGTCTGCGACTACCCGGCAGCGTGGCGGTCGGGCTGGTGTTCGCCCTGTTCATGGGTTTGTTGGTGGTGTTCATCGTGGTGATCGTACCGCTGCTCTGGCACCAGTTGGTGACGTTGTTCAACGAACTGCCGGGGATGCTCGCGAAATGGCAATCCCTGCTGTTACTGCTCCCCGAGCGCTACCCGCACCTGGTATCCGACGAGCAGGTGTTGCAGACCATCGAAGTGGTGCGTGGCCAGATCGGCAAGTTCGGCCAGTGGGCGTTGACGTTTTCGCTGTCCAGTCTACCGCTGTTGGTGAACATCATGATCTACCTGGTGCTGGTGCCGATTCTGGTGTTTTTCTTCCTCAAGGATCGGCAAATGATCGGGCGCTGGGTCCGTGGCTACCTGCCCCGTGAGCGGGCGCTGATTACCCGGGTCGCCCAGGAGATGAATCGCCAGATCGCCAATTACATTCGCGGAAAAGTCATCGAGATTTTCATCTGCGGCGCGGCGACCTACGTCGGTTTCGTGGCCCTGGGGCTCAATTATTCCGCCCTGTTGGCACTGCTGGTGGGCGTTTCGGTGGTGGTGCCCTACGTCGGTACCGTGGTCGTGACTGTGCCAGTGGCACTGATTGCGCTGTTCCAGTGGGGCTGGAGCGACCAGTTCATTTATCTGATGGCGGTCTACGGGATCATTCAGACGCTGGACGGCAACGTGCTGGTGCCACTGCTGTTCTCCGAGGCGGTGAACCTGCATCCGGTGGCAATTATCTGCGCGGTGTTGCTGTTTGGCGGGTTGTGGGGCTTCTGGGGAGTGTTTTTTGCGATTCCCCTGGCGACGCTGTTCAAGGCGGTGCTGGATGCGTGGCCGAGCAAGGAACCGGTGGTGGCGCCGTTGTTGTAGCGGTCAATCTGGTTTAGTCGATGAGGCTGATGATTCCTTCGCGAGCAAGCCTGCTCCCACATTGGATCTGCGGTGACCTGGTCATCACAGAACCTCTGTGGGAGCGGGTTTGCTCGCGAAGGGCCTGAAGCGCCCCAGGGTAAAGTCAGGCCTTGTTGAGCGCCTGAGCCGCCGCCAACACCGCCTCCACATGCCCTGGCACCTTCACGCCGCGCCACTCCTGGCGCAGCACACCGTTCTTGTCGATCAGGAACGTGCTGCGATCAACGCCCAGATACTCTTTGCCATACAGCTTTTTCAGCTTGATCACGTCGAACAACTGGCAGACGGCCTCGTCCTTGTCGCTGATCAGCTCGAAGGGGAATTCCTGCTTGCACTTAAAGTTCTCGTGGGACTTGAGGCTATCCCGGGAGACGCCGAACACTTCGGTGTTGGCGGCCTTGAACTGCGCATACTGGTCACGAAAACCCTGGCCTTCAGTGGTGCAGCCCGGAGTGCTGTCCTTGGGGTAGAAGTAAACCACCACCTGCTGGCCTTTGAGGGCGGCGAGGCTGACGGTCTGCCCGCTGGTGGCGGGCGCCTGGAAATCGGTAACCGGCTGGTCGACGGCAACGGTCATGAACGCTTCCTTACATTGGGTTTTGTGGGCGCCACGGTTCTATCAGTGCATCCAGGTTCATCGCATCGGCGAAGTCCAGGAACTGATCGCGCAGCCAACTGATCTGGGTACCGGCCGGCAGTGTCACGGTGAACGTGGCGTTGAGCATGGTGCCGCCGGTTTGCGGCGCCTGATAGGTGTCGCAGGTCAGGTTTTCCAGTTCGACCTGGTGGTCCATGAAAAACTGGCACAGCTCGTTGATGATGTCCGGCCGGTAGGCCGAGCTTACATAGGCCACGTAGGGCAGGGCCTGGGGACGGTTCTCCAGGGCGGCGCTGCGCACCACGTTGACGGTGAAGGCGTGCTTCTTGGCCAGCAGCGGCAGGCTGCCTTCCAGGCGGGCCAGGGCATCCCAGCTACCGGAGATTTCGAGCACGAGCGCACTGCATTCGCCATGGCGGGTCAGGCGTGAGGTTACGACGGCGCAGCGATTTTCATGGCTGGCGCGGCACAGGACGTTAGTCAGCTCCATGGGGTTGGCGCCAAGGGCACTGATAACAAGGAATTGTTCGCGGACTGTGGGGGTGGACATGCAGCATTCCTAAAGCGATGAGCGGTCGGTACTTCTGCGGCTCGGCACGGCGTCAGGCCCGGATAAACGAACGACTCAAGCCCTGTGCCTGGGGTTGTGCGGCATTCCGGGAACGACGGGAATGCACCAGGACAAACGCAGGATCGGGGCTTGTGGCGACGAAAACGGAGGCTGGGAACCGGTGAATGAGCTTATCAGTACCGATCAAAGCCTGAAGGGTAGCGAAAACCATCGCCAAGGGGAATGGTAGTTCGCTTGTACAAGCATCTTGGCGCCAGTACCATTACCGCTCTCTTTTTCCGGCAGGAGCGGTTTCATGATTGCGGGCAGTATGGTGGCACTGGTCACACCCATGGATGCACAAGGGCGTCTTGACTGGGCCAGCCTCAGCAAACTCGTGGACTTCCACCTTAACAACGGCACCCATGCCATTGTCGCCGTCGGTACCACCGGTGAGTCGGCAACCCTCGATGTCAACGAGCACATCGAAGTCATCCGGGCCGTGGTCAAGCAGGTCGCCGGCAAGATTCCTGTTATCGCCGGTACCGGCGCCAACTCGACCCGCGAAGCCGTCGAGCTGACCCGCAACGCCAAGGAAGCCGGCGCCGACGCCTGCCTGCTGGTCGTGCCGTACTACAACAAGCCGACCCAGGAAGGTTTGTACCAGCACTTCAAATATATTGCTGAAGCGGTCGATATCCCGCAGATCCTCTATAACGTTCCCGGCCGCACCTCCTGCGACATGCAGGCCGAGACCGTGATTCGCCTTTCCACCGTCCCGAACATCATCGGCATCAAGGAAGCCACCGGCGACATGACCCGCGCCAAAGCCATCCTCGATGGCGTGAGCCAGGACTTCATCGTCCTGTCCGGCGATGATCCGACCGCGGTCGAGCTGATCCTGATGGGTGGCAAGGGCAATATTTCCGTCACTGCCAACGTCGCGCCGCGCGAAATGGCCGACCTGTGCGAAGCAGCGCTCAAGGGTGACGCCGAAACTGCACGGGCAATCAACGAAAAACTGATGCCGCTGCACAAAGACCTGTTCCTCGAAGCCAACCCGATTCCGGTGAAATGGGCTTTGGTCGAAATGGGTCTGATGCACCAAGGCATCCGTCTGCCGCTCACCTGGCTCAGCGAAGCCTGTCACGAACCGCTGCGGCAGGCCATGCGCCAGTCCGGCGTCCTGGTTTAATTGAGGAAGTACAACGCATGAAGCGAATGGCCGGACTTTCCGCACTTGCCTTGATTATCTCCAGCACCAGTGGCTGCGGATGGATTTGGGGCCCGGAAGGTTACTTCCGCGACCGTGGTAGCGATTACCTGGAAGCGCAACAGACTGCACCGATGCAACTGCCACCTGATGTCAGCGTCGCCAAGCGCCTGGATCCGCTGCTGCCGATCCCGCGCAACGTGGCCGACGACAGCGTCAAGGGCGAATACGTCGTCCCACGTCCGCAGCCGCTGTCGGCCATGGCCGATGCCAGCGACTACACCTTGCAAAAGAGTGGCGATTCAAGCTGGGTCATGGCCCAGCATCCACCGGCCGAAGTCTGGCCCGTGGCAATCCAGTTCTTCCAGGACAACGGCTTCCGCCTGGACGAACAACGCCCGCAGACTGGCGAATTCACCACCACCTGGCAACGTTCCGATGAGCTGTCCGCAGCCATGGCCAAGCGCATGAGCGCCGCCGGCGTCGCTGCCGACAGCGAAAGCCGTGTGCGAGTGCGCATCGAGCCAGGCGTGCAGCGCAATACCAGTGAAGTTTATGTGGTCAGCGCCGAGCGTCCTGCCGGCAGCACGGCCGACGTGGCGTTCACCAACCGTTCGGTCAATACCGGCCTCGACGCTGCACTGGTGGACGACATGCTCGCCAGCATGAGTCGTAACGCGGAGCAGGGTGGTTCGGTGTCGATGCTGGCGTCCAAGGAGTTCGATGCGCCGAGCCGCGTCAGCCTGAGCGAAGACGGCAGCGGCAACCCGGTGCTCAACGTCGGCTCCGACCTGGACCGTGCGTGGTCGAGTGTTGGTCGTGCGCTGGAGCAGGGCGAGTGGCGGGTTGAAGACATCAACCGCAGCCTGGGCCTGTACTACATCAACCTCGCCGAGAAGGCCGAGAAGAAAGACGAGAAGCCTGGCTTCTTCAGTGGCCTGTTCGGCAGCAAGCCGGACAAGGAAGAGGTTGAAGCCCGCGCCGAGCGTTATCAGGTTCGCCTGAGCAAGGTGGGCGACAACGTCCAGGTCACCGTCGAGAAGAACATCAACACCGTGGCGCCGGCCGATGTGGCCCGCAAGGTATTGGGCGTGATTCAGGATAACCTGGGCTGATCCGATGCGTTTTGCCGTTCTCGGCAGCGGTAGCCAGGGCAACGGCACGCTTGTAGCCAGTGCTGGCACCTATGTGCTGGTCGATTGTGGTTTCTCCCTGCGGGAAACCGAGAGGCGCCTGTTGCGCCTGGGTGTGCACCCGGCGCAACTGAGCGCGATACTGGTGACCCACGAACATGCCGATCACGTGCATGGCGTGGGTTTGCTGTCTCGGCGCTACAATCTGCCGGTGTACCTGAGCCGTGGGACGCTGGGTGGCCTGCGCAAGCCCATCGAGCCCGCCGGTTTCGTGGCCGGGGGCGAGCAACTGCGTATTGGTGCCCTGGATATCAGCGTGGTCAGTGTGGCGCATGATGCCCGGGAGCCGACGCAGTATGTGTTCAGTGACGGCGAGCGGCGTTTCGGCTTGCTCACTGACCTGGGTTCATATTGCGACAGGGTGATGGACAGCTACCGGGATCTCGATGCGTTGATGATCGAGTCCAACCACTGCCGCGACATGCTGGCGCGCGGGTACTACCCGTATTTCCTCAAGCAGCGGGTAGGCGGGGAACACGGACATTTGAACAACCACCAGGCGGCGTTCCTGGTGGCCGAGTTGGGCTGGCAAGGCCTGCAACACCTGGTCCTGGCCCATCTGAGCAGCAAGAACAACCTGCCGCAGCTGGCCCGGCAATGTTTTGTCGACACCCTCGGGTGCGACCCGGACTGGCTGCAACTGGCCGATCAAGATTCAGGGCTCGACTGGCGACATATCGCCTAGCCCACTACTTACCAAGCGGAGCCCATCATGGAAAAACGTGAAGAACTCTACCGCGGCAAAGCCAAATCGGTTTACAAGACCGACGACGCTGACCGCTTGATCCTGCTGTTTCGCAACGACACTTCGGCGTTCGACGGCAAGCGCATCGAACAGCTCGACCGCAAGGGCATGGTGAACAACAAGTTCAACGCCTTCATCATGCAGAAACTCGAAGCCGCCGGCGTGCCGACCCAGTTCGACAAGCTGCTGGGCGACAACGAATGCCTGGTCAAGAAGCTGGACATGATCCCGGTCGAATGCGTCGTGCGTAACTACGCCGCCGGCAGCCTGGTCAAGCGCCTGGGCGTGGAAGAGGGCATGAAGCTCAACCCTTACACCTTCGAACTGTTCCTGAAGGACGACGCCAAGGGCGACCCGTTCATCAACGAATCCCACGTCGTGGCATTCGGCTGGGGCACCGCCGAGCAATTGGTCCGCATGAAAGAGTTGTCCCTCAAGGTCAACGAAGTGCTGACCAAGCTGTTCGACGACGCCGGCCTGCTGCTGGTGGACTTCAAGTTGGAGTTCGGTGTGTTCAGCGACGGCTCCATCGTCCTGGGTGACGAATTCAGCCCGGACGGCTGCCGTCTCTGGGACAAGGACACCAAGAAGAAAATGGACAAAGACCGCTTCCGCCAGGGCCTCGGTGATGTCATCGAAGCCTACGAAGAAGTCGCCCAGCGTCTGGGTGTACCGCTGTAATCGACGCAAGCATCTGATAGCACGGAAAAAATTTCGCTCGGGGGTTCGCTTCCGGCGAATGTGCTGGTATGATGCGCGCCACTGGAGAGATGCCGGAGTGGCCGAACGGGACGGATTCGAAATCCGTTGTACTGGCGACAGTACCTAGGGTTCAAATCCCTATCTCTCCGCCATTATTGTGTATGACTAAGCCCCTGAAATTGTTAAAGATTTCAGGGGCTTTTTCGTTTCTGGGATTTGGTTTAGGGTATGTTTAGGGCGAAAAACGCAGGCATCGTGCCGCTCTAGGCGACTCTGTGACCGAAATTGTTCTGCTCCCCGGGCCGACGCAACTCGTTTGGCTGTGGGGTTGTCTCCGGGGCACGAACTGGACTGGCTCGTGCTGACTGATAAGGTTCCGTTACTTGTCCAAAACTACGGTGCGCAGGCGGTAAATTCGCTATCGAATAATTTTAAGTTGGCCGTCTGAAAACAATTTCTTGGATATTCGGTTTTTACAGCCTCTTGGGGATTACGAGTGCAAGTCGACGTGGTCAAAAGCGCTCTACGGTTCAGAATTATGGAGTTTTCCGAGGCATCGGAGTTTTGGATGGAACGAAAGGAGGGAGGTGAGATTTAGATCAGCGCAAATGAAGGGGCTGCGATTCATATCCCCCATCACTGATCGTTTGATAAGATTGCGACGGTGAAACCCAAACATGCAGAATTCTGCTGGTAGCTAATTTACTCATGAGGGGGCACCGATAGTGTTCGAGACTCCCCCGACAGGATATCTAATGAAGCTTATTCACATCGGGCTCCCCAAGGCAGCGTCCACTTACATTCAGGCTGCGGCACAGCAGCGGGGCGACGTGCAAGTACTGCAATGGCACAACTATGCACAGAATATCGTCCATTCGGCCTCTCTGAACGCTTATCTGAGCGGGCCGGGTGAGTCGAGCATAGCGCCACATCAGTTGCTGGCTGACACCCCCACTTTCGTGAGTAGTGAAGAGCTCTGCGGGTGGGCCCCGCGCCCCGTAACGCAACTCGAAATTCAAACGTACCAGAACCTGGTGGCGGCGGCGCTGAAGCGTGAATTAGCCGGAGCTAAAGTACTGATTGTGACAAGAAGCCCATTGTCATTTGTGGATAGCTATTACAATCAGGCAGTAAAAGAAGGTGCCTCTGAAAACCCTTATGTGTTTGTCGAGCGGTGGCGTGCTCTGTTGCTCGAGCTTCTGAACTATACCAGGCTGTGCGATCTTTACTCTTCACATTTTGGCGCGCCGAATGTACTGGTTATTCCCGTAGAATTATTACGTGACGACCCCACTCATTTTTACGACATGATTGAAGGGTACGCAGGCTTTACCCTGAGGCCCCGCTCTCCTGAGAGTATTCAGCACAACCGCTCACTAACCAGCTATGAGCTTCAGGCTATGAGAGTGCTAAATCGGATTGTAAAAATACTTTCGGCAGATCAACAGGGCAAGCCAGAGCAATTTCTGCTACCTCATTTAAACTCGATAAAACGCAGCTTTTTATCGTATTACCTTGAAAATGATCCGAACTCCATGCGGCGCAGCCAGCGGTCGCTTCGGGCGGTCGGGGTCGGTATCGATAAGCGCCAGGCATCAACGGTTTTTCTTGAAAAAAGCCGTGCGCAAATCATTTGTGGCTTGAAGGGCCTGGAGCACCATTCCTTTCCGAGTAAATATCTATCTAGGTACTTGGCAGAAGTTGGCGGTGATGCCTCATGATCCGGTCATAACGGTAACGCCCTAGACTGGGCACAATAAAACGATGCCAAGTAGAATGCTCGGCGTAGACGAACTAACTTTGTGAGACGCTAGACTATTTTTATGACTTCGCCAGCCAATAACCATAATTTGACGTCTGTCAGCCATCCTATGACCCAGGCTGAGTTCGTCCATTACATGGGGCACCATGGCGCTGTACTTTAGTTGACGGGCCTCTCGGCTTTCGGGAAGTCGAGTTTGGCAATGGCCTTGGAGGCTCATCTGCTGAGGTCTGGTTACGCGTGCTACACACTTCGGAGACAATGTTCGCAAAGGGCTTAATGCCGACCTCGGCTTTTCAGAAGGCGATAGAACAGAGAGCATTCGCCGGGTTAGTGAGGTAGCAGCGCTTTTTGCCAATGTGGGTCTAAGCAGACTGGTTGAATAGTTGCTGAGCACATCCTGCCAAGAGCTGACCGGTGATCGAAGTCTTCAAGAGCGAGAAAATTAATTTTTGAGTTTCTCTGCGTTGGAGCGGGTGAAAGGGCGTCGAGCCCTTGTTATCAGCTTGGGAAACTAATAACGAGTGAGTACAGGGCATGATGAACGAGGCTTGGAAATATTAAGCTTTTCGAAGTTTGCGTAAATACAGTTTTCCAAGAATGACGCCAATTAGACCTTTTTGCACTCTTCAAATGTGATGGTGTCTGCTGATGCGGGATTTAATGTTCGGAGATTGGAGCGCTTCCGGTTGAGGAGTCATGGGCGATAGACATGGTTGGACGCCTGGTGCCGAGTCAAGGCCTCGAAAGCGTGGGACGCGGGGCTCGCCACCAGAATTTCATTGTTTGATCCCCAGTAGCAAATCACTGGTTCGTGACAATTGAGCTAATGTCTCTTTAGCAGATGGCTCCTCAGCCGATAGCTAAGACATGCCCCCGATAAAGGAGTGACACCCCATGCTGCGGTTCTTTGCCGATCTAGGCTTCCGCTGGAAAATCACCCTGCCAATTGCTTTCCTGGCGCTGTTGCTGGTGCTGATGGGTTGGTCGGGTATGCGTGGCATTGACCAGGTGACTGAGTCCAGCACGCAACTGACCAAGCGTTATTTGCCGGCCATCAGCCTGCTGCTCAATGCTGATCGCGATCTCTACCAGGCCTTTGTAGCCGAGCGAAGCCTGCTTGATGGTCATGCCGGCGAACATCTGAAAGCACTCAGCGCCAGTCATGGGGAGAATGCGAAGCAAGCTTATGACCGCGTGCAGAAATATGCTGCGATGCAGCCGGGTGCCGAAGCGCAGGCGTTGGTTGCTCAGTTCAATGACGCCTTTGCAAAGTGGACGCAGGTTTCGCGGCAGGTCCTGGAGCTGTCCGTGGGCAATCCAGAGGCAGCCAGTACGCTGAGTTTTGGTGACAGTGAGCGCCTGTTCGAGGCGATGCGCGATTCGATCGACAAGCTTGGCGAACTGGAAGACCAGGCGTCGCATCGCGAAGGGGATGCGGCGATCGAAAATGGCGAGGAAGTGGGGATGCATCAGGGCGCAATTCTGCTGGTCGGGTTGCTCGGCTGTATCCTGGTCGTTGTTGCCCTGCCGCTTGTCGTATTGAGCCCTATGCGTCGATTGCTTAGCCGCGTCGAACAAATTGCCGAAGGCGGTGGCGATTTGAAGGGGCGCCTCGAGGTGCGTTCGGCTGACGAATTGGGCCAGCTTGGCAGTGCCTTCAACCGCTTCCTCGACAAATTGCAGCCACTGATTGCCGAGGTGGGCCGGGTTACCGGGGAGGTCGATTCCGCAGCGCGCGCCATGGCCAGTATGGCCGCGACCAATGACAAACTGATCAGCAGCGAACATGCGGCTCTTGATCAAGTCAGCACCGCCGCGACCCAGATGAGTGCTGCCGTGCACGAGGTGGCGCATAACGCGCTAAGTGCTTCGGACGCCGCGCAGCAAGCTAGCAGTCAGTCCCGCGATGGTGCCGAGGTTGTCAGCAGCACCATCGAATCGATCCGCCAATTGGCCCAAGAGGTGGAAAGCGCCTCGGGAACCATCGAAGCATTGGCCCAGGAGACCTCCAGCATTGGCGCGGTACTTGAGGTGATTCGCGGCATTGCCGAGCAAACCAACCTGCTCGCACTGAACGCTGCCATCGAGGCGGCGCGGGCTGGCGAGCAGGGTCGCGGTTTTGCTGTCGTGGCCGACGAAGTCAGGGCGCTCGCGGCGCGTACCCAGGATTCGACCAAGGACATCCAGGTGCGTATTGAGCGCCTGCAATCCGGTGTCGCCAAGGCTGTACAAGCCATGCACGTTGGTAGCACCAAGGCCCGCGACAGCGTCGAGCGCGCCGCGAGTGTGGATCAGGTGCTCAGTGGCACCGGCGGGTCGATACAACGGATTAACGATATGGCCGCACAGATCGCCAACGCATGCGAAGAGCAGAGTAGCGTCACCGAGGAGATAGCCCGCAACATCTCGGACATTCGCGACCTGTCCAACGAAGCGGCGGAGAACTCTGCCCAGAGCATGCATGCCAGCCAGCAGCTTTCCAATCTCTCGCAGAGCCTGGCAGAGCTGACTGGCCGCTTCCGGGTCTGAGCCAGCGGCTAGCGTGGTCACCATCGAGCCCGCGGCGGCGTTTGTCAGCGACCGTCAGCGGGCCCTGACAGCGGGAAGCTCTGTCCTGCTGGCCTCTCAGATCCAGACATCATTGACCGCCGTTCGCTCATTGGTTTCATCTCCGGTGTTGATGACGCCACGTGGCTCGATCAACAGCAGCTTCACTTCTCGGGCGGCGCAGGGCTTGTGCTCGACGCCTTTCTTGACGACGTACATCTCGCCTGGGCCAATCATCACCGCGCCGTCGCGAAAGTCGATCCGCAGCTCACCTTCGAGCACGATAAACGTTTCATCGGTGTCGGCATGGCTGTGCCAGACGAAATCGCCTTCGAGCCGGGCAATCTTGAATTGGTAGTCGTTCATTTCGGCCACGACTTTTGGCGTCCATTGTTCCTGGAACAGTGCGTACTTTTGAGCGAAGTTGATGGGCGAGTATTGAGTGGTCATCGATGCATGCTCGTATCGTGAGGGGGGGAAGCGCCACCTTACTGTCCTGGTCGGAGGCGGTATTGCATGATCGTGCAGCTTTTGCCACGCTCAGTCTTCAACTGAGCATTTTCAGCCAGCGTGCCGGTGAGATGCCGAACGCCTGGGTATGCAACCGGGTCATGTGGCTCTGATCGAAAAAGCCACTGGCCAGGGCGGCATCGCTCAACGGCATGCCGTGTAATACCAAGCGACGGACTTCATTCAATCGACGTTGGATGATATAGCGATAGGGGCTGGTGCCGTATAACGCACGAAAGTCCCTGGACAGGCTCCACCGGTCCCGACCGCTTGCCTGGACCAAATCATCCAGGGTAATGCTCTGGCCAAGGGCATCATGGATGTACAGTCGTGCACGTTCCGCCGCCGGATAGTCAAGCAGTCGCCGCCCGCGCCGGTTACCCGCCGCGCTGTCGAGTGCCTGAGCCACGTCGTAGATGGCATCCTCTTCCTCCAGGGGATCGAGCTGATGATCCATGCTGTTCAATAACCTGCGGGTAGCGATATTGAGGCGAGGATCGCTCGATAACCCTCCTTCGATAAAGGGCAATGGTCTGCCGCCCAGCACTTGCTGGATCATTGACGGTTCGATGTAGAACATCCGGTAACGAAAGCCATCACTCGTCCCCGCCTCACCATCGTGAACTTCATCCGGGTGCAGGACGATGGTTCCACCGGGTTGGCTATGGCGCTTGGTGTGTCGGTAATTGAAGCTCTGGACACCGGCAAGCGTGATCCCGATGGCGTAGGTGTCATGCCTGTGGGTGGTGTAGCCATGCCCCCTGAAATAGGCTTCGATGCGTTCCAGTTTTCTCGATTCAGGCGCCCGCACCAGCCAGTCGCGGTTGTGAGTGGATTGAATCATTGACCGGCCTCTCGTTTTTTGTCTGCATGATATCCGTCTGGTGGGCTCAGGTTGAGGCCGCAGAAAGCTGCCCACCCCGGAGCAGCTCGCGGGTCGACGCAGCGGGACGCCGTCTAGATTTCCTTCACCAGCGTCTCGCCCTGAACACTTTTGATCAGCCCGATGACGTGAAGGCAGTCAGCCTTGTTCACATAGGATTCGCCGCTGGCGATCGTTTCGTGGTTGCCGGCTCTCAAGCGCCAACGCCATTGGCCTTTTCCGGTGCTTTGGGTGCCTCGGGTCTGCCTGTATATTTCAAAATACATCGGTTCGCTCCATGCGATTGAGTCATTCAAGACATGTAGTGCACATGTCGCTTCAAAGCCTAGCCAAGCTGATATTTTTCGCTATCGCAAATACGTTTCCAATGGTTATGAGTTATTGCCAACAATTGCAGCGCTTCGCTCAAACGGGCTCTTGCCATGGCCTGGCACTAAGGTTTGCTCGCAATGACGTTGAACCGTGCGCACACCAAGGCAAGCTGCCCAAGGCTTGAAGCGCGAAACAAAACTGCCTGAAAGCAGCCAGTCGAGGTATGGTTGCGACGGCTGAACCATCTAGTCATATTTTCGAATTGGAGTCGAACACATGCCTCACCTGCACATGGAGTACACCGCCAACCTGCCTGACCTGAACGCCGAGGTAGCCCTGCTGCGCCTGAACAATGCGCTAGTGGCTTCCGGTCAATTCGCCGCCGAATTGGATATCAAAAGCCGGGCCGTGAAGCATGAGACTTTCCGGGTGGGTACGAGTCTGGTCGAGCGGGGTTTCGTACACGTGAAGCTGGCCTTACTGAGCGGCCGTTCGCCGGAAATCAAGAAACAACTGTCCGCTAGTCTGCTGGCGGTGATCCAGGAATTGGGGCCATGGCCGGATGAGGTCAACGTGCAACTGTGCGTGGAGATCCTCGACATCGACCGAGAGCCGTATGCCAAGGCCTTGATCGGTCAATGACGATCAGGCTTCGCGTGGGGCGCAGACCTTGATGATCTGTTCGCGCAACCAGGTATTGGCGCTGTCCTGATCGGCGGTCAGGCTCCAGTGCATGTCCAGGGTAAAACCCGGCAATCCCTTGGGCGCTTCGTGTCGATTGAAAATCGCCTCGTTGGCCAGCAGTTTCTGGATGCGGCGGGGCAGGGTCAGGATGAAGTCGGTGCCGGTGATCATCTTCAGTGCCGCGCTGTAGCTGTTGGCGCGAGCGGCAAGCTGGCGTTGATGGGCCTGCTGTGACAGCCAAGCATCCACCCTATTGGTGGGCGAGTTCCAGGGTGTCGGGAAAACGTGCCGGCGCCCCAGGAAAGCCTGAAGGCTCAGTTGCGCGTCCAGCGGCGTCGCCCGTTTATCCACGACACAAACCAGGTCCTCCTCCAGCAATTGCCGGGATTTGAAACCGGCATGGGGGCTGTGCACGTTCGGCCCGAAGCCAATCACCAGGTCCAGGCTGCCGTCGCGCAATTCTTCGCCAGGTATGTCGGCCTCAAGCTTGTGCACGTTTACTGTCACTGGCAGGTCGGCGTGGTCGAAGCGTTGCAGCAGCTGCGGGAGGATCAGGTGTTCGAAGTATTCCGGAGCGCAAATGTTGAAGGTGACGGCTTGGCGGGACGGATCGAACGTCGGCGCGCCGGCATGACACCGGTTGATGCTTTGCAAAATGGCGCGCACATGATCGTACATGCCCTCGGCTTTATAGGTAGGGCGCATGCCCGTACGAGTGTTGATAAACAGCTCGTCCTCGAAACAGCTCCGCAGTTTCTTGAGGCAGTAACTGACCGTCGACTGGCTGACACACAATGCCTCGGAGACATCGGTGACACTGCTTTGCTCGTACACGGCGCTAAACACCATGAGGTCTTGCATATCGAGTTTTCTGAGGGCGTTACTGTTCAGCATCCGTTCTGTCTCGCTGTGCTCCTTGCGCGGATCTTGCGCAATCAGACTGATGATCCTAGCGGAACGATCGTCCCAAGAGAATGCCGTTGAGGCTGTTTCACGGTCGGGAGTGGGACAGATAATGTTGTGAACACGACGGAGCCGACTAACGCTTGACTTGTCGGGCATTGTTTAGCCTGGCTTGATCCAAGCTCCATCAAATCAGTGTTTAACGACCCATGGTGCCGTGGGACGCTTTCAGGATGTATTTCCTGTGATGCGTTTATGGACGATTGGCCTGCGGCATTCCAATACTCGTCATCCGCCGTGCCCGGCCCGGTCGGCCGATCCACGCCTGCCGTTGCCTCCTCGCTGTGTGCGCTGCCCTCTGAACTGGCTTTTTGGGCGCTCTGGCATTGTCGCCATGCGCGTCCTCCGGATGCTCGTATCTGCTGTTGATCATCAACAGTGTTCGCTGATGGCGAACACGGACTGACGGCGCCTCATCGCCCGTCCGACACGTCAATACGAGCCTTCCCATGAGTCTTTCCAATCTTTCTTTCGCCCCCGTGCAACAAGCCCTGGCGTTCCTGGCGCAACACCCGGATATCGAGCTGTTCGAACTGTTTATTCTCGACAACAACGGCGTGCCCCGGGGCAAGTTGTTGCACCGGGATGAGTTGCTGGCGGTGTTCGAAAGCGGTCGACCATTGCCCAGTACGATTCTGGGGCTGACCCTCAATGGCGATGATGTGGAAAACTCCGGATTGGTCTGGGAGGTCGGTGACATCGATTGCCGGGCTTATCCCATCAGTGGCAGTTTGCAGCGCATGCCGTGGCGGCTGATTCCCACAGCTGCGGTACAGGTCAGCATGCACCCTCAAGAGGGCATGCCGGCGACCATCGCCGATCCGCGGTATGTGCTTAGCCGGGTGATTGAAGCCTTGCAGGCGGACGGCTATTACCCGGTGATGGCGGCGGAGCTGGAGTTTTATCTGTTGGATGCACAACGCGACAGCCAGGGCCGGCCGCAACCGGCGCGGGATGCAGATGGTGGCCGGCCACGCGCCACCCAGGTCTACGGTTTGCGCGAACTGGAGCAGATCGAGCCCTTCCTGGCGGACCTTTATGCTGCGTGCAAGTTGCAGGGTATTCCGGCCCGGACAGCGATTTCCGAATACGCACCGGGGCAGGTGGAGATCACCCTTGAACACCGTACCGATGCCCTGCAGGCCATGGATGAAGCGGTGCGCTACAAGCGGCTGGTCAAGGGCGTCGCGCATAAGCACGGCATGCTTGCGTGCTTCATGGCCAAGCCGTTCGATGATCTGGCGGGCTCCGGCATGCACATGCACGTCAGCCTGGCGGATCGCGATGGCCACAATCTGTTTGCCAGCGAAGCGGCTGACGGTACGCCGTTGCTGCGCCACGCGGTGGGTGGGATGCTCGACACTTTGCTTGATTCGCTGTTGATGTTCTGTCCCAACGCCAATTCCTACCGCCGCTTCCAAAGCAACAGCTACGCGCCGCTGGCAGCGACCTGGGGGGTGGACAACCGCACCGTGAGCCTGAGAGTTCCGGGTGGCCCGGCCTTCTCGCGCCACATCGAGCACCGCATTTGCGGTGCTGATGCCAACCCGTACCTGGCCGCCGCTGCGATACTGGCCGGCATCCATCATGGCATCCGGGAACAGTGCGACCCCGGAGCGCCGGTCGAAGGTAACGGCTACGCCCAGGCGACGGAGCTGTTGCCCACCGATTGGCTCACCACCTTGCGCGCCCTTGAAGCCTCGACCTGGGCGCGGCAAACCTTGGGTGACGAGTTCCTTGGCGTTTACCTGGCAGTCAAGCGTGCCGAATACCGTCAGTTCATGGGCGAGGTAGGTGAGCAGGACTGGCGTTGGTATTTGCATCAGGCCTGACGATCGCTTAAATCCGGAACTTAAAAAATTATTTAGTAGCAACTTTTTCACGAAAAATTGATGGTGGGCTGCCTAAAGTTTGTGTTGCCGTAGGAAACGAATTGTTCACGTTTTCTTCGGCACTTCTTTTTCAAAGAGCAACTTTCAGGAAGCCGCCAACCATCATGCTGACTATTAGAGCCGTGCGCCCGGAGTGGGTGACGCTGGTCGCCAGTGCTTTTTTATTAGTGGGTTTCAACGTCATTCTCTGGCAACACCTGCTGACGATCACGGCGGCTGGCGGTCGGGGCATGCTGTTGTGCGTGGCGTTTGGTGTGATGATTTTCGCTGCGTTCAACCTGGTGCTGACGCTGCTGGCGTTCCGTGCGGTGCTCAAGCCCTTGTTGGTGCTGCTGTTTTTGATCAGCGCCGGGGTGGCGTATTTCATGGCCCAATATGGCGTGCTGGTCGACGCCGGCATGTTGCGCAACTTCGCTGAAACCAATGCCACGGAAGTCCGTGATCTATTGTCGCTGAAGTTATTTGCCTACCTCGGGCTATTAGGAGTATTGCCGTCCTGGTTATTGTTAAAGACCCCGATCAACTATCGCCGTTGGCCCAGAGAGTTGTTGAGTAAGTTCATTGTCGGCGTGGTCTCGGCTGCGGTAATTGGCGTGGTTGCCCTGGCCAATTACCAGGGGCTGTCTTCGTTGTTTCGCAACCACCACGAACTGCACTTGATGGTCGTACCGAGTAACTACATCGGTGCTTCGATCGGGTACTTGCGCGAGCAGGTCGCGTCCGCCAAGCAGCCGTTCATCCCGTTGGGCGAGGATGCGATTCGCAACCCCGCCTGGCAAACCCATGCCCGCAAATCCTTGACCGTACTGGTGGTAGGGGAGAGCGCTCGTGCCGAGAACTTTGGCATCCTCGGTTATAACCGCGATACCACGCCGGCCCTGGACAAAGAGGCCGGCCTGATCGCCTTTACCGATGTGTATTCCTGCGGCACCGAAACCGCCGTGTCGGTGCCGTGCATGTTTTCCAACATGGGGCGCAAGAATTACGACGCCAGCAAGGCCAAGAATGAAGAAGGCCTGCTCGATGTGCTCAAGCGCGCTGGGCTGGAGGTGATCTGGCGTGACAACCAGTCTGGCTGCAAAGGCACCTGCGACCGCGTCACTCTGCAGGATGTCAGCAATCTCAAGGATCCGATCCTGTGCGCCAACAGTGAGTGCCGCGACGAGATCCTGCTCCAGGGGCTGCAGCATTTCATCGACACGCTCGACAAAGACACAGTGCTGGTGCTGCATCAGATGGGCAGCCACGGGCCGGAATATTTCAAGCGCTATCCCAAGGAGTACGAGCATTTCACCCCGGTGTGCGAAAGCAACGCGCTGAACAATTGCAGCCGCGAGAGCATCGTCAATGGCTACGACAACACGCTGGTGTATACCGATCATGTGTTGTCGACCTTGATCGACTTACTGCGGGCCAATCAGGACAAAGTCGACACGGCCATGTTGTACCTGTCGGACCACGGCGAATCCTTGGGCGAATACAACCTGTTCCTCCATGGCACGCCCTACATGCTTGCCCCGGAGCAACAGAAACACGTGGCGATGCTGGCCTGGTTTTCCGACAGCTATCAGAAGTCTTTCTCGGTCGATACCCATTGCCTGCAGATGAGTCGAGACAAACCCCTGAGCCAGGACAATCTGTTTCATTCGATGCTCGGGTTGCTGGAAGTCAACAGCAAGGTCTACAACCAGGACCTGGACCTGTTCGCCAGTTGTCGCAGTGCGGTAATCGACGGTGTGTTGGCCCGGGAATGATCACCTACACCTTTTTTTCACGCAGGGTTGTTTAACCTGCCAGCCAACCATTCTTTCAAGAGCTGTTCGAATGTCCGGGCCACCCCCATCCAAAGTCGAACTTGAGTTCGCCAGGCATCACGATCAGGAGCATGCGCAGGTCTGCCGCCAGCCGGCGCCCAGACGGCTGCGTCTCTCGTTCTGGCGTGACGAACAAATGGTGCGCAACGCCCTGAAAGTGGCCGGCGAGCCTGGGCTGGTGCTGGATGTGGCATGTGGCGCAGGGCGATTTTGGCCGGTGCTGGCCGAGCATGCCAACCGGGTGATCCTGGCGGCGGACCCATCGCCGGATATGCTTGAACATGCACTCACCCACCATGGCGGGGCGTTGCTCAAGCGGGTCAAGACCTTTCCGAGTTCGGCGTTCACCATCGGGCTGTCGGCCAACGCGGTGGATTGTATTTTTTGTCTGCAACTGTTTCGGCACATCTGCGCCAGCGAGCATCGGTTGGCGCTGCTGCGCGAATTTCACCGGGTCAGTCGCGATACGGTGATCGTCTCGGTCCAGATCGAAGGGCGCTTTAAAATCGGCCATTCGTCACAACACAGCCTGGCCGGCAAGGCTGATGTTGAAGCCGAGTTCCGTCAGACCGGTTTTGCGGTGCTGTGGTATCAGGATTTCGTGCCCGGTTTTGCGCTGACGCGGGTTTACGTACTGCGTAAGACCGGTTAAGTCCTGATGTAGGACTATTCTTGCGTTTTCGCAGGCGATTTCTCTCAGGCTCCCGCTCTATGGATGCTCGCAATGGCCGGCGGCGATATATACTGCGCGCCATTCTTCAAGGGAGAGCCGTGTGGCCATCGATATTCACTGGATTCGCGACAACGATAGCCTCGGTCAGTTTTGCGCCGAATGGCAGCAGTTGCCATTCGTCGCCCTCGACACCGAATTCATGCGGGTCGACACCTTTTACCCGATTGCCGGTTTGCTGCAGATCGGTGATGGCAAGCGTGCCTACCTGATTGACCCCTTGACCATCGACAACTGGCAGCCCCTGGCCGCACTGCTGGAAAACCCGACAGTGCTCAAGGTGCTGCACGCCTGCAGCGAAGACCTTGAAGTGCTGCTGCGTTTAACTGGCAGCCTGCCCGCGCCCCTGTTCGACACTCAACTGGCCGCCGCTTACCTGAACCTGGGTTTCTCCATGGGTTACTCGCGACTGGTGCAGGAAGTGCTCGGCATCGAATTGCCCAAGGGCGAGACTCGCTCCGACTGGTTGCAACGGCCGCTGTCCGAGACGCAGATCAGCTACGCGGCTGAAGATGCGGTGCATCTGGCGGAGGTTTTCGTACAACTGCGTCCGAAGCTTTCCAACGAAAGATACGCCTGGGTACTGGAGGACGGCGCCGAACTGGTGGCCAACCTGCGTCGCGAAGTCGACCCCTATGAGGTGTACCGTGAGGCCAAGTTGGCCTGGAAACTTTCCCGTGCCCAACTGGCCGTGCTGCGCGAACTGTGTGCCTGGCGCGAGCGGGAGGCGCGTGCCCGTGACGTGCCGCGCAACCGTATCATCCGCGAGCATTCGTTATGGCCCCTGGCTCGCACGCAGCCGGATAATCTCGGCGCGCTGGCGAAAATCGAAGATATGCACCCGCGTACCGTACGCCAGGATGGCGAGTTTCTGCTGGAGCTGATTCAGCGCGCCGCCAGCGTGTCGCCCGAGCAATGGCCGCCGGCGGTGGCTGAGCCGTTGCCCATCGAGGCCTCGGCGCTGGTCAAGCGCCTGCGGGCGCTGGGCCAGGCTGAAGCCGAGCGCCTGGGGATTGCCCCGGAGCTGATGCTGCGCAAGAAAACCCTCGAAGCGCTGCTCAAGAGCGGCTTTCCCGAGGGCCCTTACCAATTACCCGATTCGCTGCGTGGCTGGCGCCGCGAATTGATGGGCCAGGCGCTGCTCGACAGCCTGGCCACCGCCGGAGAACAGCCTTGAAACGTATCTGCTCCATCTACCGAAGCTCGAAGAAAAACGAGATGTACCTGTATGTGCTCAAGAGCGATGCCTTGAAGCGTGTGCCGGAACCTCTGATGGCTGCCTTTGGCAAGGCGATCCATGCCTTTGACCTGGTGCTGAGCCCCGAGCGGGAGCTGTCCCGGGAAGACATCGGCAAAGTGCTGGAAAACCTCGACACCCAGGGGTATCACCTGCAGATGCCACCGGCCGAGGACGAATACATCGAGCATTTGCCCGAAGAGTTGCTGCGACGCAACGATCCGGTCTGATGCTCTCCTGGGCACCCGTCCTGGGGGCTCTTGAAACACTGGAATGGTTTATTGGCGATGACCGCCTGGATAGAGCGACACTCTGTCGGCGGTTGTCTGCATTGTTTTTGAAAGGTTGATTCATGCGCGTTCTGATTGCCGAACACGACCACGCGGTGTATGCCCAGCTTCTGCGTCAAGCTGCACCCGATCTCGAAGTCCTGACCAGTGGCGACTCTGCCGAACTGTCGCGACTGGCCGCCGATTGCCCGGTCTGGCTGGGTCAGCCCGATCTGCTGGGCACCCTGTTGCGTCAAGGTCATCGTCCGCTCTGGCTGCAATCGACCTGGGCGGGCATCACGCCGCTGCTGGCCGAGGGCTTGACGCGCAATTACCGCCTGACCCGTGCGGTGGGCATTTTCGGCCAGGTGATGGCCGAGTACGTGCTGACTTACATGCTCGGCCATGAGCGCGAGGTGCTGGCGCGGCTGGTCAGCCAGGTCGAGCGCAAGTGGGACAACCGCCAGGGGCAAGGTTTGGCCGGGCGCAAGGTACTGATCGTCGGCACCGGTGATATCGGCCAGCGTGTGGCGCAGTTCCTGGTGCCGTTTGGCGTGCAGTTGTATGGTATTGCCAGCGAAGCCCGGGAGCTGGCGCCTTTCATTGAGGTCGGGGCGCTGGAGGATTTGCCGCGGTTGGTAGGTGAGGTGGATTACGTGATCAACCTGCTGCCAAACACGCCTAACACCCATGACGTGTACGACGCGGCGCTGTTCAAGCAATTCAAGCCAACCGGACTGTTCATCAATGTCGGACGCGGCGTTGCGGTGGTGGATGCGGACCTGGTGCAAGCCTTGAAAGAAGGGCACCTGGCCGGCGCAGTGATCGACGTTTGCAGGCAAGAGCCGCTGCCGCAGCGTCACCCATTCTGGACCGCCTGGGGCCTGCTGTTGACCGGCCATAGCTCGGCGCCCACCTCACCGACGATGATGGTGCAGTTGTTCCTGGAAAACCTGCGGGCCTATCAGGCCGGCGAAGTGCTACGCGGGGAAGTGGATTTCACCCGGGGCTACTGAAGCCACCCCGATAAAATTAATGTGGGAGCGGGCTTGCTCGCGAAAGCAGTGTGTCAGTCGACATCAATGCCGACTGATCTGACGCTTTCGCGAGCAAGCCCGCTCCCACAGTTTTTAGAGGGTGAAGTCGCCTTCCGCCACCAGTTCACTCAACGGTCGGCGCGGGCTTGGGGTTTCGCGGGCCTGGAGGTAATCGGCCAGGGTCGATTTGTCCCCCAGCTTGCCGATTGCCACGGCGGCGTGCAGTGCATAGCCTTGCGGGATCTTCAGTTCCTTGCGGGTCAGTTCCTGGTCGAAACCGGCCATGCCATGGGTGTGCCAGCCGCTGAGGCTGGCTTGCAGCGCGAGATGGCCCCAGGCCGCGCCCGTATCGAAGGTGTGGCACAGCGCCGGGGTTTCTTCGGTGGCGCCGGGTACCGCGAAGGTGGTTTTCGAGGCGATAATCACCAGCGCCGAGGCATGTTGAGCCCAGCCGCGGTTGAATTCATTGAGCAGGCCCAAAAAACGCTCCCAGTTTGGCGTGTCGCGGCGCGCATAGAGAAAGCGCCACGGCTGCGAGTTGTACGCCGACGGCGCCCAACGAGCGGCTTCGAAGAAGCCCAGCAGGGTCTCCTCGGCAATGCTCTCACCGGTAAAGGCTCGGGGCGACCAACGCTCGATGAACTGAGGATGAATAGCGTAATCGGCAATGCGAGAATTAGCGCTCATGGACTTACCTGACTGGGTTCGGGAGGTGGATGACGCAACCTACTTCCCGACGCGCGGCCTGACAAGCCCCTCCCTACCGACAGTCGCCAATGCTTGGCCTGGAGCGGTCCCGGCACTAGACTGTCGGCCTTTTCACCACCTGATGTTGATGCTTGAGCCATGGCCGCCAAAGTCGAACCGTTCTGGATACGCAAAACCCTCGATCAGCTCGACTCGCAGGAGTGGGAATCGCTGTGCGATGGCTGTGGCCTGTGCTGCCTGCAAAAACTCGAAGACGAAGACGACAACAGCGTCTACTACACGCGCATCGCCTGCAAACTGCTGGACCTGAAAACCTGCCAGTGCACCGACTATCCCAACCGCCGCGACTTTGTTCCCGACTGCATCCAGCTCACGCCGGGCAAAGCCGATGAGTTCAAATGGCTGCCGCCGACCTGCGGTTATCGGCTGGTCAGCGAGGGCAAGGACTTGCCGTTGTGGCACCACCTGGTCTGCGGCGACCGCGATGCCGTGCACCACGAACGCATTTCTCAGTCTGGGCGTATGTTGGCCGAGGGCAGCGTGCCCGAAGACGATTGGGAAGATCATCTGATTTTTCGCGCCGGCTGATCCGCTGGTGTCGCATCACCTGGGGGAGCCCATGGCTGCAGGACTGAAACGGATGCTGGCGGCTGGGCTGCTGGCGGTGTGCGGGCCACTGTGGGCGGCGCAGAAAGTCGATCTGGATTATCACGTGCATCTGTTGCCGCAGAGCGACCAGGCTGAGGTGCGCCTGACCCTGGCACGGGGTTCGGCGGTGCGCAGCCTCGATTTTGACCTCGGCGATGGCAGCCGCTACAGCGACTTCAAGGCTGATGGTCAATGGCAGTTTTCGCCGGGTAAGCAAGCGCGAGGTGTCTGGCGCCCGACCGCCGACAAGTCCAGCCTGAGCTACCGCGTGCGCATCAGTCATGCCCGCAAGACAGGCACCTTCGAAACCCGCATGACCCCGGCATGGGCCTTGCTGCGCGGCGATGACCTGGTGCCGTCGGCCAAGCTCGATCAGCAGGACGGTGTCGAACTGGTTGCCCGCCTGGAGGTTGAATTGCCCGACGGCTGGAAAAGCATCGAAACCCCCTGGCCGCGCATCGGCAAGCAACGTTTTCGCATCGACAACCCCTCGCGGCTCTTCGACCGTCCCACTGGCTGGATGCTCGCTGGCAAACTGGGCAGCCGCCGCACACGCCTGGGAGAAACCGAAGTCACGGTGGCCTCGCCCCGAGGCCAGGGCATGCGCCGGATGGACGTGCTGACGTTGTTGACGTTCGTCTGGCCGCAGGTGCAGGCGCTGGTGCCGCGTCATCCCGCCAAGCTGCTGATTGTTGGTGCAAGCGACCCATTGTGGCGTGGCGCCCAGGCCGGCCATGACTCGATTTATCTGCACAGTCGCCCGCCGCTGGTCAGCGAACGGGGCAGCAGCGCGTTGTTGCGCGAGTTGGTGCAGGCGCTGGCGCGTGTTCATGATCATGATCGCAGCGATTGGATCAGCGAAGGTCTGACCGAGTACTACGCCATCGAACTGCTGCGTCGTGCCGGTGGCATGAGTGATGACCGCTACCAGGCCCTGAATGACCGGCTCGCGCGGGACAGCAAGGGCGTCACCACCTTGCGCGGTGAGCAGGTCGGCCCGGCTGTGGTGGCCAAGGCAGTATTGCTGCTGCAGGAACTGGATCGCGAGATCCGCTTGAAAACCCGTAACAAGCGTTCGCTGGATGATGTGTTACAGGGGGCTATGCGCCTGGAAACGGTCGACACCCAGGAGTTTGTGCAGCTCAGTGAAAGCATCCTGGAGGGGAGCTCTACTGTGCTGGATACCCGGTTACTTCAGTGACACCGCTATCGCGGGCAAGCCTTGCTCCCACAGGATTGAGTCATACAAAATCCAATGTGGGAGCAAGGCTTGCCCGCGATGAGGCGATCAATTTCACCGCAAAAACTTAGAATCCAGCTTTTGGTGACGGCGAATCCAACGAATCATTCCCCGTCACCGTAGCCGTACCCGTCGCCGCCTCGGCATTGGCCTTCAAGCGGCTCAGCTCATCACCGGCCTGCTCGATGCGGGCGCGGGCGCTGTGCAGATTCTGACGGTTCTTTTCCAGCAGGCTTTTGGCCGAGCAATGCCCGGTGATGCCCCGCGCCAGCGCCATGCCGCCGATCGCCAGTTGGGCCAAGCCGATCACTCCGCCACGGCGCAAGCCTTTGCCCATCATCAGCACGCCGCCGGCCAGTGAGCCAATGCGTTCCCAGCCGTGCACGTTCTGCGGCGGATGAGATTGGAAAGGGGTGGTCTCAATCGGCTCGAACGGGTTGTTATCGCTCATGATCTGTCTCCAGTGTGGGGATCGGTATAAAACTGACTGCCCGAGCGATTCCCTTGTTCAATCCAATTGCACACCGATCAGCGGAATTGCGGGCCCGAACGGGTGTTGTTGCCTTTGGCCATGCGGTCGTACAGCACGACGTTGACCGTGGCGGCCAGGTTCATGCAGCCGGTAGTGGGGATGTACACCACGTCTTCGCACCAATCGCGAATGTCTTTATCCAGCGAGCCGTCCTCGGGGCCGAAGATGTACAACGCCCGGTCCGGGTGCGTGTATTCGGGCAAGGGACGAGCGCCTTCCACCAGTTCCACGGCCACCGGCACACAGCCCAGGGGCAGGATTTTCTTCAGGTCGTCGATGCCGATCAGCGGAATGTCGTAGTGGACTTTCTTGGTGTCGGTGACGAAGTCGGCGGCGCGCTCATAGCGCTTGCCGGTGTAGAACACCGACGCCACGCCGTAGCAGCCGGCGGCACGCATGACCGAACCGACGTTTTCCGGTGACTTGGGGTTGAACAGACCGATGCAGCTATAGCGTTTGTTGGCCACGGACGGGGTGCCTTTGGGAAAAGGCGCGATTATACGGGGAATGGGGCTGCGTGTTCAGTTTGTGAGTGGGGGCTGATGGTCGGTTACCTATTCACGAACCTGACCAATCGGTAACGTCCCCGCCAGCGTCGTGAAAGGCACCAGTCGTTATGGTTTGCCTGACAAATGACTGCCGGAGTTCCTCATGAAGACCCTTGATGCCTTGCTCGCCGTTTCGATCCTGTCCCTTTCTTCCCTTGCCTTGGCGGAAGGAGGAGGTGACCGGGTTTATGGCCGGATGATCCAGAACAATCAACAAGCCATGGCGCAATACGCCGCCGCAAACGGCAAAGCCGTCGCCGAAATCGTTCATTACGAATACGGCATGAAACTCGATGTAAAAAAAGTGGTGAGCATTACACCGGCCAATAAAGGCTGTGGTGTCGGACCGTCGCGCATGACTTACGAAGACTCGAACGGCAAGCTCAATACCGTGGAATACAGGCTCCTGGGTGATAACTGTCCGAATGGCGGCTGATTACCGTCTCGTTTGTTCTCCTTTGGTTTTGAGACGGTCAGGCGCCTGGTGGCGCCTGTTTTTTATGTGCTCCGGATTATTGTGCTGGCGTGTTACGCAACCTCAAGGCATTGAACACCACCGATGCCGAACTCACGCTCATGGCGATGGCGGCAATCATGGGCGAGAGCAAGTGACCGGTCAGGGGGTACAGCAGGCCTGCTGCCAACGGAATACCCATCGAGTTATAGAGGAAGGCAAAGCCGAGGTTTTGGCGCATGTTCCTGACGGTTGCCACCGAAAGGGTGCGGGCCCGCAAGATCCCCATCAAATCGCCTTTTACCAAGGTCAGTTGGGCGCTGTTCATTGCGACATCAGTGCCTGTCCCCATTGCAATGCCTACGTTCGCCCGAGCCAGAGCGGGTGCGTCGTTTATCCCGTCACCCGCCATCGCGACCTGGCGGCCATCGCGTTGCAGGTCCGCCACCAGGCGCTCCTTGTCCTCGGGTTTGACTTCGCCATGGACCTCTTCAATGCCCATCTCCCTGGCCACGGCGCGTGCGGTGGTGAGGCCGTCGCCGGTGGCCATGATGATTTTTATGTCGTGAGCCTTGAGCCGGTTGACCGCTTCCCTGGAGGTCGGCTTGACCGGGTCCGAGACGGCCAGCAGCCCGGCCAGCACGCCGTCGACCGCCATGTAGATAATGCTGATGCCTTGGGCGCGTAGTTGTTCGGCCTGTTGTTGCAATGGGCTGACGCTGATACTGGCGGCGTCCATCAGGGCGGTATTGCCCAAGTGGACCTGCTTGCCGTCCACCAGGCCACTGACACCGATGCCACTGGCGGATTCAAATGAAGCAGGCTTGATCAGTTCAAGGTGCTCGGATCGTGCGTGATCGACGATGGCGTGGGCCAGGGGATGCTCGCTGCCCTGGTCGAGGCTGGCGGCCAACAGCAGCACCTGGCGGTCGTCGAAGCCCTGGGTGGCCTTCACGCTGTGAAAAGCTGGGCGACCTTCGGTCAGGGTGCCGGTCTTGTCGACGATCAGCGTGTCGATCCTGCATAAGTTTTCGATGGCGCTGGCGTCCCGGAAAAGCACGCCCAGGCTGGCAGCCTTGCCGGTGGACACCATGATCGACATGGGTGTTGCGAGCCCCAATGCGCAGGGGCAGGCAATGATCAGCACGGCGACGGCATTGATCAGCCCGAAGACCCAGCCAGGTTCGGGCCCCAACAACCCCCAGCCGAAAAAGGTCAGTACGGCGATGGCAATCACGCCCATGACGAAATAACCAGCGATCACATCGGCCATGCGTTGCATCGGTGCTTTCGAGCGCTGGGCCCGGGCGACCATCTGAACAATTTGTGCCAGGACAGTCTCGGCGCCGACCTTCTGCGCCGTCATCACCAAGCTGCCGTGGGTGTTGATCGTGGCACCGATCAGGCTGTCCCCGGCGCGTTTGATCACTGGAACCGGCTCGCCGGTGAGCATCGACTCGTCAACGGCACTTTCCCCTTCGAGCACCGTACCATCGACCGGGACCTTCTCGCCGGGCCTGATCCTCAGGTGGTCACCCCGATGGACGTGGCTCAGGGGGATGTCTTGTTCCTGGCCATCGGCATTGATTCGGCGCGCGGTTTTGGGTGACAGCCCCAGCAGCGACTTGATGGCGGCCGACGTCTGCGAGCGAGCCTTGAGCTCCAGCATCTGCCCCAGCAACGTGAGGGAGATGATCACCGCGGCGGCTTCAAAGTAGACGCCGATGCGTCCCTCTTGCATGAACGTGGCGGGAAATCCCTCAGGCCAAAACGTGGCTGCGACACTGTAGAGATAGGCCGCCGCGGTACCCAGGCCAATCAGGGTCCACATGTTCGGGCTACGCTGGCGAACAGAGGCCACACCCCGCACAAAAAACGGCCAGCCTGCCCACAGGACCACTGGCGTGGCCAGAAAAAACTCGACGAGATTTTGCGTGACGCCGTGAAACAGCGACAGGGCGTGCCCCGCCATGGCGAGCACAGTGACGATCACCGTCAACGGCAGGGACCACCAGAAGCGGCGGGTGAAGCCCTTGAGTTCTGGATTGTCCTCTTCTTCCAGCGCGGGCATCACCGGCTCCAGCGTCATGCCACACTTGGGGCAGGTGCCGGGGCTGGATTGGCGTATTTCCGGGTGCATGGGGCAGGTGTATTCAGTCGCCATGTCGCCGCTGAGCACTGAAGCACTGTGGTGAAGGTGCACGGGAGTGTCGGACATGGTCAGGGGCCTTCCTGATCCCTGCGGTTTACGGGTGATTCGCCATGTCGTCCATGACCGCCATGGCCATGGCCGTGCCCGTGTCCGAAGACATGCATCAAGGGACACATCAGGAGAATCAGGTACGGCCAATTCCCCGCGATGTGGCTGAAGTGTTCTCGCGCCAGATAGAAGAGGCCGATGGCCAACAACATGATCAATACAATGCCGGTCTTGTTCCGCCAGAAGGGCGTTGTGCCAGCAGATGGGGGTTGATGAGTGTTCATGGTGTCGCTCCTTCAGGCCGGGCGCGCCGCCACCCATAGCCACAGCATAGGCAGGGCGTGCTTTGGCAGATTGATATTCATCAACCTTGGCTTACTTCGCCTGTAAATGAGGGAAGTAACGGGCATGCTAAAGGTGCGGAGCTGTCAGCGACCTGACGGGGACATTGCAGATTTGTCAGCGGGTTCCCATGAAAGCGGCTTAGGCAGCCGCTGCACAGTGGAGTAGGCCACTTGTGGCGAGGGATTTTACCTGTGGCGCAAAACGTTGCTGCGGAAGATAAAACCGCTCGCCGCAATGGCTGACTATTCGTCTTTCTTCATCAACCCGGCCAGCGCGGCGAAGGGGTTGTGGGTCGCCTTGGCGATTTTCGGGGTGCTCAGGGAGCCGTCGCCGAAGTATTGCTGGTCGGTGTAGCGCGAGTGTTCGTTGTCGTGGCAGTACAGGCACAGCAGTTCCCAGTTGGAACCGTCCTGCGGGTTGTTGTCGTGGTTGTGGTCGCGGTGGTGAACGGTCAGTTCGCTCAGGCGCTTGCCGGAGAACTCACGGGCACAGCGGCCGCAGACGTGGGGGTACATTTTCAGGGCTTTGTCGCGGTAGCCCATTTCCCGATCACGCTGGGCGTCGGCGAGGATGCGGTCCAGCTTGGCGGTGTTGGACGGTGGCGTTGACGAACTCATGGGTTCACCTTTGTAAAAAAGACTGATGACGGTTGAACAGAGTTTAGCTCAGCCCTTGAGCTTCTCGGCAATCCAGATGGTGTGGCGGGTGCCTTTGTTGCCATGGGCGAACACTTGCACTTCTTCGGCCTTGAAACCGGCCTTTTTCAACTTGTCGGAAAACTGCCGGTCAGCGCTGGCCGACCACACCGCCAGCACGCCCTTGGGCCGCAGGGCCTTGGCGCAGGCAGCCAGGCCACCGGTCGAATACAGCCAACTGTTGGCTTTCTGGGTCAGGCCTTCAGGGCCATTGTCGACGTCCAGCATGATCGCGTCGAAACCCTGGGGCTCGGCTTGCAGTACCTTGGCCACGTCCTCCATGCGGATCACCGTGCGCGGGTCCGACAGCGGCCGTCCGGCCTTTTCACCGAGGGGGCCGCGGTTCCACTCCACCACGCCGGGTACCAGTTCGGCCACCACCACCTCGGCGTTCTTGCCCAGGTGCTTGAGGGCCGAAGCGAGGGTAAACCCCATGCCCAGGCCACCGATCAGCACGCGCGAGCCAGGGCGACCGGCAACCTTGCGGCAGGGAATCTCTGCCAGCGCATCTTCGGAGCCGTGCATGCGGGTGTTCATCAACTGCCCGCCGTCACCGCCCTGGATCTTGATGACGAAGTCTTCGCCGTACTCGAACAGGCACAAGGCACCGCCGTTGTCAGGGATGGGAGTGGTGTCGAGCAGAACGAAACGTTTCATGTAAGTCTCATGAGGGAGGGCAAACCGGCGCGGTAAGGACTAGCCTGAAGGTAGACAATAGCCACGGAGCCATTGATGAAGAGCACCATTCTAACGGCCATTGCCTTGGCGGCGCTCTCGATAAGTTGGGTGCAGGCCCAGCAACCGACGATTCCAGTAACCCCGGCGACCATTCCCGGCTCGCCCGGCACTGCCACCCCGATGCCGTACCCACCGGTCACGCCCAACGGCATACCCAAGCCAGGGTCTGGAAGTAACGGGCCGCCGCTGCTGCCGCCGATCGAAATGCCCAAGCCGCCCAAGGATCAGCCAATACCGGGCATGGAGCCGAAACCGCCGAAGGCCAAGTCGCCGGGTGGGTAGGCCCGATACGTGTCACTTAACTTCCAGCATGACGAAATCCTGTGGGGGCACGGTTAAACCTGCTGCGAGAGCAACTGCCCATCGGCCATGCGCAGACGCTTGGACAGCGAGACCGCGAGGGCGCGGATGATTTTGGCGGCGATCTTCGGGGCGTCGTTGAGCATTTTTTCCAGGGAGTCCTTGCCCAGGTTCAGCAATTGGCAATCACTGGCGGCGATGCAACTGGCCGAGCGTCGCTCGCCATCGAGCACGGCCATTTCGCCGAATGCCCGGCCACTGCGCAGCGTAGCGATGGTCACGGGTTGACCGTCGGGGCCGGTTTTCTGCACGGCCACTTGTCCGGTGTGGATGATGCACATGAAGCTGCCGGCATCGCCCTCGCGAAAAATCGCTTCGCCCTCGGCGATGGCGCTGATGCTGAAGTAGCCCGACGCAGCGGCGAAGTCGACAGGCAGCAATTGGTCGAACAGACCGCAGTCCATCAACCAGTCGCGGATTTCTTTGTTCAGTAAGGTCGGTTCTGACATGTCGTCACGGTCTTTTTCTTGTGTCTGTTGCGGGTTCGGGTTGGCCTGGGTGTAAGACGATACCTGGGACCGGTTCTTGTGGGAGCAAGGCTTGCCCGCGATACAGGCGACTCGGTCTGTCTGTCAGATCAAGCTGATGTCATCGCGGGCAAGCCTTGCTCCCACAAAGGCTCGCTCCCACATTGGATTTTGGTTGTCTCAGAGCCTTGCGCATGGAGCTAAGACCCAGCGATCCGATGGAGTTCCTCAACCCAACCCCAAAACCTTCAAAACAAATGCATATTCGAGCGCTACGTCACGCAATCCCTGGTAACGCCCGCTCATTCCGCCGTGGCCGGCGCCCAGTTCGGTCTTGAGCAACAGTGGGTTGTCATCGGTCTTGGTGGCGCGCAATTTCGCCACCCACTTGGCCGCTTCCCAATACTGCACGCGGCTGTCGTTGTAGCCGGCGATCACCAGCAGCGCCGGGTATGCCTGGGCACTGACGTTTTCGTACGGCGCGTAGGCCCGGATCCGATCATAAACCTGCGGTTCTTGCGGGTTACCCCATTCGTCGTATTCGGTGACGGTCAATGGCAGGTCCGGGTCGAGCATGGTGTTGAGCACATCGACGAACGGCACTTCGGCAATCGCGACCTTGAACAGCTCCGGGCGTTGATTGAGCACCGCGCCGATCAGCAGGCCACCGGCACTGCCGCCGCTGATCGCCAGTTGCTCGGCGGTGGTGAAACCGTTGGCGATCAAATGCTCGGCGCAGGCAATGAAATCGCTGAACGTATTGTGCTTGTGCTCCTGTTTGCCGGCGCGGTACCAGGCTTCCCCCAGCTCACCGCCGCCGCGCACGTGGGCAATGGCGAACGCCACGCCACGGTCGAGCAGGCTCAGCCGCGAATGGGAAAACCACGGGTCGAGGCTTTCGCCATAGGCGCCATAACCGTACAAGTACAGCGGCACCGGTTGGCCGAGGGCTTCGCGCTTGACGACCAGGCTGATGGGCACCTGGGTGCCATCCGGTGCTGTCGCCCAAAGCCGCTGGCTGACGTAGGCATCGGCGTCGAATGGGCCCAGTACCGGGGTTTGCTTGAGGACGACCTGTTCGCCGCTGGCCAGGTCCAGTTGGCGGATTTGTGCCGGGCGGTTCAGGGCTTCGTAGCGCAGGCGAATCCGGTTGCTGACAAACTCCAGGCTGTTCTGCACATGCAGGCTGTAGGCCGCGTCCGGCAATTGCACGCGATACGCCGGCAAATCCTGTGGGTGAACTTCGATGATCGGCAGGCCGCCTTCACGCAGGCTCAGGGTCATGGCGCTTGCGTTCAAGCTCAGGCCGTCGATCATCACCGTGTCGCTGTGGGGGATCAGGTTCTGCCAGTCGGCTTCGGTCGGTGCCACGCCTGTGTCGGCGGCCTGGTACAAGGCAAAGTTGATCCCGTCGCGGTTACTGCGGATCAGCCAGGTCCATTGGCCGTCGAGCAGGCCGTGGTCGACGTCGTATTCATGGTTTTCCTGGCGTGGCGCCAGGCAGGTGAAGGGCTGCTGCGGCTGCGTGGCGTCGAGCACCCAGACTTCACTGGTGGTCTTGCTACCCAGGGACAGGATCAACTGCCGCTCGGAGCTGGAACGGTAGCAGTGCAGGAAGAAGCGCCCGTCCGGCTCATGGAACACTTCTTCGGCGGCGGTGCCATCCAGGCGATAGCGCCAGAGTTTGTGGGGGCGATGGGTCTCGTCCAGTTCGCCGAAAAACAGCGTCAGGCTGTCGTTGGCCCAGGTCATGCTGCCGTCGCACTGTTCAAAGGACAGCTCGCTGACCTTGTCGTTGGACAATTCCTTCACGAACAGGGTGTAAATCTCATCGCCCGTGGTGTCCAGACTGTAGGCCAGGCGCTGGTGGTCGGGGCTGATGCTGAAGGCGCCGAGGGAAAAGAATCCGCCTTCGGCCAATGCGTTGGGGTCCAGCAGCAGTTGTTCGCGGCGCTCATCCACGCTCAGGCTGTCGTCGGCCGGACGCGGGCAGCGGTAATGGCGCGGGTATTCATCCCCAGCGGTGGTGCGGGTGTAATACAGGTACGGACCCCAGGGCGAGGGCAGGGACAGGTCGGTCTCGAGGATCCGGCCCTTGATCTCCTGGAACAGGGCTTCGCGCAGTTTGGCCTGGTCGGCGAGTTGCGCCTCTTGATAGCTGTTTTCCGCCTTGAGGTAATCGAGCACGGCGTCGGTGTCGCGTTCCTGCAGCCAGGCGTACGGGTCAACACCGGCGTCCCTGTGGGCAATCGGGGCGTTGGAAACGTGGGCAGATAGGGACATGAAAGACTCTCAAACGATGTACGAAAAGCTCGGCAGACGCCGGGGCAGCCTGATGAGCGAAAAGCCGTTACTATAAGCGCCTATTTGCCTGCCTTGCCATGGACACCATGACCGAGAACGACTATCTGATTGCCTGGGGCCTTTATGCCTTCGCTGCCCTGGGCTGCCTGTTGGTATGGATGCGCATGACCCGCTGGATGTGGCGCTGGTTTCGCGAGCCGTTGCGGCTGCTGATGGCGGTGCTGCTGTTCAGTCCCACTGTCGTTGATCCGGTGAAGGAAAAAATCGCCCCGGCCCTGGCCATTGTGGCCCTGGACGTGCTGTTCAAGGTCGGTAACAACGTCTGGCGGGCAGCGTCCGATCTGCTCATGTACGGCATGATCGCTTTCGGCCTCTATTTGATTTTTGTGTTGATCCGCTTCCCCATCGAGCGTGCATCCAACGCTCGCAAGGAACGGGCCGCCGCCGCAAAAGCCGCCGCCGCGGCCGATGAGCCTGAGGATGAGCCGCCGTTCGGCGTGGCCGGTGATGACCGTTACGGTCGCCCGCCAGTGCCGAGCAACCCGCAGCGTTCGCGTATCGAACCGCGTCTGTAACCAGGCCTGCCCTTTGAAGCGAGAGTTCGAGCATGTGTGAGTTATTGGGCATGAGCGCCAATGTGCCGACCGACATCGTGTTCAGCTTCACCGGGCTGATGCAGCGCGGCGGCAAGACCGGGCCGCACCGGGACGGCTGGGGCATCGCGTTCTATGAGGGCCGTGGCCTGCGCCTGTTCCAGGACCCGGCCGCCAGCAGCGAGTCGGAAGTGGCGAACCTGGTGCAGCGCTATCCGATCAAGAGCGAAGTGGTCATCGGACACATCCGCCAGGCCAATGTCGGCAAGGTCTGCCTGTCCAACACGCACCCCTTCGTGCGTGAGTTGTGGGGCCGCAACTGGTGTTTTGCCCACAATGGCCAGCTCGCCGATTTCCAGCCTGGGGTCAGCTTCTACCGTCCGGTGGGCGACACCGACAGCGAAGCGGCGTTCTGTGATTTGCTCAACCGCGTGCGCCAGGCATTCCCGGAACCGGTGGAGGTGGAGCAACTGCTGCCGTCCTTGATCCAAGCTTGCGCCGAATACCGCAGCAAAGGCGTGTTCAACTGTTTGCTCAGTGATGGCGACTGGCTGTTCTGCTACTGCTCGACCAAACTGGCCCAGATCACCCGTCGCGCCCCATTCGGCCCGGCGCGGCTCAAGGATGTGGACGTGATTGTCGATTTCCAGGCCGAAACCACGCCCAACGACGTGGTCACGGTCATCGCCACCGAACCCTTGACCGAAAACGAAACCTGGACCCGCTACGAACCGGGCCAATGGAGCCTGTGGCGGCGCGGCGAATGCGTCAGCCACGGCCAGACCGAATAAGGACGTCACGTTATGTTGCTCAGTTATCTACGGCTGGTGTTGTTCGCGGTGGGCCTGTTGGTTGGGGTCCAGGTGCCGGGTTTCATCAGTGATTACGCCAAGCGGGTCGAAGCGCATCTGATCGAGGCGCAGACCGGCCTGCAAGGTTTCCAGGGCACCGCCAACCAGTTCTTCAAGGGTGACATGCAGGCCCTGGTGGCCCATTACCGCGCCAGCGAAGACCCGATCTTTCGCAGTGATGCCGACAGCCTGAACACCTTGCTCGTGCGCCAGCAGGCTCTGGACAAGCAATTCCAGGCAATGCAAGGCCCGTGGTACATCCGCTTGCTGCAAGTGGCGCTGGCCGCCGATCCGGACATTCGCAAGGAAACCTGGAACGGCTACAGCTACCAGATCCTGCTGACCCCCGAGGCGATGGTCTGGGGTATCAGCGGCGCCATGCTGCTGTCGTTTGGCCTTGAATGCCTGTTCCGCCTGATCGACTGGGTGGTGCTGGGCGGCAAGCGCCTGCGACAGAGCCGGCCGATCGAAGAGCGCGACCTGCGCGGGCTGTGACGCTGCTGGGCAAAAGGCTCTGGTGGCGAGGGAGCAAGCGCCCTCCCACAGGGGATCTCACGTGTGACGAAGATCCAGTGTGGGAGCGAGCCTGCTCGCGATGAGGTCCTGAAGGACGCCAGAAACTTACTTGGAAAGAAACCGCATCCCTTCCTCCAACCCCTGCAAGGTCAGCGGATACATCCGGTCTTCGACCAATTCCCGCACGATATTGGTCGAGGCGGTATAACCCCAGGTATCTTTCGGGTAAGGGTTGATCCAGATGAGCTTCTTGTACTTCTCCATGAAGCGCTGCATCCACACATAACCGGCTTCTTCATTCCAGTGTTCGACGCTGCCGCCGGCCTGGGTGATTTCATAAGGCGCCATGGCGGCGTCACCGATGAAAATCACTTTGTAGTCGGCACCGTACTTGTGTAACAGGTCCTGGGTCGAAGTGCGTTCCGAGGTGCGGCGCAGGTTGTTCTTCCACACGGACTCGTACACGAAGTTGTGGAAGTAAAAATACTCCAGGTGCTTGAACTCGGTCTTGCAGGCCGAGAACAGTTCTTCGCAGATTTTCACGTGGGCATCCATCGAACCGCCGATGTCGAACAGCAGCAACAGCTTCACGGTGTTGCGTCGTTCCGGGCGCATCTGGATGTTCAACAAACCGGCGTCCCGGGCGGTGTGGTCGATGGTGCCGTCGATGTCCAGCTCTTCGGCCGCCCCTTGGCGGGCGAACTTGCGCAGGCGGCGCAGGGCGATCTTGATGTTACGAGTGCCCAGTTCCACCTGGTCGTCGAGGTTCTTGTACTCGCGCTGGTCCCAGACCTTCACCGCCTTGCCCTGGCGCTTGCCGGCGTCGCCGACGCGGATGCCTTCGGGGTTGAAGCCACCGGAACCGAACGGGCTGGTGCCACCAGTGCCGATCCACTTGTTGCCGCCGGCATGGCGTTCCTTCTGTTCTTCCAGACGCTTCTTGAATTCTTCGATCAACTTGTCCAGGCCGCCCAGGGACTGGATCTGCGCCCGCTCTTCGTCGCTCAGCGAGCGCTCGAATTCCTTGCGCAGCCAGTCTTCGGGAATCAATGCCTGGAGATGATCGTCGAGTTTCTCCAGGCCATTGAAATACGCGGCGAACGCCCGGTCGAACTTGTCGAAATGCCGTTCGTCTTTCACCAGGATCGCCCGGGCCAGGTAATAAAACTCGTCCATGTCGGCGAAGATCACCCGCTGTTTCAGCGCGTTGATCAGGTCCAGCAGTTCACGTACCGACACGGGCACCTTGGCGGCGCGCATCTCATTGAACAGGTTAAGCAGCATGGCAATCGCCCTCGCTCTTGTTAAACGAAGAGGATCAGCGAGTGCCGCGACGGCTCATGAACGCCAGGCGCTCAAGCAGTTGCACGTCCTGCTCGTTCTTGACCAGGGCACCGGCCAGCGGAGGAATGGCCTTGGTCGGATCACGCTCGCGCAGCACCGCTTCGCCGATGTTGTCGGCCATCAGCAGCTTGAGCCAGTCCACCAGTTCGGAAGTGGAAGGCTTTTTCTTCAGACCCGGCACCTTGCGTACGTCGAAGAACACGTCCAGCGCTTCGCTGACCAGGTCTTTCTTGATGTCCGGGTAATGCACATCGACGATTTTCTGCAGGGTGACGCGATCGGGGAAAGCGATGTAGTGGAAGAAGCAGCGGCGCAGGAAGGCGTCCGGCAATTCCTTTTCGTTGTTGGAGGTAATGATGATGATCGGGCGCTGCTTGGCCTTGATGGTTTCATCGGTCTCGTAGACGTAGAACTCCATCTTGTCGAGTTCCTGCAGCAGGTCGTTGGGGAATTCGATGTCGGCCTTGTCGATTTCGTCGATCAGCAGGATCACCCGCTCCTCGGATTCGAACGCTTCCCAGAGCTTGCCCTTCTTCAGGTAGTTGCGCACGTCGTGGACCTTGTCCACGCCCAGTTGCGAGTCCCGCAGGCGGCTGACCGCGTCGTACTCGTACAGGCCCTGGTGGGCCTTGGTGGTGGACTTGATGTGCCAGGTAATCAGGCGCGCGCCGAAGGACTCGGCCAGTTGTTCGGCCAGCATGGTCTTGCCGGTGCCCGGTTCGCCCTTGACCAGCAACGGCCGCTCCAGGGTGATGGCGGCGTTCACGGCCAGCTTCAGGTCATCGGTGGCCACGTAGGCGCTGGTGCCTTCGAACTTCATCTGCAATTTCCTCGAACGTGTCGCCGGCCTGACGAGGCAGGGCGCGCGAAATAAATAACGTGCCCGACTATAACGCGCCGCCCCGCCGACTGTGAACGCAGACGCTGTATTCAGTCTCTGAATGGAGCGTCACATGTTGACTCAGTCTCGGCGCCTTGCCAGTATTGCATATCGCCAAATTGGCGATATGTTTGGCGCATGTCTACTAAATATCGATTCAGAGATACCTACCGCATTCAACTGCGCGAAAGGGACCATCCACCACCCCATGTCCACCTCACCGGTGGCGGGCTGGATGTGATGCTGAGCCTGGAAACCGTCGAAGTGATGATGGGGCGGGCGCCGCCGTTGATCATTAGGGAGGCACTGGGCTGGGTCAGGGCCCATCAGGCACAACTGTTGGAGGATTGGCAACGATGCTACCCATGAAACGACCGCGGCTGTGGGCCGTGCAGGCCTTATTACCGTTCAGTCTCGAACTGACGTTCATTGACGGGCAGCGGTTGACGCTGGACATGAGCGCCGATGTGCACCGTTATCCGGGCTTGCAGCCTTTGCTTGAAGAGGGCGCGTTTGGAGGCGCGAGCCTGGGGGATGATGGATGGAGCGTGGAATGGCCCGAACTGGATATCCAGATCGGAGCCGATACCCTGTATCTGGATGCGTTGGCGCAAAACGCCGTGGATGAACATACCCGCATTTTCATCGACTGGCGCGCTCGCACCGGCTTGCCATTGAACAAGGCCGCCGAAGCGCTGGGGGTCAGCGCTCGCAGCATCACTCGCTACAGCAGTGGTCGCGAGGCGGTGCCGCGTTCGTTGGCCCTGGCGTGCCTGGGTTGGGACTCACTGCAGCGCGGAACGGCAGTAGCGGCGGCGGAAAAAACGGGTCGCTATACCGTTACGCGCAAATCTTAATCGTTTGAAGGTGGCGGCTGCTCATAGCGGGCGTTGAACGCCTGGACGAAACCGTTGCGCAGGATCTGCAGGAAGGCTTCGAAGGCACTGATGTCCTGCTGATGAACATTGCCGCTGAGTTCCACCCGGGTGGCGAACTGGTTCTTGCGCTGGTTTTTGAGGGCCGTTTCACCTGTGCCGACCAAGGCTTCCCAGATCGAGCGGAAGATGTTTTTGTTCTTGTTTTCCACGTCCTGCTGCCAGTCGAACACATCGACATCGCGCAGCAACGGTTTGATGTAGCCGCTGAGCTTGGCGTTGTCGGCTTCAGCCTCGATCACCAGGTCCCCGTGGCCGGCATTGAAATCGAATTTGCCATAGGCTGCGGCGAAGTCGTTCAGGCGCTTGAGTTCGATGTCCCTGGCCCGCAGGCGGAAATCGAAATCCTCGAAGTTGCTCAACGGGTCGAAGGTGGCCTGCATCTCCAGGGGCGCATGTTCGGCCACCAGGGCCTTGCCCTCGAAACGGGCGTCGCGCTTGCCTTTGGTGTCGACCACGTTGGTCAGGTTATAGAAGCTGGCGTTGACGTCGGTGGCCCGCAGGTTGACCGGCGGCTTGGAGCTGAAATTGCGAAAGGTGACTTTGCCGTCCCTGATCCGCACCTCGTTGAGGGTAATGGGCAGCAATTTGCTCAGTTGTTCGCGCCAGTTGGTGCCCTGGCCGGTCTGGGAGTTCTGCCGGTTGCCCCCGCCATCGACGAAGTTCACTTCGGGACGGGCAAACTCCGCCTCAGCCACCACCGCATGGTCGTACCACAGCGAATGCCAGCTCACGGACAAGTCGATCAATGGCGCGTCGACGAACGGCACGGGGATCTTGCCGTCGACCTTGACGATCTTCAGGCCGTTGATTTGGTAGGCCCCGCGCCAGAGTGCCAGGTCCACGTCGGTGACCTGGCCGTGGTAATCACCCATGTCGGCCAGTTTATCGTTCAGGTAGTCACGCACCAGGTAAGGCAAGGTGAAGTGCAGGACCACGAACACCGCAACAATGGCGGCGAGTACCCACAGTGGCCAGCTGTATCGACGCTTCATGTCAGTCAGTCTCCAGCGTTGTTAAATCCATTGACTGTTGTAACAACTGGAACGTTCGGTGCAACTGGACGACCTTGGGCAACAGGCATACCTTTAAGCGCTAAATTCCCGCTGCATTAAGGACCCAGCCATGAGCCGTATATTCGCTGACAACGCTCACTCCATCGGCAATACGCCACTGGTGCAGATCAACCGCATCGCCCCACGCGGCGTGACCATCCTGGCCAAGATCGAAGGGCGTAACCCAGGGTATTCGGTCAAGTGCCGGATCGGCGCGAACATGATCTGGGACGCTGAAAGCTCGGGCAAGCTCAAGCCCGGCATGACCATTGTCGAACCGACCTCGGGCAACACCGGTATCGGCCTGGCGTTTGTCGCCGCCGCCCGTGGCTACAAGCTGATGCTGACCATGCCTGCGTCCATGAGCATCGAGCGGCGCAAGGTGCTCAAGGCCCTGGGCGCGGAGCTGGTGCTCACTGAACCGGCCAAGGGGATGAAAGGGGCCATCGAGAAAGCCGCCGAGATCCTGGCCAGTGATCCTTCCAAATACTTCATGCCGCAGCAGTTCGACAATCCGGCGAACCCGGCGATTCACGAAAAAACCACCGGCCCGGAAATCTGGAACGATACCGATGGCGCGGTGGACGTGCTGGTGGCTGGGGTAGGCACCGGTGGCACCATCACCGGGGTGTCGCGGTATATCAAGAACACCTGCGGCAAACCGATCCTGTCGGTGGCGGTGGAGCCCGAGGTTTCACCCGTGATTACCCAGGCGATGGCCGGGCAGGAGATCAAACCCAGCCCCCACAAGATTCAGGGGATCGGTGCCGGGTTCGTGCCGAAAAACCTCGATCTGTCGATCGTCGATCAGGTTGAGCGGGTCACTGACGACGAGTCCAAGGCCATGGCCCTGCGCTTGATGCAGGAAGAGGGCATCCTCTGCGGAATCTCTTGTGGCGCGGCGATGGCCGTGGCTGTGCGCCTGGCGGAAAAACCGGAAATGCAGGGCAAGACCATCGTGGTGATCCTGCCTGATTCGGGCGAGCGCTACCTGTCGAGCATGCTGTTCAGTGATTTGTTCACCGAGCAGGAGACGCAACAGTAACCGCATGCGGGAGGTGGCGAGGGCGCTCGCCACAACAGCCCTTCGCCATTGAGGGAGGAATGGGCTGAAAGCAGGGTATTTGATTGGTGTCAGCCAAGGTTCAGGTCACGCATGTTATCAAGGACATTGTTGCGTGATCCTCAACAGTGAATATTGCGCCGGGCAGTTTCTTCGCCAGGCCTCGATCTATAACATGGCCGGCCGCTGCGCCGGGTTGATGACGTTGCGTAAGTTGTTTTCTGACAAGGAGTTGTAAATGACCGTTTCGTTTGTCGCCAAGGCCTCGGTGTTGCTGCTGTTCCTGGGCAGTACGCTTTACGTGCATTTGCGCGGCAAGGCGCGTTTGCCGGTATTGCGCCAGTTCGTTAACCACTCGGCTTTATTCGCCCCTTACAACGCCTTGATGTACCTGTTCTCCGGCGTGCCTTCCAAGCCTTATCTGGACCGCAGCAAGTTCCCGGAGCTGGATGTGCTCAAGGACAATTGGCAAGTCATCCGAGACGAGGCCATGCACCTGTTCGACGAGGGGTACATCCGGGCCGCGGAAAAGAACAACGACGCCGGTTTCGGTTCGTTCTTCAAGAAGGGCTGGAAGCGCTTTTACCTCAAGTGGTACGACAAAGCGCTGCCGTCGGCCGAACTGTTGTGTCCCCGTACCGTCGAGCTGGTCAACCAGATCCCCAACGTCCGGGGCGCGATGTTTGCCCTGCTGCCGGGCGGTAGCCATTTGAACCCCCATCGAGATCCGTTCGCCGGCTCCCTGCGCTATCACCTGGGGTTGTCCACGCCCAATTCCGACGATTGCCGGATCTTTGTCGACGGTCAGATCTACGCCTGGCACGACGGCGAAGACGTCATGTTCGATGAAACCTATGTGCACTGGGTCAAGAACGAAACCCCGCAGACTCGCGTGATCCTGTTCTGCGACGTTGAGCGGCCATTGAAGAGTCGCTTGATGACTCGCCTCAACCGTACGATCAGTGCCATCCTCGGCCGCGCCACCGCGCCGCAGAACCTCGACGACGAACGCGTCGGTGGTATCAACCGGGCCTATGCCTGGAGCAAGTCCTTCAGCGACGGCATCAGTGGCCGGGTCAAGCAATGGAAACGCAAGCATCCCAGGGCCTATCGGGTGATGCGGCCTGTGTTGGCGGTGGCGGTGCTGACGGCCCTTGGCTATTGGCTGTTCGTTTAGTCATTGCCTAACCCATCGAGCGCTGGTTATAGTCGGCGCTCGATGGGTTTTCCAACCCACCCTCCAAGAGATCGGCTCATGCCTGCATCCCCTGTCATCGCGGTTGTGGTTCCAGCGTTCAACGCTGGCGTCGTGCCGTGCGGGAATCAGCAGCCTGCGCAGATCGGTCAATACCCCCCACCTGTCAGTAGCCCACCGGTGTACGCCTTCGTATCACCACCGGGTGTTGGCGCTCAGGGCTGATCGGCAACGATTGCCATTCCCTGTGCCCGCCTGAAAAAACTACTGGATTTCAGCTTCGGCTGAGTTGGCTTTTTGCCTGACTACAGGTGGTATTCATGTTTTCCCTATCCAAAAACGCCTTATTGGCGGCGGCTTCCACGAGCCTGTTCGTTTTGCTGTGGAGCAGCGGGGCGATCTTTTCCAAACTGGGCCTGGCCCATGCTTCACCTTTTGCCTTCCTGCTGATCCGCTTTGCCATCGCGCTGTGCGCGCTGGTGTTGTTGATCCCGCTGTTCAAGTTCAAGTTGCCGAAGGCTGGCAAGCCGATGCTATACGCGGCGACCACCGGGTTGGTGTTGCTGGGGGCCTATCAGATTTTCTATCTGCTGGCTTTGCAAATGAACGTCACCCCTGGGGTGATGGCGACGCTGATGGGCGTGCAGCCGATCCTTACGGTGGTGCTCGTGGAGCGCCAGCGATCCTGGCAGCGCCTGTTCGGCCTGGTGTTGGGGTTGCTGGGTTTGATCATGGTGGTCTACCAGGGCATCGGCCTGGCCGGCATGTCCCTGGCTGGAATGCTCTGCGGGTTACTGGCGCTGGTGAGCATGACGGTCGGCTCCATCATGCAGAAGCGCATCACCGACAACCCCCTGGGCACATTGCCCGTGCAGTACCTGGCCGGGCTGCTACTGTGCGCGGTATTCGCGCCGTTCCAGCCGTTTCACTTCGAGCACAACGCGGGGTTCATCGTACCGGTGTTGTGGATGGGGCTGGTGGTGTCCGTGCTGGCAACGTTGCTGCTGTACCGGCTGATTGCACGGGGCAACCTGGTGAATGTCACCAGCCTGTTCTACCTGGTGCCGGCGGTGACGGCGATCATGGACTACCTGGTATTTGGCAACCGGTTGGCGTTGCTGAGTTTACTGGGGATGGGGCTGATCATCGTGGGGTTGGTGTTTGTGTTTCGTAAAAGCCGCTAGCCCTTAGATATTTAGTGACTGCACCATTGCTTTCGCGAGCAAGCCCGCTCCCACAGGTTATGTACAGGCCTTGTGGGAGCGGGCTTGCTCGCGAAGGCATTTTTGGCCGCACCGATGAACTACCGGGCAGACACTTCAGCCGGTTTCACAGCCGCAGGCTTGAGCACCAACCACAACGCCGCCGCAATCAACACCCCACCATACAAATGCGCCATTCCCAGCGGCTCATCCAGCAGCAACGCCCCCCACAGCACGCCGAACGGCGGGATCAGGAACGTCACGGTCATGGATTTGACCGGGCCGATGGAGGTGAGCAGCCGGAAATAAAGGATGTACGCCAGCGCGGTACACACCAGGCCCAGCCCCAACAGTGACAACCAGACGCTCCAGCCACCCCAACTGGCCGGCGGTTGGCTGATGACGCTGTAGCCAAACAGCGGCAGCAAAAATACCGTGGCGCCGAACATGCTGCCCAGGGTTGAAAGACGACTGTCCAACCCTCCTTGATGATCGAGCCAGCGGCGGGTGAGGAAACCGGCGAAGCCGTAGCATGTGGTGGCGAGCAGGCAGGCGAGGGCGCCCATCAGCAATTGCAGGTCGAAGGCCACTGGGCCGGCGCGGGTCAGGATGCCGACGCCGAACAGCCCCAGGAATACCCCGCTGACCTTGGCGGTGGTGAGTTTTTCGCTGAAGAACAACCCGCCGATCAACACGCCCATCAGGGGCGTGGTGGCGTTGAAGATCGCCGAGTAACCGGCCGGCAGAACCTGGGCGGCCAACGAATAGAAGGTTGCCGGAATGCCCGAGTTGATCAAGCCCAGCCCCATCACCACTTTCAGTTTGCCGCGAAAATTCCAGTCGATGCGCATCAGCGCCAGGATCACCACCAGCCCGACAAAGGCGATGGACACGCGAAAGAATGCGGTGGGGATTGTGCCAATGACGGGGGCAATAATGCGCATGAACAGAAAACTTGCACCCCAGATGGCGGCCAGTGACAGCAAACGCAGGGTATCGACGAGGCTCACGAGTCATTCCTTCCTTGGTTGGGCGGCAAGTGTCGCCGGCCTGAATACCGATGGCAATGGTTGCGTTGCCGCGCAATTGGCCTCTAAGCTCAGTCGCCCATAACAAGCATGACCCGCCGAGGTTTATCTATGCCGCAGCCATGGCCCGCCACCGATATCGCCCGTTCGATTCTCGAAGGTTTCGACGATTATCGTGAGCATTTCCGGCAGATCACCGATGGCGCCCGCGCCCGGTTCGAGCAGGCCCGGTGGTTGGAGGCGCAAGTGGCTTCGGCGGCGCGCATCAATTTGTATGAAGAGAAAGTCTTCGAAACCGTAGCCCGGCTGCGCGAGGCCTTCGACGCAGAGGTGTTGATGGACGTCAGTTGCTGGCCGCTGGTGAAAAGCGCCTACATCAGCCTGATCGACCTGCGTTTCGACGATGAGCTGTCAGAAACCTGGTACAACTCGATCTTCTGCGGGCTGTTCAGCCACGACCTGATCAGCGACGGCACGATGTTCATCCACACTACCCGCCCGAGCCTGCGCCGGGCCCGTGCGGCCCAGACCCGCACCTACAAACCCCAAGGGCAACTGGACCGGATGCTGGCGAGTGTATTCGCCGATTACCGCTTCAGCGAGGATTACGCCGACTTGTCAGGCGACCTGAAGCGCCTCGAAGCGCAACTGCGGGAAAACCTGCCGGACTGGGTCTGCAAGGACCCGGAACTGACGGTGGAATTGTTTTCTTCGGTGCTCTATCGCAACAAGGGCGCCTACCTGGTGGGCCGCATCTATACCCGCGACGAGCAATGGCCGCTGGTAATTCCGTTGTTGCACCGTGAAGGCCGGGGCATCCAGATCGATGCGCTGATCACCGACGAGGCGCAGGTGTCGATCATTTTTTCGTTCACCCGTTCGTACTTCATGGTGGACGTGCCGGTGCCGGCCGAATTCATCGGCTTTCTCAAGCGCATTTTGCCCGGCAAGCACATCGCTGAGCTGTACACCTCCATCGGTTTCTACAAGCACGGCAAGTCCGAGTTCTACCGGGCACTGATCAACCATCTGGCGAACACCGACGACCAGTTCATCATGGCTCCTGGTGTGCGTGGCATGGTCATGAGCGTATTCACCCTGCCGGGCTTCAACACCGTATTCAAGATCATCAAGGACCGTTTCTCGCCGTCGAAAAACGTCGACCGTGCCACGGTGATCGAAAAGTACCGCCTGGTGAAAAGCGTCGACCGGGTTGGGCGCATGGCCGATACCCAGGAGTTCGCCGATTTTCGCTTTCCCTTGAGCAAATTCGAACCGGCGTGCCTGGAGGAACTGCTGGAAGTGGCGCCGTCCACGGTGTCGGTGGAAGGCGATACGGTGTTGATCCGCCACTGCTGGACCGAACGGCGCATGACGCCACTGAACCTCTACCTGGAAAACGCCAACGACGCCCAGGTGCGCGAGGCGCTGGAGGACTATGGCCTGGCCATCAAGCAACTGGCGGCGGCCAATATCTTCCCCGGCGACATGTTGCTCAAGAACTTCGGCGTGACCCGCCACGGTCGCGTGGTGTTCTACGACTACGATGAAATCTGCTTCCTGACCGAAGCCAACTTCCGCCACATCCCCGAGCCCCGCACACCGGAAGACGAAATGGCCTCCGAACCCTGGTATTCCATCGGGCCGCTGGACGTGTTCCCTGAAGAATTCCCACCGTTCCTGTTCGCCGACGCCGGGCAGCGCAAGCTGTTCGACCAGTTGCATGGCGAGCTGTACAACGCCGATTACTGGAAGGGCCTGCAAGCGGCGATCCGGGCGGGGAAGGTGATCGATGTGTTTCCGTATCGGCGTAAAGACCTGGATAGCGAATAACCGGCGACCCTGAATCCCACAGGGTATGGCGGCAGGCAGGTTGCCGTGTTCGGCGCTGCGTGCGCAAATCTGCGACAATCGGCCCCCTGCACAAACCGACGACCCTTGCGTACCTGATGACTGACCAAGCCCCCGCTATCGACAAGCTGCTGAAAAACCTCGACCACGCCATGCTCGCCGACCGTCACCGGTTGCGGCGCCAGTTGCTCGAGCTGCGCAAGAAACCCGATGAGGCCAAGCTGGCCCAGTGGGTGACGCGCATGCAGGCGTCGTGCGATCAGGTGCTGGCGCGCAAGGCGAGCCTGCCGGTGATCCGCTACGACGACAATTTGCCGATCGCCGCCAAGCGCGACGAAATCAAGGACGCGTTGCTCAAGCATCAGGTGCTGATCATCGCCGGCGAAACCGGCTCGGGTAAAACCACGCAGTTGCCCAAGATCTGCCTGGAGATCGGTCGCGGCCAGCATGGCTTGATCGGCCACACCCAGCCACGCCGGATCGCCGCCCGCAGCGTCGCCAGTCGGGTGGCCGAGGAACTGGCCACGCCGTTGGGGGCGCTGGTGGGTTATCAGGTGCGGTTCGAGGACCAGAGCGACGCCAACACCCTGATCAAGCTGATGACCGACGGCATCCTGCTGGCCGAAACCCAGAACGACCGCTACCTGGAACGCTATGACACGATCATCGTCGACGAAGCCCACGAACGCAGCCTGAACATCGACTTCCTGCTCGGCTACCTCAAGACCTTGCTGCCGCGTCGTCCCGACCTGAAAGTCATCATCACCTCGGCAACCATCGACCTGGAGCGCTTCTCCAAGCATTTCGATGACGCGCCGATCGTGGAAGTCTCGGGGCGCACCTTCCCGGTGGAAACCTGGTATCGCCCGCTGACCCTGGAGCAGGACGAAGAGGGCAATCGCGTCGAGGACGACTTGACGGTCGATCAGGCAATCCTTGCCACCCTCGATGAAATCGCCGCCTATGAGCGCAGCGAGCGCCGCAGCCCTGGGGATGTGTTGGTGTTCCTGCCGGGTGAACGGGAGATTCGCGACGCGGCGGAGATGTTGCGCAAAGCCCAGCTCAAGCACACCGAGATTTTGCCGTTGTATGCGCGATTGTCGCCGGCCGAACAGCAGCGGATCTTCCAGTCCCACCCAGGCCGTCGCGTGGTGCTGGCGACCAACGTCGCTGAAACCTCGCTCACTGTGCCGGGCATCCGCTACGTGATCGACAGCGGCACCGCGCGCATCAGCCGCTACAGCTATCGCGCCAAGGTCCAGCGCCTGCCCATCGAAGCCATTTCCCAGGCCAGCGCCAACCAGCGCAAGGGCCGCTGCGGACGGGTCGAACCGGGAATCTGCGTGCGTTTGTACAGCGAGGAGGATTTCCTCGGTCGACCGGAGTTCACCGATCCAGAAATCCTGCGCACCAACCTGGCGGCGGTGATTTTGCAGATGCTGCACCTGCGCCTGGGTGAGATCACCGATTTCCCGTTCATCGAACCGCCAGATGGCAAGGCCATCAGCGACGGTTTCAACCTGCTGCAAGAATTGTCGGCGGTGGATCGCAACAGCCAACTGACTCCGCTCGGTCGCCAATTGGCGCGCCTGCCGGTGGACCCGCGCATGGGCCGCATGCTGTTGGAAGCGGCGAAACTGGGCAGCCTGCAGGAAGTGCTGATTGTCGCCAGCGCCATGTCGATCCAGGACCCCCGCGAGCGTCCGCCCGAACGCCAACAGGCGGCCGACCAGGCCCACGCCCAATGGAAGGACCCGGACTCGGACTTCGCCGGGCTGGTCAACCTGTGGCGCGGTTTCGAAGAGCAGCGCCAGGCCCTGACCGCCAGCCCGCTGCGCAATTGGTGCCGCAAGAATTTCCTCAACTACCTGCGCCTGCGCGAGTGGCGTGATTCCCATCGCCAGTTGAGCCTGATCTGTCGCGACATGCAGTTGAGCCTCAATAAAGAACCGGCCGATTTTCCTAAACTGCACAAAGCGGTGCTCTCGGGGCTGTTGAGCCAGATCGGCCAGAAAACCGAAGACGGCGATTACCTCGGTGCTCGTCAGCGACGGTTCTGGGTCCACCCGTCGTCGGGCCTGGGCAAGAAGCGCCCGCAGTGGCTGATGACCGCCGAGCTGGTGGAAACCACCAAGTTGTACGCGCGCATGGTCGCCAAGATCGAACCGGACTGGATCGAACCGCTGGCCGGGCACTTGATCAAGAAAAACCACTTCGAACCCCATTGGGAGAAGAAGCGCGGGCAAGTGGTGGCGTATGAGCAGATCACCCTGTTCGGGCTGATTGTCGTGGGTCGCCGGCCGGTGCATTACGGGCCGGTGGACCCGGTGGTGTCGCGGGAGCTGTTCATCCGTGAGGCGTTGGTGCGCGGTGAGATCCAGTCCAAGGCCAAGTGCCTGGACGCCAATACCAAGCTGCTGGAGCAGCTCGACGAACTGGAAGCCAAGGCCCGCCGCCGTGACATCCTGGCGGACGAGGAAACCCTGTTCGCTTTCTACGATGCGCGCTTGCCGGCCGAGATTCACCAGACCGCGACGTTCGATAGTTGGTACCGGATCAACAGCCAGAAAGACCCGCAGTTGCTGATCATGCGTGAAGAAGACGTGCTGGCGCGCGAGGCCAATGAAGTCACCGCCGCGTACTACCCGGACACCCTGCGCGTCGGCGACCTGACTTTGCCGCTGAGCTACCACTTCGAACCCAACCATCCCCGCGATGGCGTGACCCTGCGAGTGCCGGCGCCATTGCTGCCGATGATGCCGCCGGAGCGCCTGGAATGGCTGGTGCCGGGGATGATCGAGGCCAAGTGCATCGCCCTGGTGCGCAACTTGCCCAAGGCATTGCGCAAGAACTTCGTGCCGGTGCCGGACTTCGTCAAGGCCGCGCTGCAACGCATCACCTTCGCCGAGGGTTCATTGCCGCAATCCCTGGGCCGTGAACTGTTGCGCATGACCGGCGCGCGGGTCAGCGACGAAGCCTGGGCCGAAGCGGCGCAGCAGGTAGAAAGCCACCTGCGCATGAACCTGGAAATTGTCGATGGCCAGGGCAAATTCCTCGGCGAAGGCCGCGACCTGGCCGAGCTGACGGCGCGCTTTGCCGAAGCCAGCCAGGCGGCATTGGCCGTGCCGCAAACGGCAAAAAGCCAGGCGCCGGTGGAGGCGAAAATTTTCGCGCCGGTGGCAGAGAAAACCCAACAGAAGATCGCCGGGCTGTCGATGACGGTGTACCCGGCGCTGGTGGAAGAGGGGGGTGTGGTCAAGGAAGGGCGTTTCCCGACCCCGGCCGAAGCCGAGTTCCAACATCGCCGCGCCTTGCAGCGCTTGTTGATGCAGCAGTTGGCCGAGTCGGCGAAATTCCTGCGGGGCAAGCTGCCGGGGCTCACGGAGTTGGGCCTGTTGTACCGCGACTTGGGGCGCATCGACAGCCTGGTGGAAGACATCCTGCTGGCCAGCGTCGACAGTTGCGTGCTGGAGGGTGAAGCAAGCCTGCCCCGTGACGGCGCCGCGCTCGCTTCCCTGGCCGAGCGCAAGCGCGGTGGCTGGACCGAACACGCCGAACGCCTGGCGAAGCTGACCCTGGACATCCTCAAGCTCTGGCACGGTCTGCAAAAACGCTTCAAGGGCAAGATCGACCTGGCCCAGGCCGTGGCCCTGAATGACATCAAGCTACAGCTCAGCCATTTGGTGTATCCGGGCTTCGTGCGCGAAACCCCGCATCAATGGCTCAAGGAACTGCCACGCTACCTCAAGGCCATCGAGCAACGCTTCGAGAAGCTCGGCAGCCAGGTGCAGAAGGATCGGGTCTGGAGCGGCGAGTTGTCGAACCTCTGGGCCCAATACCAGGCCCGCGCCAGTAAACACGCCCAGGAAGGCAAGCGCGATCCGCAACTCGAGCTGTACCGCTGGTGGCTGGAGGAGTACCGGGTGTCGCTGTTCGCTCAGCAGTTGGGCACCAAGGTGCCGATTTCGGATAAGCGCTTGAGCAAGCAGTGGGGGCAGGTGGAGGGTTGATCACGGGAATAAGATCAGGCCCATAACCCTGTGGGAGCGTGGTAACTCACGGAGAATGGGCCAAACGCCAGCGTTTATGGCAAACTTCGCGCCTATAAATGCCGGTCCCATGGTTTTGAGCTTCAATGCTCTGGGCGGATCGGAATAAAGCGCTGCCAGGTCTGCTTCCCCTGGATGGGAAAAGACCCTTTGTGTATTGGTACGTCGGTGCCAATACTTTCTGCCTGAACAGATCAGAGACACGACCATGCATAACGTCGTCATCAGCGGCACCGGCCTGTACACCCCGGCCAACAGCATTTCCAACGAAGAGCTGGTGCAATCTTTCAATACCTATGTCACGCAGTTCAACGCCGACAACGCCGAGGCCATCGAGCGCGGTGAAGTCCAGGCGTTGACCGAATCCAACGCCGCGTTCATCGAAAAGGCCTCGGGCATCAAGAGCCGTTTTGTCATGGACAAGGACGGCATCCTCGACCCGCAACGCATGACGCCGCGCTTGCCCGAGCGCTCCAACGACGAATGGTCGGTTCTGTGCGAAATGGCCGTCGGTGCCGCCAAGCAGGCCCTGGAGCGCGCCGGCCGCACTGCCGCCGACATCGATGGCGTGATCGTCGCCTGTTCCAACCTGCAACGCGCGTATCCGGCCATTGCCATCGAAGTCCAGGAAGCCTTGGGGATCGACGGTTTTGGTTTCGACATGAACGTGGCCTGCTCCTCGGCGACGTTCGGTATCCAGGCTGCGGCCAACAGCGTGCAGTTGGGCCAGGCCCGGGCAATCCTGATGGTCAACCCGGAAGTGTGCACCGGCCACCTGAATTTCCGCGACCGCGACAGCCACTTCATCTTCGGCGACGCGGCCACCGCCGTGATCATCGAACGGGCGGACCTGGCGACTTCGGCGTATCAGTTTGACGTGGTCAGCACCAAGCTGCTCACCAAGTTCTCCAACAACATCCGCAACAACTTCGGCTTCCTCAACCGCGCCGCGGAAGAAGGCATTGGCAGCCACGACAAGCTGTTTGTCCAGGAAGGCCGCAAGGTGTTTCGCGACGTCTGCCCGATGGTGGCCGAGCTGATCGGTGCCCATTTGGAAGAGAACCAACTGAACGTCGGCGACGTGAAACGCTTCTGGCTGCACCAGGCCAACCTGAGCATGAACCACCTGATCGTGCGCAAATTGTTGGGACGCGAAGCCACCGAACAGGAAGCGCCCGTGATCCTCGACCGCTACGCCAACACCAGTTCGGCCGGATCGGTGATTGCCTTCCACACCTACCAGGATGATCTGCCCAGCGGCTCGGTTGCCGTACTCAGCTCGTTCGGCGCCGGCTATTCGATTGGTAGCGTGATTTTGCGCAAGCATTGATTGTTGGCAATGAGATTTATTGTGGCGAGGGAGCTTGCTCCCGCTGGGCTGCGAAACGGCCCCACGATTTTTCGGTTGCTGCGTAACCGAGCGGGAGCAAGCTCCCTCGCCACAAAGGCATCATCAAGTCTCCCTGGCATTTGGGGCGTTGAATGACGGTCACCGACGACACCCTCCTGCTCCAACGCCTCCTGGCCGGTGAGCAGCAGGCCTACAAGGAGCTGGTCAGCACCTACCAGGGCCCGATGCGCGCCGTGGCCTACGCCATCGTCGGCAGCCGCCATGCCGACGAAGTGGTGCAGGACGCGTGGCTGTCGGTGGTGCGCAATCTCAGTGGCTTCCAGGGGCGCTCCAGCCTCAAGACCTGGCTGCTGACCATCACTGCCAACGCCGCCAAGGGCCGCTACAAGCAGAACCGCCGGGAAGTGCTGCTCGATGATCTACCGGCGCCCCACGGCACCCTGGGTGATGATCGCTTCGCCGCCGATGGCCATTGGCTGCTGGCGCCGTTCGCCTGGCACCAGGACACCCCGGAAGCGCTGCTCACGATGAGCGAACTGCGTGATTGCCTCGAACACACCTTGCTCAGCCTGTCGCAATTGCAAGGCAGCGTGTTGAGCTTGCGTGAACGCCAAGGGCTGGAGCTGGAAGAAATCTGTAATCTTCTGGGTATTTCGCTCTCCAACGTACGCGTGCTGTTGCATCGTGCTCGGCTGAAGGTCTTTGCGACCGTTGAACATTTCGAGGAAACCGGAGAATGCTGACCTGCAAGGAACAAGTGGCGCGCTCAAGCGATTTTCTTGACGGACAGTTGAGTTGGCGTGAGCGCCTGATGATGCGTCATCACCTGATGTTCTGCCCCAACTGCCGGCGGTTTATCCGCCAGATGCGCCTGATGCAGGCGACCCTCAAAAAACTGCCTCAACCACCGATTCCCGACCTGGATCACCTCGCCGAAAAACTGGCCGCCGAACGCCGCAGAAACATCCGCTGAGATCTGTAGGCGCTGACGAGTGCAACGAGGCTGCGATCTTTCCCTGGCCAATTGAGTATCAAGCGAACGATCAAAAGATCGCAGGCTCTTCCTGCTCCTACAGTTATTCCCTTTCGAAGTAAAAAGTTCCGCTGTCATAAAATCTTTATCTGCCAGCAACTGCGCTGACACAACCCATCGCCAAGATCCCCTCCCAACACCAGCGGGCCCAGTTCCGCGTGTTTTCTAACGCATAGACTACCAACAGGGGAATTCTTCGATGATTCGTAAGCACTTCGCAGGTGTTGCCGCCAGCGCACTGGCCATGGCAGTAACCGCCCAGGCTTTCGCCGGCACCGTCACCACCGATGGCGCCGATATCGTGGTCAAAACCAAGGGCGGCCTTGAGGTCGCTACCACTGACAAAGAGTTCAGCTTCAAGCTCGGCGGTCGTTTGCAGGCTGACTACAGCCAGTTCGACGGTATCTACACCGACAATGGCGACAAGGCCGATGCCGCTTACATCCGCCGTGGCTTCCTGGAGCTGTCGGGTGTGCTGTACACGGATTGGGCCTACACCATCAACTACGATTTCTCCCACAACAGCGGCGACTCCGATAACGGCTACTTCGACGAAGCGTCCCTGGCCTACAACGGCTTCAAGCCGGTTTCGATCAAAGTCGGTCGTTTCGACCCCGACTTCGGTCTGGAAAAAGCCACCAGCTCCAAGTGGGTGACTGCTCCTGAGCGCAACGCCGCCTACGACCTGATCGACTGGGCCAACGGCCACCAGAACGGTCTGGGCATCCAGGCTTCCAGCACCTTCGCCGATTCGTTCTACGCCTCGGCCGGTGTGTTTAGCAAGGACACCGACGACACCGACGGCAACAGCATCAAGCAAGCCAACGGTCGTTTCGTATTCGCCCCGATGCACGAGGCCGGCAACGTGTTGCACTTCGGCTTGAACGTGGCCTCGCGCGATGTCTCCGACACCGCGTTCGACGCGCGTTATCGCTCTCGCCTGGGCATGCGTGGCGTCGAGACCCTGGGCGGCAACGATGCTGGTCCTAACGGTAACCGTCCGGTACTGGGCGGCGCCAACAACTCGCCGGCCGGCTCGTACGACACGGATACCGCCTACGGCCTGGAAGCCGCTTTCGCCATGGGGCCTGCGTCGATCCAGGGTGAATACATTTCCCGCAAGACCAAGGCTGACAGCGACGCCTTCGAAGACCTCAAGGGCCACGGCTTCTACGTTCAGGGTGCCTACACCATCACCGGTGAGTCCCGTGGTTATAAAGTCGGCAAGTTTGACGCGATCAAACCCCAGAACAAGTCCATCGGCGCGTGGGAAGTGTTCTATCGCTTCGACAGCATGACCGTCGAAGACGACAACATCACCACCGCCTCCGCGACCCGCGACGTGGGCGATGCCGAAGCCAAGGTGCACAACCTGGGCGTGAACTGGTACGCCAACGAAGCGGTAAAAATCACTGCCGCTTACGTCAAGGCCAAAACCGACAACGTCACCAACGTCAACGGTGATGACGACGGCAAAGGTGTAGTTGTCCGTGCCCAGTACGTGTTCTAAATCGTGCTGACTTGATACACCGCTCTGACTTCATCCGTTAAAGCGCTCCTTTGAACCCCGCCTCTGGCGGGGTTTTTTTTAGCCTGTTTGGGCTCGTTTACCTGGACCACTGGATGGGCGGCCACCTGTCAACCCTGACAGTTTCGCGGCATTTGGAAAACGTGCTTACTTCATCCAGTCGCAGAGCGATGGACGCGTCCGGCAAGTGCCCGGTGATACTCGCTCTGCTTTTCAAAATGAAGCGCCACGAGAACCTCATGGCAGCCAAATGATGCATACGGAGAGCAACAATGGCGGGTTCAGGTAAAACAGAGCCGTGTGCGTCAAATGAGTCCAGACTCAATGCCAAGGCTTCGTCCGACGAATTGGCTATCCGCTTTCACTATGACGCCCAGGACGCTTTGATCGGGTGCAGTACTTCTGCCGGCAAAGAACAACGCTTCTATCGAAACGATGAGTTGGCGAGCGAAATTCTGGGGGGCGCCAGTACTGCCTTCGTACGGGCGGAGGGCATGGTGCTTGCCGAACATCAGGCAGGAAGTGATCCCAAGTCCCTGTTATTGGTGGGTGATGACAAGAACAGCGTGCTCTGCGAGATCAATCAGGCCACCGTCAAGGGCGTTGCCTATTCACCGTACGGCCATCGTATAGATGACGCGTTGGTGAGTAGTCATTTGGGTTACAACGGCGAGCGGCGCGAAAGGCAGACCGGCTGGTATTTGCTGGGCAAGGGCTACCGTGTCTTCAATCCTCGGTTGATGAGGTTTCACAGCCCGGACAACTTGAGCCCGTTTGGGGAAAGGGGATTGAATGCGTATATGTATTGTGTGGGGGATCCAATTAATAATGTGGATCCGACGGGGCATATTCCTTCTGGGGGGGTAGTAAAGCTTTTTACTCATACCACTGAGTCCGCTAAATACCTCCCCGGCTTTGAAAAAATTCCTGATAGTTTTCTAAGAGCCAACCCAGATAAAGCTGTGCTAGGTATTGAGAGTCCGGCGTCTATGAATATTATTCGGCCTCAGGACGTAAAGGTTCTCAAGAAAAGGATGGGTTTTTATGGGGATGTTGTTGGCTTCCGGAAAGCGGATTATCTAACTTACGGGTTTCGTACTAATGATCCTGGGCTGCTTCTAGACCAGCTCGCGGCGAAAAGTGAGTATTTACGCAGCGTCAAGGTGTTTGAGGCAGCCCAGAGTGAGTATCAGTTTGCCAGAACGCATACATATAGATTTGGCATGACCAGGCATAGCCGGAGAGACTTTGAAATAATTGCGGGTGCTGACAAAAAAATGATTGCACTCGCAGATAGGGTGGAGCAGGAGAAGTACTTTAAAAAATTAAAACTCGGAGCGGCGGAAATGGAGAACATTCGCGAAGTAGCGGAGTGGCCCCCCAATGGCTAATTGGTTTTTCGAACTGAAAAGTGGCGAGCAGTACCGCGATATCCAGTTTCGGATCGCTCATCACTCAAGCCTGTAAAAAACTACCCAGCTTCTCGTCCCTCCCCTCCAGATCGGCGATACTCGCTCCATCCGCCGTCTGGATATCGAGGAACCGCATGCCGCTTCACGTCTTGGACAGTCTGTCCGCCATCGCCCCGCACGAGTGGGACGCGCTGGTGCCCGCCAATCAACCGTTCCTGCGCCACGCCTTCCTGAGCACCTTGGAGGACAGCGCCAGCCTGGGCGCGCATTCCGGTTGGCAGCCGGAGCATTTGCTGCACATGGAAGACGGTCGTCTGCTGGCGGCCTTGCCCAGTTATCGCAAGTGGCATTCCTACGGTGAATACGTGTTCGACCACGCCTGGGCTGACGCCTGCGCCCGGGCCGGGATCGAGTATTACCCCAAGTTGCTGACGGCGGTGCCTTTCAGTCCGGTCAGCGGTCCGCGATTGCTGGCGGCCTGTGTGGAGGACGGCCTGGAATTGTTGGGCAGCCTGCCGGGTTATCTGGAAATCGAAGGGCTTTCCAGCGCCCACATCAACTTCACCGATGCTTTCACCGACGCGGCGCTGGCCGGGCAGGAGGGCTGGTTGCAGCGGATTGGTTGCCAGTACCACTGGCGCAATCGCGGTTATCGAGACTTTCAGGATTTTCTCGACGGGCTCAGTTCCCGCAAGCGCAAGCAGATGCGCAAGGAGCGTGAGCAGGTGGCGGGGCAGGGCATCGAGTTTGAATGGCTCGAAGGTCAGCAACTGGACGAGGCCCAGTGGGATTTTGTCTACGCCTGTTACGCCAACACTTACGCTGTACGGCGGCAGGCGCCGTACCTGACCCGGGCGTTTTTCAGCCTGCTGGCCGAACGCATGCCCGAGGCCATTCGCGTGGTGCTGGCCAAGCAAGGTTCACGGCCAGTGGCGATGGCGTTCAGCCTGGTGGGTGGCGACAGTCTCTACGGGCGCTACTGGGGTTGCCTGGCGGAGTTCGACCGCTTGCACTTCGAGACCTGTTTCTACCAGGGCATGGACTACGCGATTGCCCATGGCTTGCAGCGTTTTGATGCCGGGGCCCAGGGTGAGCACAAATTGATTCGTGGTTTCGAGCCGGTGATTACCCGCTCGTGGCATTACTTGCGTCATCCCGGTTTGAAAACCGCGGTTGAAGATTTTCTCGCACGGGAACAGGAGGGGGTGCTGGCGTATGCCGAAGAGGCGAAAACAGCACTGCCTTATCGGCAGTGCTGATCTTCGCGGGTATGACTCAGCGGGTTTCCTGGCCCAGCCAGCGGTAAGAAACACCGCCGATGACCGCACCCAGCAGCGGTGCGACCCAGAACAGCCACAGTTGCTCGATGGCCCAGCCGCCGACGATCAGCGCCGGACCGGTACTGCGGGCCGGGTTGACCGAAGTGTTGGTGACCGGAATCGAGATCAGGTGAATCAGCGTCAGGCCCAGGCCGATGGCTATCGGTGCCAGCCCGGCCGGTGCACGTTTATCGGTGGCGCCGAGGATGATCAGGATGAACATCGCCGTCATGACCAGTTCGGTGACAAAACCTGCCGCCATCGAATAGCCACCGGGCGAATGCTCGCCGTAACCGTTCGAGGCCAGCCCGGACGCGGCCAGGTCAAAGCCTTCCTTGCCGCTGGCGATGAAGTAGATCAACGCGGCGGCCAGCACGCCACCGATGACCTGGGCGATGATGTAGGCAGGCAACTCCCTGGCCGGAAACCGCCCGCCCACGGACAAGCCTAGCGACACCGCTGGGTTGAGGTGGCAACCCGAGATATGGCCGATGGCAAATGCCATGGTCAACACCGTCAGGCCGAACGCCAGGGCAACCCCCAGCACGCCAATCCCGGAGGCAGCCAATACCGCGCTGCCGCAGCCGCCCAACACCAGCCAGAACGTACCTAGCAACTCAGTCACAGAGCGTTTGAATAAAGACATAAGCATCCTTGATAAAGCAGTCGTGATCGATCGGTTATGCATCCAGCAGAATTACGACAGGTTCATCTCCAGAACCTGAGCTGAGTACAGCAGGGTTTATCGACAAATCCAGCGGCACAAAAAAACCGCCAGAGTCATGGACTGTGGCGGTTTCGGCCGTGGTCGGCGGGGAGTATGTCGTTGCTGTATGGGCTAAATGGATTCTGGACAGATTTTTTCAGAAAGGCCTTGGGGTTGGTTCAAACCCGGACCCCTGTGGCGGGTAGGGATCAGTCAATCCCCACAAATCCACCCGTCTGATGTTGCCACAGTCGCGCATACAACCCGCCATGGGCCAGCAGTTCGGCGTGGCTGCCGGTTTCGGCGATGCGGCCGTTTTCCAGTACCACCAACCGGTCCATCCGGGCGATGGTGGAGAGGCGGTGGGCGATGGCGATCACGGTCTTGCCTTGCATCAAGGTCTCGAGGCTTTCCTGGATCGCCGCCTCGACTTCCGAGTCCAGCGCTGAGGTTGCTTCGTCCATGATCAGGATCGGCGCGTCCTTGAGCAGTACCCGCGCGATAGCGATGCGTTGGCGCTGGCCGCCGGACAGTTTCACGCCGCGCTCACCCACGTGGGCATCGAAGCCGGTGCGGCCTTCGGCGTCCGACAGCAGTGGGATGAACTCATCGGCGCGGGCCTTGCGCACGGCCTCCCAGAGTTGCGCATCGGTAGCGTCGGGCTTGCCGTACAGCAGGTTGTCGCGAATCGAGCGGTGCAGCAGCGAGGTGTCCTGGGTGATCATGCCGATGCGTTCGCGCAGGCTTTCCTGGCCGACTTCGGCAATGTCCTGGCCGTCGATGAGGATGCGCCCGGCTTGCACGTCATAGAGGCGCAACAGCAGGTTGACCAAGGTGGATTTACCCGCGCCGGACGGGCCGATCAGGCCGATTTTCTCGCCGGGCCTGATGGTCAGGTTGAGGTCGCCGATCACTCCGCTTTTCTTGCCATAGTGGAAGTCCACATGCTCGAAACGCACTTCGCCCCGGGCCACCGCCAAGGGCTTGGCCTGGTCGCGGTCGGTGACGCTGACCGGTTGGGCGATGGTCTGCAAACCGTCCTGGACCATGCCGATATTTTCGAAGATGCCGTTGACCACCCACATGATCCAGCCGGACATGTTGACGATGCGGATCACCAGCCCGGTCGCCAGGGCAATGGCGCCGACGCTGATCAGCGATTGAGTCCACAGCCACAGTGCCAGCGCCGTGGTGCCGACGATCAGCAGGCCGTTCATGGTGGTGATGACCACGTCCATGCTGGTCACCACGCGGCCGGCCAACTGGGCTTTTTCGGTCTGTTCCTGGATGGCTTCGCGGGCGTATTGCTGTTCGAAGTTGGTATGGGCGAACAGCTTCAGGGTGGTGATGTTGGTGTAGCCATCGACGATCCGGCCCATGAGTTTGGAGCGGGCATCGGACGACACCACCGAGCGCTCCTTGACCCTCGGCACGAAATAACAGAGTGCGCCGATGTAGGCAGCGATCCAGATCAGCAGCGGGATCATCAGGCGCCAGTCGGCCTCGGCGAACAGCACCAGGGAACTGACGGCGTAGATCAGCACGTGCCACAACGCATCCACGGCTTGCACCGCCGAGTCACGCAGGGAGTTGCCGGTCTGCATGATGCGCTGGGCGATGCGTCCGGCGAAATCGTTCTGGAAGAAATTCAGGCTTTGCTTGAGCACGTAGCTATGATTTTGCCAGCGGATCAGGCTGGTCATGCCGGGGCTCAGGGTCTGGTGCACCAGCAGGTCATGCAGGGCCACGAAGATCGGCCGAAAGACCAGTGCCACCACGGCCATCCAGGCCAGTTCGAGGCCGTGGAGCTTGAAGAAGTCGACGTTGGGCGTGCCTTGGGTCAGGTCGATGATGCGGCTCAGGTAGCTGAACAGCGCCACCTCGATCAGCGCGCCGATCAGGCCCACCACCAGCAGCACGGCGAAGCTGGGCCAGACTTGTTTCAGGTAGTACGTGTAGAAGGGCAGGACGCGGTTCGGCGGGGCCGAGGTCGGGGCGTCGCGGAAGATGTCGATCAGTTTTTCGAAGCGGCGATAAACCATTTGTAAATGCCCTGGCAGGGGCTCTCCTTTTTGCTATGAGCGGCGCGGGATCACCGCCGCCGCTCAGGCTTGCCGTGCGCCTCTTCAGTCGATGCGCTTGGCCGACTTGATGAGCACAGGGTCGATCGGCACGTTTTGCATGCCTTGTTTGGTGGTGGTCTGGGAGTTGACGATGATGTCCACGACGTCCATGCCCTTGACCACTTTGGCGAACACCGCGTAACCGGCGTCACGGCCCGGGTCGAGGAATGCGTTGTCAGCCACGTTGATGAAGAACTGGCTGGTGGCCGAGTCCGGGTTGGACGTGCGCGCCATCGACAAGGTACCGCGAACGTTGTGCAGGCCATTGCTGGCTTCGTTCTTGATCGGGGCCTTGGTGTCTTTTTGCTGCATGCTCGTAGTGAAGCCGCCGCCCTGGGCCATGAAGCCCGGGATCACACGGTGGAAAATCGTGTTGTTGTAAAAGCCGCTGTCCACGTACTCCAGAAAGTTCTTGGTACTGATGGGGGCCTTGACCGGGTCCAGTTCGATTTCGATCTGGCCGTTGGTGGTTTCAAGCAGTACGTGTGGTGCCTTGGTCGGCTGAGCAGCCATCAGGTTGGCGGCAAACAGTACGGTGCCAGCGGCGAGGGCGATTTTTTTCAGCATGGGTTCAATGATCCTGAGTGGTGGAATCGGTTGCGGTGAAAAATTCGAGCAGGGTTTGGTTGAAGCGTTCGGGTTGATCCAGCGGGGTAGCGTGCCGTGAATCGGCGATGACCACCAGCCGTGCATCGGGCAGCAGTTTTACATAGGCTTCTTTCAGCGCCACCGGGGTGTAGTCGTGGTCGGCGCAAATGACCAGGGTTGGACAGGCGACCTGTGAAAGTCGTTCCTGGACGCCCCAGCCGACGATGGCATCGAAGCTGGCGAGATAAGCACGTTTGTCGTTTTTTGCCCAGCGCCGGGCCATTTCCAGGCGTAACTCGGTTTGCTCAGGCTTGGGAAACAACTTGGCGCCCAGGGCCTTGCCGATGGTTTCCAGGCTGAGGATACGCATCAGGCTCCAACGCTTGAACCATTGCCAGCAATCGTCGGGCGTGCGCACTTTGACTTCCGGCGCGCTGTTGACGATGCACAGGCTCTTGACCAGATGAGGTTCATCCACCGACAACTGAAAAGCGATCATGCCGCCCATGGACCAACCCACCAGATGCACCGGGCCTAGCGCCAGGTGTTCGATCAGGGCGATCAGGTCGGCGCTGAAACCTTCGATGCTGTAGCGCTCCCGCGGCTTGTCGGAGCGGCCGTGGCCGCGTACATCCACCACGATCAGGTGGTAACGGGCGGACAGCACCGGGATCTGCTTTTCCCAATCCCGGGTGCTGGAGCCCAACCCGTGGACCAGCAGCAAGGGCGCTCCGTGACCGTATTCCTCGTAGTGCAGGTTGCAACCTTCGTGTTCGAAATAGGCCATCGGCGAAGTCCTCGTCACGCTTGTTCAGGGGCGGCGAACGGCGCATCCAGCGGCGCAGTGTCGAAGGTGCGCAGCAATTCGATAAGGATTTGCGTGGCCGGGCCCAGGGGTTTTTCCTTGTTCGAATACAAATAGAAGCTCGGGTTGCGGCTGCCGCCCTGATCCAAGGGTAGCCGCTTAAGCGTGCCTTCCTTGAGTTCCCGTTCGATCATGTGCCGGGGCAGCCAGGCGAAGCCCAGGCCGCTGCCAACGAACGTCGCGGCGGTGGCCAGGCTGCCGACGGTCCAGCGTTGTTCGGCACCGAGCCAACCAACGTCGCGCGGTTGCTGGCGTCCGGAGTCGCGGATGACCACTTGCAACTGGCTCTCCAGGTCCTGGAACGTCAGTTCGCGGTTGAGGCGATGCAGGGCGTGTTCGGGATGGGCCACCGCGACGAACTCCACGTCGCTCAATTCAGCGCCCAGGTAACCAGGAATGCTGAAGCCGCTGATAGCCAGGTCGGCCACGCCTTCGAGCAGCACTTCTTCCACCCCCGACAGCACTTCTTCGCGCAACCGCACGCGGCAGCCGCGGCTCTGCGGCATGAACGCCGTCAGGGCCCGAACGAGGCGGGCGGTGGGGTAGGCGGCGTCGACCACCAGGCGCACTTCCGCTTCCCAGCCTTGCTCCATGTGGTGGGCCAGGTCTTCCAACTGGCTGGCCTGTTTCACCAGTTGCCGGGAGCGGCGCAGCAGCACGCCGCCGGCTTCGGTCAACACGGCTTTGCGCCCATCGATGCGCAGCAACGGTACGCCGAGCTGATCCTGCATACGGGCCACGGTGTAACTCACCGACGACTGGGAACGATGCAGCACTTCGGCGGCCTGGGCGAAGCCGCCATGATCCACCACGGCCTGTAATGTTCGCCATTGATCAAGGGTCACGCGGGGCGCTTTCAAATTGAGCTCCTCTTGTCCTAAGCTGGCGGTCCCTTGGTGGAGACTGCCGAATGAAGAAAATCTGTTGTGCGGTGCTGGCCCTGTTGCCGCTGACTGCGTTTGCCTATCCGATCGATGTGGAAAAACACCTCAACGGCCTGAGCATCGACTACAACGCCTATGACACCGATGCCGACATCGGTTCCATCCAGGTCAACAACTACGGCAGCACTGACGCGGCCTGCACCGTGGTGTTCAGCAATGGCCCCGAAGCACCGCGCACCCGCAAGATCGAAGTCGCCGCCGGCAAGTTCAAGAACGCCACGGCCAAGTTCAACCGCAACATCATCAAGCTGCGCATCAAGCTGACCTGCCAGCCGAAATAGCCCGGCAGCGGGGCAGGCACGCGTTGCTTGCTCCGCTTATAAACGAAATTATCGATGCTTTACAGCAATTATTTGCGCTTTTTCATCGATACGGCTGCGCTTAACCTTCACTCCATCGACTGACAACAATTTCCGATGGAGGCTACATCCCATGTCCCGCGTTCTGATCATCGAAAGCAGTGCCCGCCAGCAAGATTCGGTTTCCCGTCAACTGACCCAGACCTTCATCAGCCAATGGAAAACCGCACACCCAGCCGATGAAATCACTGTTCGTGACCTGGCCATCAACCCGGTGCCGCACCTGGACGCCAGCCTGCTGGGTGGCTGGATGAAACCTGTCGAGCAGCGCAATGACATCGAGAACGCTTCGCTGGAGCGCTCCAACCAGTTGACTGATGAATTGCTGGCCGCCGACGTTCTGGTGATGGCTGCGCCGATGTACAACTTCGCCATCCCCAGCACCTTGAAAGCCTGGCTCGACCACGTGCTGCGTGCCGGCGTGACCTTCAAGTACACCCCCACCGGCCCTCAAGGCCTGCTGGCTGGCAAACGCGCCTTTGTGCTGACCGCTCGCGGCGGTATCCATGCCGGTGGCAGCACCGACCATCAGGAACCCTACCTGCGTCAGGTCATGGGCTTCATCGGCATCCACGACGTGACCTTCATCCATGCCGAAGGCATGAACCTGGGAGGGGATTTCCAGGAGAAGGGTTTGAATCAGGCCAACGCCAAACTGTCCCAGGTCGCCTGATCCGTTAATCCTCGGATAATCGCCAGGTGGTCTAGTGACCTGGCGCTTCCCTTCAAACCGTTTTGCGCATCGAACCTCCCTTTGCACTTGTTGCTCCTGAGTGCAGTAGCCCGATTGAACGCTTTAGCGAGATCGGGCTTTTTTTTGGGAAATAGAATAACGCTGCCTTAGACTGAGCGGCCTCCCAAGTCCAGAGGGCAGGAAAGATGTGCAGGTCGCAGACTCACTTGGATTTGCCCAAGTCTCTCGACGCCTGCTGTGGTAATTTATGCGCGCAATTGCAGTAGGGAGGCTGTGATATGTTCAAAGTCAAACGCAAGACCTGGGCTTTATTCCTGGTCTACCTCATAGGGGCCGGTGGCTACATCTACTACCTCTATGTCGAGACGCAAAGCGTCCTTACTGAAAATATTAATAACAAGTTGCTGCATGCCGCGCTGGGCGCTTCGGCCATCCTTGGCGACCGTTACCATGACAACCTGGTCGATAAACAATCCAAATCACCGGCGCAAGACTGGGATACCATTCAGCGACTCTCCGGCTTTAACGAGTCCATGGGTACCGCGTTTGTCTATAGCGTGATCAAGCGGGGTGGAGACGCTTATCTGGTCAGTTCCAGCGCATCGCAGAAAGAAATTCAAGAGAAGAATTTCGTGCGTTTTTTCGACCCTTATCCCGATGCCAGCCAGGCGTTACTCGACAGTTTTGAGCGCACCAAGCCAACCTGGATCGACTACTCGGATCATTGGGGTGATTTTCGCGCGGTCTTTGTCCCATTAAAATCGCAAGACGGTACGGTGTATGTTGTCGGCGCGGAAATTACCCTGGCGGACTACTACCAGCAACTTAATCACGACTCCCTGTACCATATCGTCCTTGCCGTTCTGGTCTTTCTCGCGTTCATCCTCTTACGCATGCGTGCCCATCTCCAGCAACTGCGAGTCAACGAACACGTATTGAACCAGGCAAAAAATGCCGCCGAAGACGCTGATCGTTCAAAAACCAGATTTCTGGCCACGATGAGTCATGAAATCCGCACCCCGATGTACGGTGTCATTGGCGCCACGGAGTTGCTGGCCCGGTCCGCCCTGGATCCCGAGCAACGCCGTCTTCTCACAACGATTCATTCCAGTGGACGGACCCTGCTTTCTCTTATCGATAACATTCTCGATCTGGCGAAAATCGAAGCGGGCAAACTTGAATTGAAACCTCGTGTTTTTGAAGTGAGAACCCTGGTTTCATCGAGCATTGAAATGATCCGGCAAAATATCCAGGACAAACCAATCGTCCTTGAGGCGCAGTTCTCGCCGGACGTACCGCCCTTGGTCAAAACCGATATCGATTGTCTTCGCCAGATATTGATCAATTTGTTGGGCAATGCGGTCAAGTTCACCGAAGCCGGAAAAGTATCACTTTTGGTCACGACCAGCGGTTATGGTCCTCAAGCACGGCTCGACTTCGCCATACGCGATACTGGCATCGGTATCCCGATGGAACGGCAAGGCAGCCTGTTCAAGCCCTTTGCTCAGTTTAAAGAGTCGGACAACCAGCGCTTTACCGGGAGTGGGCTGGGGCTTTCGATCTGTAAAAATCTGCTCGAGGCGCAACAGGGGACTTTATCCTTCACCAGTCAGCCTGGTGTCGGCTCGACCTTCTCTTTCTCACTCCCCATGGAGCTTTTTTCAGTCTCGGAAATACCCATCAGGGATGATCATGCCGCGCCTGGCTTCGACTCATCTTTTGCCGGGGATTATCCCCTCGATATCCTGCTGGTGGAGAACCATCCGGTAAGCCAGAAAGTTGCCATGGCGATGCTGCAGGAGTTGGGCTATGCCCCCGCCCTTGCATCAGATGGCCTGGAAGCGGTCAATCGTTGTATGACGTCGACTCCAGAGATCATTTTTATGGATATCAACATGCCTGTTATGGATGGACTGGAGGCCGTTCGTAGAATCCGTGAACTGCCACGGGGCGATACTTGCTACATCGTCGCTTTCACCGCGAGCGCGTTTTCGAGCGAGATAGAACGTTTCAGGGCCGCCGGTGCCGATGACATTTTAACCAAGCCGGCGAACTTCCAGGCGTTGACCCGAGTGCTTCAGCGCGCCGCCAACTACCGACAGCAACGCCAGGGCCGCATGCCGGTCGTGGATACCATTTAAAGCCAGTGGGCTCAGGGGCGCACGAGCCTGTTGTCAGCGGCCCGCTGTATCGACTGTCACACCGCCATCTCGAGCAAGCTCGCTCCCACCGTTCAAAACCGCTATCTTCGCCGCCATTCGAGACGAGGGGCGTATGGGCTATCTACTTTTTGTGACGCTGATCCAGGCGTTTTCCTTCAGCCTGATTGGCGAATACCTGGCCGGGCATGTGGACAGTTATTTTGCGGTGCTGGTACGGGTCCTGCTGGCGGGGCTGGTGTTCATTCCGTTGACGCGCTGGCGCCAGGTGGAACCGTCGTTCATGCGTGGCATGCTGTTGATCGGCGCCTTGCAGTTTGGCGTGACCTACGTATGCCTGTACCTGAGCTTTCGAGTGTTGACGGTGCCCGAGGTGTTGCTCTTCACCATTCTCACGCCTTTGCACGTGACATTGATTGAAGACGCGCTGAACCGCCGCTTCAACCCTTGGGCGCTGATCGCGGCACTGGTGGCCGTGGCCGGCGCCGCAGTGATTCGCTACGACCGGATCAACCCGGACTTCTTCATGGGCTTTTTGCTGCTGCAACTGGCCAACTTCACCTACGCGGCCGGGCAGGTGCTCTACAAACACTTGGTGGCTCGTCATCCTAGCGACTTGCCGCACTATCGGCGTTTCGGCTACTTCTACCTCGGCGCGCTGGCGGTGGCCTTGCCGGCCTTCCTGCTGTTCGGCAAGGCGGACTTCTGGCCCGAAGCCCCGCTGCAATGGGGCGTGCTGGTGTTCCTCGGCCTGGTCTCTACCGCATTGGGTCTGTATTGGTGGAACAAGGGCGCGTGCCTGGTCAACGGTGGGACGCTGGCGGTGATGAACAACCTGCACGTGCCGGTGGGGCTGCTGGTGAATCTGCTGATCTGGAACCAGCACGAGGAGTTGGGGCGGTTGCTGCTGGGCGGGTCGGTGATATTGGCGGCGGTGTGGATCAGCCGGTTGGGGATACGCCAACCGCTGCCTGCACACTGAACCCCCTTGTGGTGAGGGTCAAACCACCTGCTTCTGCGGCTCCGGCAGGTGGCTCGCCCCCAGCACCGCCGGCAGCAACCCCGAACGCAGATCCGTGCCGCTGGGCTGTTGATACAGGTTCAAGCCGAACTCCGGCATCACGGCCAGCAGGTAATCGAAAATATCCCCCTGGATGCGCTCGTAGTCGGTCCATGCGGTGGTGCGGGTGAAGCAGTAGATTTCCAGCGGGATGCCTTGGGCCGTGGTCTGCAGCTGACGGACCATGCACGTCATGTTCGGCTGGATCTCCGGGTGGCTTTTCAAATAGGCGAGGGCGTAGGCGCGGAAGGTGCCGAGGTTGGTCATGCGCCGACGGTTGGCCGACATCGCCGCGACGTTGCCCTGGGCTTCGTTCCAGGCCTTGAGCTCGGCCTGTTTACGGCCGATGTAGTCGGTCAGCAGGCGCACCTGGGTCAGGCGCTGCTCTTCCTCGTCATGCAGAAAGCGCACGCCGCTGGCGTCGATGAACAGGCTGCGCTTGATCCGCCGTCCGCCGGACTGCTGCATGCCTCGCCAGTTCTTGAACGACTCGGACATCAGGCGCCAGGTAGGGATCGAGACAATGGTCTTGTCGAAGTTCTGCACCTTCACCGTGTGCAGCGTAATGTCTACCACATCGCCGTCGGCGCCGACCTGTGGCATCTCGATCCAGTCGCCGACCCGCAGCATGTCGTTGCTGGTCAATTGCACGCTGGCGACGAACGACAGCAGCGTGTCCTTGTACACCAACAGGATCACTGCCGACATCGCACCCAGGCCCGACAGCAGCAACAGTGGCGAGCGGTCGATCAGGGTGGCAACGATGATGATCGCGCCAAAGACATACAGCACCATCTTCGTCAGTTGCACGTAGCCTTTGATCGAGCGGGTTCGCGCATGTTCGGTGCGTGCGTACACGTCCAGCATGGCGCTGAGCAGGGCACTGAGGCTCAGCACCATGAACAGAATGGTGAAGGCCAGGGCGACATTGCCGAGGAAAATCATGCTGGTCTTGCTCAGTTCCGGCACCAGGTGCAGGCCGAACTGGATGATCAGTGACGGCGTCATCTGGGCCAGGCGATGGAAGACTTTGTTCTGGCGCAGGTCGTTGACCCAGTTCAAGGCAGGTTGGCGTCCAAGCAATTTGGCGGCGTGCAAAATCAGGTAGCGCGCCACGCGTCCGAGCACCAGGGCAATGAGCAGCAGCATCATCAGGGCGAGGCTGGAATGCAGGAGTGGGTGCTGGTCAAGGGCACCCCAGAGGTCTTGAATGTTGACCCAGAGTTGTTTGATGTCCATGGACGAAACGGTTCTTCTATAGAGACGCGACGGGGCGATTAGAGCATTTAAGCCTGTCCAAGTGACCGTTGAAGGGGGATTGGCGGCAAAAAAAGCCACTGATTGTCGGCGTTTGCATAAAGAAACTCGGCCTTCGCGCTCGAAACCGTTACCCTATGCAGCTGTTTTTTTGTATTTTTTCGAGGTAGCACCCGTGTTTTCCGAATTCGCCCTGCACGAACGCCTGCTCAAAGCCGTGGCCGAGCTTAAATTTGTCGAGCCTACGCCGGTGCAGGCAGCGGCTATTCCGCTCGCGCTCCAGGGGCGTGACCTGCGGGTGACGGCGCAAACCGGCAGTGGCAAGACCGCCGCGTTCGTGCTGCCGATCCTCAACCGCCTGATCGGCCCGGCCAAGGTCCGCGTCAGCATCAAGACCCTGATCCTGCTGCCGACCCGTGAGCTGGCCCAGCAGACCTTGAAGGAAGTGGAGCGCTTCTCGCAGTTCACCTTCATCAAGTCCGGCCTGATCACCGGCGGCGAAGACTTCAAGGTCCAGGCCGCCATGCTGCGCAAAGTGCCGGACATCCTGATCGGTACGCCGGGACGGATGATCGAGCAACTGAACGCCGGCAACCTCGACTTGAAAGAAGTCGAAGTGCTGGTGCTCGACGAAGCCGACCGCATGCTGGACATGGGCTTTGCCGAAGACGTGCAGCGCCTGGTGGACGAATGCGTCAACCGCCAGCAGACCATGCTGTTCTCCGCCACCACCGGCGGTTCGGGCCTGCGGGAGATGATCGCCAAGGTGCTGAACAACCCTGAGCATTTGCAGCTCAACGCGGTCAGCCAGCTGAACGCCACCACCCGCCAGCAGATCATCACCGCCGACCACAACCAGCACAAAGAACAGATCGTGAACTGGTTGCTGGCCAACGAGACCTACCAGAAAGCCATCGTCTTCACCAACACCCGGGCCATGGCCGACCGCATCTACGGCCGGCTGGTGGCTCAGGAATACAAGGCATTCGTGCTGCATGGCGATAAAGACCAGAAAGACCGCAAGCTGGCCATCGACCGCCTCAAGCAAGGCGGCGTGAAAATCCTCGTGGCCACCGACGTTGCCGCCCGCGGCCTGGACGTGGACGGCCTGGACCTGGTCATCAACTTTGACATGCCCCGTAGCGGCGACGAGTACGTGCACCGCATCGGTCGTACCGGTCGTGCCGGTAACGACGGCTTGGCGATCTCGCTGATCTGCCACGGCGACTGGAACCTGATGTCGAGCATCGAGCGCTACCTCAAGCAGAGCTTCGAGCGCCGCACCATCAAGGAAGTCAAAGGCACCTACGGCGGACCGAAAAAGGTCAAGGCCTCGGGCAAAGCGGTTGGCGTGAAGAAGAAAAAGGTCGACGCCAAGGGCGACAAAAAGAAAACCGGCGCCAAGGCTCCAACCAAACGCAAAATCGCCAACCGCCCGAAGACCGACGCCCTGTCGCTGGTCAGCAAGGACGGCATGGCCCCGCTCAAGCGCCGCAAGCCAGAGGCGCCTGCGGCTGACTGAAGCCGCGTTAGCGCTTGATAAAAAGAACCGGACCTTGGGTCCGGTTTTTTTATGGGTGAATACACAAATCCCCTCGCCACAAAAGCGGGTTGGGCTCGGCTGTGGCGAATCACCCAGCTTTCTTTTCCGCGCTCTTCAGTTCTTCCAAGCGCTTATCAATCAACTGGCACTTGTCCGGCAAATCCTTGCTGGCGGTTTTCAGGTCCATGTCCTGCAACTCGTCGTTGATTTCCTTGGCCTTGGCCGGGTTCTGTTCGGTGAGCTTGGTCACTTCCTTGGCCAATTGTTCGCGCTTGGCGGTCGCTTCCTCTGGCGTGCAAGTGGCCCAGGCGGGCAGGGCGCAGGTGAGGGTGGCGGCGAGGGTGAGTTTGATGAGGGGGTTCATGGCTGGGGCCTCGTATTCCTTGTTGGGCAGGTAATGGGTTGAGGCCAGTGCAGGGTGGAAAGTTCATTAGCCAGCCGTTTGGCCGGCGTTGCGTCGCTGGGCAGGCCCAGATACGGATTGAAGTCTTTTTCAGGATTTCCCTAGCCGATATGAAACCCTCGTCTACCATGGAGAAAGCGACTGGTAGCCCTATGCCTGCAACGCCGGGTCGCTGTTTCATACAGGATGTAAGTGCTTCATTAGCTAGGAGGCTAGCAATATGTCTGTCGCAATGCAGTCAATGACTTCCAGATCATCCAGCGCAGCTCACATCGAGCAATGGAACAACTACGCCTGCCAGGACGTATCCACGACCTGTGGTAGCCGTTAATTCAAAGGAATGAAACCTATGAGTCTTAGAGCGATATTCAGTCGGCTGATGTTGTGTCTGTGTGGTTTATTTGCGCTCTCATCGGCCTATGCGGAGAGTCTGATCATCGCCACACCGCAACAAGGTGTGGGCATAAAAGTCGATGTCTTTGACAAGCCCGACGCCTCAGACGGTATTCCTTCCTCGACGAGCTTGGTGAAGTTCGGCCTCCCAGCGGGGTTTATACCCGCGGTGCAGTCGTTCAAGGGAAAAATTTATATGTTCTGGTCCAATAATTATGATTCAGAGCATATCTATTCTTCCCATTCGACAGATGGGAAAAACTGGTCCCTTGCTAAAACTATCCCCGTGAATGGCTACCGATGGGGGGGTGATATTTCGGTGACTGTATTTAAGCAGAAGCTAGTGCTGACCTTTGCCGATCCTCAGCATCGCTTGAGGACCACCAGCTCTGCAGACGGTGTCAACTGGACCGATATTCAAACGGTCAATACCAGTCCTGTGGTCGGCGTTAACAGCCCTGTTGTGTATAACGGTCAATTATTTGTTTTTTATCACAAGGACGACGGCAAGGCTAAAACTGTTTATTACGTTAATTCGAATGATGGCCTTCTGTGGGGGCGGGAAACTCCAGCGTTCGAGGAAAGCACTGCCACGCCTCTGATCAAAGTGGTGCCGGTCGTCTATAACGGTACATTATGGGTCTATTACACCGTGGAAAATCGCCTCATGTACGCACGCACCTACGACCGTGGCGGCCACTGGGGAGATAGGCAAGAACTGAAAGGTATAAACAGTAAACTTTTCCTGAACAGTGCAACGATGATCAACGGTCGTGTGTTTGTCAGCAATAATACAAAAACTTTTTACTCAAGCGATGGGCTTAACTGGAATCCGTATTTCGCCGCGAGTGGACTTAATAACTTTTCCTCGGTATTGGGCGTTTCCTATGCCATTACCGCAAGCGATCTAACCGCACGCAACCCGCAACTGCCGTCGGACCTGGCCACAGGCCTCAGCCACACCGACTATGCAACCTTCGCCTGGCGCAGCTTTTTCGCACTAAACAATACAGCTGCGGCACCATTGCCCGCTAACCGCGGCGTCGGCAACCCCGCCAGCAGTTTTGCCGACTCGGGCAAGGTGCCAAAGTCTCCCAGCCCCTTGTTATGGCAAACCTTCGCGCACCGTACCGAGTTGTTTCCGGGTATGAACAGAAACGGCGCAGGCGGCCCTACGCGTCCGTTTGGTTCTGACCCGCAATACAGTTATATCGAGTTTCCCAACGGGGCGCCTTTGGCACCAGGCGCCAGTTATGCTCATTACAACAATCTGGATGAGGCAACCCAAATCGGTCAGAACGCCATATTTTTCCCGGTGAATCCTCCAAATGTGGCGAAGACAACAGATGCAAGGGGGGACTACGCGCCCTCAAAGGACAGCCAAATCCTGTTTGAGGCCAAGGCGAATCCGGTCATCTATGAGTATGCTCGGAAGCTGACGAGCTACCCCAATACAAATATCGTCCTGCCTGACGGCGCTGTGGAGGTCAAGGCGGCATGGCGCAAGCTGGCAGACATTCCGGTACAGAATCAATCGCGCTACCACACGGCAACTGTGGTGACGTATCAAGGCACCGACGCTAAGCCGGTGGCGCACAATGAAGACTACGCTTTGGTCGCCTTGCATATCATTCATAAGACGCCCAACTACCCGACCTTTATCTTCGCCACGTTCGAGCACGAAGATGCCCTGACATTGCCTGACGGCAAGTCGCCGACCGGTCTCTACTACATCGCCAACTACAACAGGATTGCCTACCCCAGCGCCACACCACTAGCGACTAATCCACCGGTCGCGACCTTCTCCGATGGCAACACAAACCATACGGTTACCCTGCCCAGGGAGGACTTCGTAGAGTCGAGCGTTAATCCGCGAATCTACTCCGGCACCAAGGGGATACCTAAGGGGCAGGCCGGCCCGATCACTGTAGTGCAACCGCCGACCGTCTTTAACGAAGTCGTTGCGGTCAACAATCAAGTCCAGGCGCTGATGGAGGGGAGCGGCGAATTCACCCATTCAGTCTGGAAGCACTACCGGCTTAAAGGGGTGCAAGCCATCCCTTCGAGCGAACAAACAGACCCGGATTACTACCTGGCTAATATCATGGTCGAAAGCAGTCAACCGGGGATCCAGCTGTTTCGCGGAAGCAACTCATTCCCCATTCCAGAGGACAGCGTGCTGACCAATACCCGTGACTTTAAGAACATCAGGGTGCCGGACTATGACCACAGCACGAAAAGCACCCTGACCATGGGCGGTTGCATGGGGTGTCACGGCATCGCCCAGAGCCAATTGCAACAAGGCTTCAGTTTCCTGTTTGATGCGATCAAACCACCCAAGGTCAAACCTCGTACGCCCAACTTCGTTGAGCCTACCGGCTTCAAGAACCCAGAAACTGTAGGCTTGCCGGATCCTCACACCATGAGTGAGCGGGCCCGGAAGTACGCTTTGGGCTTTCAGAGTCAGGACGTGGTTGAGGGTACGGGCAAGTAGCAGCCAAACACCTCGAGCAGGAGGGTCGCAACGCGGACCGTCCTGCTGTCTGAAACAGGAAAAAACCGGACCTTGAGTCCGGTTTTTTTATGGGTGAAAAACCAGGCTGGTTGGAGCGTGAGCCTGTGACGAGACCACGCTGTCATCCCCTCTATCCATTTGTAGGAGATTTCTAGCTATGCACAGGACCTTTCGTACCTACGTACGGGAGGCGTCTGATTCAGATGAACGGTCCCGAGAATAACCGCAAAGCTTAAGCGATTAAGTTGACGTCAAAATGATGGCTAACTAATATCGCGCCACTATTTTGATGTCACTTTTCTCGAGGGATCGAACATGTCCTCACCCGCCTTTTGGGCGAGGTTGTGCGTGGCTTTGCTGTGCCTTTCTCCACTGACCCTGGCTCACGCCGCCCCCACGCCTGGCGACACGGACCTGATCCGCGAGCGCCAGAACCGTTTGCTCGAAGAGCAGCGTCGGCGTCTGGAAGAGCTCAAGGACCTGCCTGGCAAGGAGGCGAAGCCGAGCCTGCCGACAGCACCTGTCGATACCCGTTGCTTTCCCATCAAGACCATCGAACTCAAAGGCGCCGACAGTCTTTCCGCCAGCGAGCGCGAGCACCTGCTCAAGCCTTACATCGGCCAATGCCTGGGCGTGCCGCAGCTCAACGAGTTGCTCAAAGTCATTACCGACCACTACATCGAAAAGGGGCTGGTCACCAGTCGTGCTTATTTACCGCAGCAGGATTTGTCCGGCGGGCATCTGAGCGTGTTGGTGGTGGAAGGGCGTCTTGAAGGCCTGAAGGGCGCCGAGAACAGCCAGCTGTCGGACCGCGAGTTGGCGATGGCATTTCCCGGGGCGACCGGTGAGTTGGTCAACCTGCGGGAGATCGAGCAGATGGTCGATCAGCTCAATCGCTTGCCATCGAATCAGGCAAAGATGGAGCTGACCCCCGGCCAGAACGTCGGCGGCAGTGAAGTGCGCGTGACTAACGATCCACAAAAGCCCTGGCGTGCCGGACTGTCGCGCAGCAACGACGGCCAGCGCAGCACGGGCGAGCAACAGTGGGGTACCAGTTTTGAATGGGACAGCCCGCTGGGCCTGGCCGACCAGTTGATGCTGCGCGGCGGTCACGACGCGATGACCGACCACCAGCACACCTCGCGCAACGCCATGCTCTATTACAACCTGCCGTTTGGCTGGTGGAACGTCAGTTACACCTACAGCCAGAGCGAGTACCGCTCGCAGATCCCGGCCAACGGTTTCAACTTCAAGCAGACCGGCGACAGCCAGAACCATCAGTTGCGGGTCGAGCGGGTGATCCATCGCGACGCCCTGAGCAAGACCTCGCTCAACACCGGCCTGGCGTACCTGCGCACCAACAACTTTATCGAAGACAGCAAGTTGGCGGTGAGCAGCAATCGCCTCAGCGAAGGGCAGTTCGGCATCAACCATGGCCGGCGGGTCGGCAGTGCCTTCGTCAACCTGGACCTGGGCGTGCAGCAAGGCATCGGCGCCTTCGATGCCCAGGGCGACGACAATCCGGGCCCTGGCCAGGCCGACGCCCGTTATCGCAAATACACCGCCACCGCCAGCTACCTGCAACCGTTCCAGGTGTGGGGTGAATCCTTCAGTTTCAGCAGCCTGATGACCGGCCAACGCAGCGAGGACGTGTTGTTCAGTCCGCAGCGCATGAGCCTGGGTGGTCAGTCGTCGATTCGCGGCTACAAGGACCAATCGCTGTCCGGCGACAGCGGCGGCTATTGGCGCAACGACCTGCGCTGGAGCCGCCCGGTGACGCTGGAATGGCTACGCCCGGTGTTCGCCGAATACGGCAGCAGCCTTGGTTATGACCAGGGCGTGATTCGTGGTGATCGCTACAACGGCGATGAGCACGGGCGCATGTCGAGTAACTCGGTGGAGTTGTTCGCCCGCGGCCAACACCTGACCGCCAGCGTCACCTTCGCCCACTCCCTGGAACGTCCGGATGCCCTGACCGAGCGCGAAGCGCCGATCTACTTCCGCGTCGATGTACTCCTTTAAATCCTGCTGCAACGAGACTTGATCATGGACGACCGCCAACACGCCCGCCTGCATTCTGCTGTCCTGCAACCTCGCGAGCAATTCTGGGGCATGCCCAAGCGTGGCCTGGCGTTCCTGTTGGCCAACGTCATGTTCTGGCAACCACTGTGGGCCCAGGCTGAAGGCATTGTGGTCAGCGCACCCGGCACCGGTCTGGACCGGGCGGGCAACGGCGTGCCCATCGTCAACATCGCCCGGCCCAACGGCAGCGGTCTGTCCCACAACCAGTTCAAGGACTACAACGTCGGCAGCAACGGCGTGATCCTCAACAACGCCACGTCCCGCACCCAGTCCACGCAATTGGGTGGGATCATCCTTGGCAACCCGAACCTCAACGGCGCGGCCGCGACCACCATCCTCAACGAAGTCAACGGTGGCAACCCCAGCCAGCTGCGCGGCTACACCGAAGTGGCGGGGCAATCGGCCCACGTCATCGTCGCCAACCCCTACGGCATCACCTGCAATGGCTGCGGTTTTATCAACAGCCCGAAGGTGACCTTGAGCACCGGCAAACCGGTGGTGGAAAACGGCCAGTTGAACCGCTACCAAGTGGACCAGGGCAGCGTCGCCATCGAAGGCGCGGGCCTCAACGCCAACAACGTCGACCACTTCGAAATCATCACCCGCAGCGCCAAGATCAACGCCGAGATCCAGGCCAAGAACCTGACCATCGTCGCCGGGCGCAACGACGTCAATGCCGACACTTTGAACGCCACCGCCCGCGCCGACGACGGCAGTGCGAAACCGGAACTGGCCATCGACTCCTCGGCCTTGGGGGGGATGTACGCAGGCGCCATCAAACTGGTGGGCACCGAGGCCGGCGTCGGGGTGAAGCTGGACGGCAAGTTGATTGCCAGCGGCGGTGATATCCAGCTCGATGCCAATGGTCACTTGAGCCTGGCCGAAACTTCGGCCAGCGGCGCGGTCAACGTCAAGGCCGTCAGTCTCGATGCTCAGGGAGCGGTCTACGCAGGTACCACGCTGAACGCCCAGACACAGCTCGGATCTTATCGCCAAGGGCTTTAGCGTACTCAAGGATGAACGGATCTCAGAGGATGGTGATTTTACGCGTGCTTTTGTGTTCACTACCAATCCTGGAGATGTGGTCTCCTGCGCTACGTCACCAAACGGATATTGTGTTGCCACCGACAAGTCGATCACAACGGATCAAGGTGAGGAGTGGATTCTGCAACCTGCTTCGTTTGAACAGGCGACAGGAGGAAAGGCAAGGAATGAGTTAAATGAGGCGGCTGTAAAGGCTCAGCTTCAGGGGCTTTCCAATGAGCTGTTCACGGCTGGTTGTGGTGGGGCTGGCCCGGCCGGTGCAGGGTGCTCATTTTATATGTTCGCAGGAGGCTCGAATCCTGTTACGGGGGAGGCGGCCACAGGTAGCGAGCGGGTGGTATGGGGTATACAGAGCTTATTGAGTGCGTGGGGGGTGTTCGGTTCTGTTTACACTGGTGGAATAAAGGCGACAGCAGATATTCCGTTAAAACTTGGCGAAACAAAAGTTATTGATGGAGTCAGTGAAGTTCGTGTGGGGAGGTGGATGTCTCCTACCGAGTTGGCACAAATGAAAGATACGGGTAGAGTAGTGCAAGGTGGTGGAGGGCAAACCTTTATTTCTATTAATGGTGCTCTGGATTTTAAAGGTGCTGCGTCGAAGGGAGCGGTATATGTTGAATTTGATGTGCCAAGTAATTCTTTGTTGCAAGGTGGGAAAGAGGGTTGGCTTAAAATGATTGGTCCGGATGCAAGCAAGTCTCAACAGTTTCTGCTTAATAAACAAGGGGGGCAGCACCTTCCCGAAGTAAAAAATATTCTAATCATAGACAGGAAGTAAGGTGTTTATGGACGGTTCTTGGTTTGATGAGTTTATAAAGCCTAGGCTGGGTGGGTATTCATTTGAGTACTCAATATTTGTTAATGGTGACTTTGGTGATCTTGAGAGGATAGAGCTGGAAGGTTTAGATAAATTAGGAACGGTAGAGTTTTGGTCCAAAGGTTGGGTGGGGTTAGATGTGTATGACTGTGCTTGTGACGGGCAGATTATGAATGTATTGCTTTCGCCTGAGGAGAAGGACTCCGTTTTGCAAGAGTTTGAAAGATTTATTGGGGTGTTAATGCAGAGTGGTTAGGGAGTAAGGCAATCGCCACATTGACTCTGATGGTGATTAATGATGTTGAGCTTTGCATAGCAGTGGGGGAAAAGGAAAAAACGGGGACAGACCCTGAGGAATCCCCGAATTTTCTTACACAAAATCAAGAACCCTGTCCGGGCAAATATGGTAACGCATTCGGCGGAATATCGTTGGTGAGTTATCGTGCTAATGCACAATCAGAATCCTCGTGTTTTACTACCCCGCATGCTCAGTACCTGTCGCTTGGAGGGCCAAATATATCGACTGCAGAAGCTTACAGAGAGCTTTTTAGAAACGATTTGGGAGTAGGGGGGGGACCAAATTCGGGCCGCGACCAATGGTAACTATGTGCTTGGTGGCTCGCGATTTGCTATTGAAATTGAAGCGATGATTGGACGACGAGCTCAGCGAGGCCGCCCGGGGCGTCCGCGAAAGCGATCATTGCACGTTCTCTGTTCCCGTTTCCCCGGCTTCCCCTCACTGATGGAAGGATTTATGGCTAAAAATAATCTGTCGAACAGTTTGTTGCGCAAGAACTGACCCTTATATTCGTGATATCTTAAGAGAGGCTCTTCAGCAAAGAGCGAATTCTGAAGAAGTTTTGATTCGGTAATTTGAGTTTAATTGTTTTGATGTTGTGTTTGATTTTTCTAAGGGGGCAGTAACTGTTCAGGATATCCTCCGTTCAGGGGTGGAAAGTAGTGTGGAGATGTCCACTTCAGATTTTGTTTGTCTTTGCGGGTTGAGTGAGCTTTGAATGATTCATCTAAATGCTCGTCCGTATTAGCGCTTTGATGTGTGGTATGAATAAAATTGATTCCTGAACGTGAAATGGGAGCGGGAAATGTTTTATTTTTAATTGATTGTTGTTGATGTTCTTTGGGGTTTTTCAGGGGGGCGGGAACAGACTATGATGAGGGGAGTTGACTGGTAGCGGGCTAGTCATTTGACAGTGTTCTCTCCTCCGAATTTTCAGGCTGGTGATTGATATGGCTGTATATGATTTGTACGGTATCAAAGGGATAACTATTATTGAGGCGAAATTATGCATAGAAAGAAGTTTGATGTTTTCCTTTGAGGAGAGAGATAGTACGTATCAGGGGGGGTATTATCGTTTTGGTAGTATTGGAGTCGAGGAGTTTGTTCTGAAACTTAATGTTGATCCTTTTGATGGGGAGGCGGTTGAACAGAAATTTCCTGAATATCCAGTTTTGCTGTATGTAAATATGACCAATCGCTCCGAGGAAATTGGTGGTCTCTTAAGTGAAGAGTTCTGTTTGCTTAGGCATGAGGTCTACGATTAGTTTAAGAGGTTAGGTGGTGGGTTTTCCTCGTTGGTGGAGGGGAGGACGGCTAACATGTGGGAAAAATCATAATGGAAGGGGATATTTTTCTATGTCAAGATCCTTGGTCTTTAAGTGTGAAGTATAAATTATTAATGCCGGTTAATTAGGATGAGGAATTCAGGTTTTATTGTTTGCGATCGGTGCGGAGCGGAGTTAAAAACTCTCGAAGACGCTAGCGCGCAAGGGTTGATGTGTGCTAGGTGCGGCTGGTCGGTAGTGACGACACATATTCCTGATATTAAGTTTGATGAAACTAGGTATGAGGTTAGCTGTAGCGGTGACTATAAAAATGAGGTCCATATTAGAGCTGTGTCTAAGGTGGTGGGTTGTAATTTTTTAATGGCTAGGAAGGCGCTAAAACATGGCCGTTCTCTCGTGTTTGTCGGACAGGCAGAGGAGGTTTTGCGAGTTCGAAATAAGCTTGTTTCGGCTGGACTTGTCTGCACCATTTCACCTGATTTTAATTGGGGATAGATGGGGGTCTTGGGGGTATATGTTTTGGTCTGAAATAACGTGACTTAGATAAGGTAATTGTTTTTAGAGAGTAGGAGATATGTCTCCGTTCTCCTAGGTTGGCTCGTCGAACAGCTATGAAATCATCTGATCATGCGAATGGAGTGGTTATGAGTAAACTTTCACTGATGGTGTTGACCCTGATCCTGACGTTGCCAGGTTGTAAGTCCAACGTCAGAGACTCTTCCCCCACCGTGCTCAACGACGGCATCCAACTGCACCAAAACAAAGTGACCGTTGATACTCATCACGCCAAGATCATCATGAAAGCGTCGGGTGCCACCTATCCGGTGGAGTTCTCGATCAGACGCGCAACCGATCCTGACCAACGCATGGATGTACAGGGAACCGTAGTGGATACCGGTCGGGGTAAGGTGTTTGGCTGGATTGCCAAGGTCAACGAAACGGTCCACAGCGCTACCTTGAAACACTTCCCGCAATTGGAAGTACAAGCTGACCCTGATCAGCCGTTTGAGGTGTCGGGTTACGCCAGCGGCGAGAGCATCGGGACTGGGTACCGCTGTGGTCCGATCAGAAGCACTTTTACACCGGAGCGAAGCAAGGTTTATCTGGTGGAGTTTCAGTTTGTGGGGGATCGTTGTGAACAGCATGTCTACGATGTCACCCAGCCACAGGAACGTATTCCTGTCGCAAGTTTGCCTTAGCACCTGAATCGAATGGAGAGGGCGATCCAAGATCGTTCATTTCCATTTGTTCCGCAGCTTGTGCCCGCAACTGTCTCCCGATCACATCGCACCCGTCGCGCAGCGTTTTGGTGGTGGAATGGTTAACGAGCTCTCGTAGGAATCGACGGAGCGAAATTTCCCCATTGACTTGCAGGACATTTCCTAGAAAATTCCAGTCCCTTGCGCCTGCTGATTCTGGTGCCTAGTCTTTGTCCACCGCTGCCAATTCAGCGGTCGGGTTTAGTCGCTCGGTATCTCGTTAGGCGCAAGGTCTCCTTGAAGTCAGGCTACGATTTTCTCGCTGATTTTATGGTGGCTGTGCGCAGGGCACTTTCGGGTGCGCCGGTTTCCTAACGTCCCGGTCGACTAACCTGCGCACAGCCGCCACCCCACTTCGTTTAGTCGCGAACAGTGGCGGATCCGACTGACGTTAGGAGGTCCATATGGACAAACTCATCCCAGACCCACCCGTTCCACCGCTGCACCTGGACATCGCAGCCGACGCCAATGCCGAACGTGTCATCGATTCCTATCTGAACCCCAAACCCGCCCAGCCTGACAAGAAGCCACCTCCGGACCAGTTGTTCACCGTCGTGGAGGGCGTCGATGCTGAAAGCCTGTTGGCCAACCTCAGCGAAACTTTGGCCTCCGCCAATGCCATGGCCAGTGATTTGGCGTTCGATCTGGAGGATTCTCGACGGCATGTTGCACTAGGGCTGCAACAACTGATTGAACTAGGTCTGCTGTTGGCAAATCGGGCGTTGGATGTAATCGACCCTAGATAGGCATTCGTGACTGATGTGGGATAGACCACAATTTCTCCAAGATAAAGTGGCAATGCTACTTCGATAAATCGTGGTCTGTTCCCGCCTGAGAGCGCTGCCAGCGCCCCAGTGGTCTCAGCAATGTCAGCGCGAGTGGCCTCAATGTCAGTGCGCCCGTCGAAAGCGGCGGCCACTCCACGCCAATGCCGGCCCACAACAGCGGTCCTGTCACCGTCACCCAAGTGGGCGCTGTCAATGTTGATGGCGCCAGCCCGACCCCAGCCACCAACCTCGTCCCGTTGGCCGGCAATGTGGTCACCACGCCAGTCGCCAGCCAGACCGTCACGCGGGTCCAGGGCCTGCCGGACACCTCGTTCAAAACCAACCCACAGAAATACCTCATCGAAACCAACCCGGTGCTCACGGACCTCAAGCCGTTCATGAGCTCGGACTACCTGCTGGAAAAGCTCGGCTACGACCCCGACCAAAGCGCCAAGCGCCTGGGCGATGGTTTTTACGAGCAAACCCTGATCCAGCAAGCCGTGGTCGCCCGCACCGGCCAGGCATTCATCAGTGGACTGACCTCCAACGAGGATCAGTTCCGGTACCTGATGAACAACGCCATCGCCAGCAAGAACGCCCTTGACCTGACTGTCGGGGTCTCGCTCTCCTCCGAACAAGTCGCGGCGCTGACCCACGATATCGTCTGGATGGAAAGCGCCGAGGTGAATGGCGAACAAGTCTTGGTGCCCGTGCTGTACCTGGCCAACGCCAACAACCGCCTCGCGCCAAATGGGGCGCTGATTCAAGGCAACAACCTCAGCCTCATCGCCGGTAAAAACCTGGACAACGTCGGTACGCTGAAGGCGACCAGCAATTTGTCGGCTTCAGCGGGCGAGAACCTGGTCAACAGCGGCCTGATGCAAGCCGGTGAGCGTCTTGACCTGCTGGCCGGAAACAATGTCATCAACAAGGCGGGTGGCATCATCACCGGTCGGGATGTCTCGGTCACCGCGCTGATGGGGGATGTGGTCAACGAGCGCACGGTGACCTCGTCGCAAGTTGCCTACGGCCAGGTTCAGGATCGCAAGGATTTTGCCGACAGTGCCGCGCGCATCGAATCCGCCAACGACCTGAGCATGTCGGCGGGAGGAAACATCAACAACGTCGGCGGCGCCCTGCAGAGCGGGCGTGACCTGCTCTTGAATGCCGGAAACGACATCAACATCGTCGCTGCGCAAACCGTCGACAACCTGATACGCGACGTCAACCGCAACAGCAGCACCATCACTCAGTACGGCGCCAGCGTCAGCGCCGGGCGGGATGTATCGGCGGTGGCCGGCCGTGACCTCAATGTCGTTGCCAGCCAGATCGATGCCAAGCGCGACATCGACATGACCGCGACCGAGAACGTCACCATCAGCTCGGCAGCGGATGAAGAGCACTTCTTGTACAAGAGCAAGAAGCTCACCGTTCAGGAGGACCATGTCCGTCAAGTCAAGGCCAGCATTACCGCAGGCGGCGATGTTGCCTTGGAGGCGGGCAAGAACCTGATGATGGTCTCCAGCCGGATTACGGCGGGTGATGAAGCCTATCTGGTGGCGGGTGAAAACCTGGGATTGCTGGCGGCACAAGACAGCGATTATTCGCTGTATGACGAGAAGAAGAAGGGGGGTTGGGGGAGTAAGAAGACTCAGCGTGATGAAGTGACCGATGTGAAGAACATTGGGAGTGAGATCACCACTGGGGGCGACTTGGTCATCAAGAGTGGCGACGATCAGCGCTACCAGGTTGCGAAGCTCGACAGCGGCAAGGGCATCACGCTGGACAGTGGCGGCTCGATTACCTTCGAAGCCGTGAAGGATATGCATAAAGAGGATCATGCAAAAAGCAAAAGCAGCATGGCCTGGAGTTCAATGTCGGGCAAGGGCAGTACCGACGAAACCTTGCGCCAAACGCAGATGGTTGCTGCGGGTGCCATTACGATCAAAGCCGTCGATGGGCTGAACATCGACATCAAGCAAGTCAACCAGGAGACCGTCCACCAATCGATCAAAGCCATGGTCGATGCGGACCCGCAACTGGCTTGGTTGGCCGAAGCCGAGAAACGCGGTGATGTGGATTGGCGCAAGGTCAAGGAAGTCCACGACTCTTATAAGTACAGCCACTCCGGCATGGGACCGGCTGTGCAGATGATCATTGCGATCCTCGTGGTGTACTTCACCGCAGGTGCCGCCAGCGGTCTGATCGGCACTATGGCTGGGAGCACCGCAGCTGCTGGTTCAGGTACCGCCTTTGCAGCAGCCGGAACAGCCACCGCATCGGCAGTAGCCGGCGGCGCTGCAGCCGGGTCAACAGTGGCTGCCGGTTGGGCGAACGTGGCGCTCACGGCTATCGCAACGGGCGCTGCGAGCAACGCCACCATCAGCTTTATCAATAACGGCGGAAACCTGGGCGCCGTATTTAAGGATGTAACTTCTTCGGATGCCTTGCGCGGTTATGTGGTGTCGGGGGTTACGGCGGGATTGACGGCCAGCATCTTCGACAAGATGACCAGTACCACCACCACTGTGGAGGGCGCCTTGCCTAACGCAGGCAAGGTAATTGCCGAAGGCGGCTTAGGGAGTCTGGAAGGAATCGGTCGGTTCGGCGCTAACCAACTGCTGCAGAACGGTACGTCAACCTTATTGGACCGAGCGCTTGGTGGTGACAGCCAGTTCGATAACGCCCTGCGTAGCAGTTTGGCGAATACCTTTGCTGCGGCGGGATTCAATCTCGTTGGGGATCTTGGCAAGAAATTCGATTTGAAAGAAGGGGGGCTGGCCAAGGTTGGCTTGCACGCGGTCATGGGCGGACTGGCCGCTGAGGCGGCTGGCGGTGATTTCAAAACCGGCGCGCTGGCTGCGGGTGCCAACGAGTTGTTGATTGATAGCTTGGCCGAGCAGTACACCAAGATGACCTTGGAGCAGAAGAACAGACTTCTGGTGATGAACTCCCAAATAGTAGGCGTACTTGCAGCCGCTGCGCAGGGAGGGGATGCAAAGAGCCTTCAGACCGGGTCATGGGTGGCGGGCAGTGCGACTTCCTATAATCGGCTGTTGCATTCGTCGGAGAAGAAAGCGCTTGCTGATGAGGCCAAGGCTCTTGAAAAGAAGGGCAAGCCTCAGTCGGATATGTCTTGGGAAGAAGTACTGCTTCTTGCTGCCAATGCTCAAGTTGACGCTACCGAAAACGCGCGGTTGCAGGCACTTGTGAAGAGCTTCCCCCCGGGCAACCCTGAAGGTCAGCACCTTGCGCAAGACTTGTTAACGGCGACCAAAAGCATCCAAGGTTTGGCATCTCAGAACACTGTGCTTACCTGGAGCAACGGGCGTACCATCGTTGCCAATGGGGCTGAAGTGCATGCGTTTCAGGCGACGACGACTCAGTTCGTTGACCCCACCTTGTTCAATACCGCTTCCCAATGGTCCAGCAACAGCAACTGGGCCAATGACCCTGAGATCGTTCCCACGGCTTGGAGGGAGCAATTCGGTGGAGACGCCGTCACTTACCTGAGGGAAATCGCTGGAGTTTCCAGCAGCAGGGACGAGTTCAACGACTTGGTGCAAAGGGTTTCAACCATCGTTGGCGGTGGGATCGAAAGCGTCACCTGGGATTTGGATGCTGCGCTTGCGGCTACGGGCGCGCCTGCGGTATTAAGGGCGTTGCTGGCTAGGCGGCTTGCTGCGGCAGGTGTAGTTGATGCTGGTGTAATTGGTACTACGCCACGGTTACCACTGTCTGGGCCTACTGAGAATTGGAAAACCTTCGTTAACGCAGAAAAGCAGATCCAACTGGACGCAGCTGCTAGCCAGCGCGTAGATCAAGTTATCAATGAAACGTTATCGGGTAAGAAAAATTTCACGAGCTCTATGACGCTAACAACCGATGAGGCACTATCAGCAGGACAGCAATATCTGGGTTCTGGGTATAGGGAAATCGGTAAGCCTGGTTCTGGTGTGTTCCATAGCGCGGATGGTACAAGAGAATTCCGTATCGATTCAGGATCTATATCAGGAGCACACGCTCCAGGAGTTCCGCACGTGCATTTTGGAGTTAAAAATCCTGTGACTGGAAGTTATATATCTAATAATCATGTTCCCTACGTGGATTAGGATGTAATTATGCCTATAATTCGAAAGGGTGTAGTTGTTAGTGGTGAGTATCTAGGTTGGAAAATATTTGTTGATGATGATCGCGATGGAGGCACCGGTGGGTATTATTTATTCTTGGAAAAAAATGAAGGTGAAGGATTCGACTATTGGTTTGAGCATGAAACGGGACTTCAAGCCCAATTAGTCGATTTTGATGTTGAGTGGATGGCCTCATCCTCCTGAAAAGTGGATTGGAAGGTGTAAACCTTATTCAGTACGGGTTAAAAAGGGGACGAATTTTGGGTAATGGGGACAGCCCACGTTATCTGTGCAGTATCTTAGATAGAAATGTGGTCTGTCCCTGTGTGCCCAACTAGAAATGGAATCTCCGTTGTGGCTATTCGCGATCCGCATGGGTCACAATATTTTAAAAGAAAAAGGGGACAGATTTATTTTTTGATTCTTTGCTACGCTGAAAGCTTCCACGGAGGAGGAATCAAATATGCCCAGGATGGGACGTATTGTTTTACCGAATTACCCACACCATATCGTACAACGCGGTCATAACCGTCAGGTGGTGTTTGCCGTCGCCGAGGATTATCAACGCTACCTCACGGACCTGCGTGAACTTAAGGATGCATTTGGCGTAAAGGTCTACGCCTATTGCCTGATGACCAATCATGTTCATTTGTTGCTGGCTCCGGGGGAGTCGGTCGCTGGGTTGGGGCAGTTGATGAAGGCTCTGGCGGCACGTGCGACGCGCTACCGCAATCGGTTGGAGGGGCGTTCAGGCACTTTATGGGAAAGCCGTTACAAATCCAGTGTGGTGCAGTCGGATTCTTACTTGCTTGCCTGTTGCCGTTACATCGAGCTGAATCCTGTACGGGCTCGTATGGTGGCTGATGCTGCGGATTACCCATGGTCGAGCTATCGAGCCCGGGTAGGTAATGTGCCAGACGGCCATTGGCTGGATGCTGATCCATGCTTTGTTGCTCTGGGTAATACAACTGCGGAGCGTTGTCGTCGGTATGAGACGTTCGTACGCCAAGCCGTTCCAACGGATGAGATCAGATTGATTCGCGATGCTTTGCAACGAGGTCAGTTAACGGGGACGAGCCATTTTATGGACAAGGTGGAGCGGATTGTTGGTGTACGAATAGAGCAACGAGGGCAGGGTAGGCCAAGGATTGATTTGGAAAAATAAATCTGTCCCCTTTTTACTTTAAACATTTAATAAAGTAGGTGGTTTATGTTTGATAAGCAGGTGTACGATTTGACTGCGCGAGATATCGAAGAGCATGGTGTTTGGTATTTCCCTATGGATGAGACCGTCCAGAACGAGCTAACTGTACGTCCTGTATTTTCTAGGGAACTGATTGATATAGGATTTCAAATTCTTGTCAGGGCTTGGTTTCAAACCTGTTGCGGTGTCAGATATATAGGGTATATTTATTGGGGTAATAGTTCGGCCATTGGTCATCTGCAACCTGTCATGTTTGTCAGTGTGGATCAGTGCATTAATTTTTGGAATGGGATGAGTGAGCCGATATGGGAAAACTATTCTCCAGAGCTGCAAGTGATTCGTTCGGATTTTCCCATTTCATTTTCTTCGGAGAGTGTCTTTGATTTACCTGTTGTTACAGGAATTTTGCAAGGGTTGTACAGCCTGAAGGATGGTCAGGTGACAGTATCTACATAAGTAACTAGGGGGGCAGATTTGAATGGCACTTACTTAACGGCTAACTAGCTGATATGTCTGAAAAAAAGGCTGACCTTGGTCTACGGTTCTTCAGGGGTAGACCACATATCTGTGTAGATTGTTTGTACCCAAGAGATCCCGATCTGCGAAAGAAAAAGGGGACAGATTTATTTTTTGATTCTTTGCTACGCTGAAAGCTTCCACGGAGGAGGAATCAAATATGCCCAGGATGGGACGTATTGTTATAGCGAATTACCCACACCATATTCGTACAACGCGGTCATAACCGTCAGGTGGTGTTTGCTGTCGCTGAGGATTATCAACGCTACCTCACGGATCTGCGTGAGCTTAAGGATGCATTTGGCGTAAAGGTCTACGCCTATTGCCTGATGACCAATCATGTTCATCTGTTGCTGGCTCCGGGGGAGTCGGTCGCTGGGTTGGGGCAGTTGATGAAGGCTCTGGCGGCACGTGCGACGCGCTACCGCAATCGGTTGGAGGGGCGTTCAGGCACTTTATGGGAAAGCCGTTACAAATCCAGTGTGGTGCAGTCGGATTCTTATTTGCTTGCCTGTTGCCGTTACATCGAACTGAATCCTGTACGGGCTCGTATGGTGGCTGATGCTGCGGATTACCCATGGTCGAGCTATCGAGCCCGGGTAGGTAATGTGCCAGACGGCCATTGGCTGGATGCTGATCCATGCTTTGTTGCTCTGGGTAATACAACTGCGGAGCGTTGTCGTCGGTATGAGACGTTCGTACGCCAAGCCGTTCCAACGGATGAGATCAGATTGATTCGCGATGCTTTGCAACGAGGTCAGTTAACGGGGACGAGCCGTTTTGTGGACAAGGTGGAGCGGATTGTTGGTGTACGAATAGAGCAACGAGGGCAGGGTAGGCCAAGGATTGATTTGGAAAAATAAATCTGTCCCCTTTTTCTATGTCCCCTTTTTCTAGCGGGAAAGTTGTATTTCTAGAGACTGGAAACTCAAAAGCTGGGTTGCAACATATTATTGAGGAGCATGGAAGTCAGCTCGCTCAGATGGGGGGGGCGGAGGCTCAGATCCCGGGAGTCGTAATGAGAGCAGTTTCTGAGGGTAAACTCGTTGGTTATCAAGGCAATGGAGCTGGACGTCCGATTTATGAGTTAAATATTGATGGGCAAACGCAACGAATAGCTGTAACTGTTAGTGATAATGGCTTCGTGGTCGGTGCAAATCCAAGGGGGAGTGTTAAGTGAAATATATAAAACTGATGGCGGATTATCAGTGCTTTCCTGTTTGGAATATGTTGCCTGGTGATTATCGGGATATGGATCCTTGTGAACTCCCTATCTCTAAAGAGCTTCAGGTGAGAATATTAAAATGGGCCGCCATTTATGATGAGACGTTGGATGCTGATTATCCACCAAGCTCCGGGTTTAAGAGTGAGGAGTTGGAGCGTGAGTTTAGGCGAGAGGGGGAGCGGTTAGTCATGATGTTGAGAGAAGAACTGGGGGCGGATTTCTCTGTTGTGCTTAAAGTTTAAAGTTTAAAGTGGGGTGGGGATAGACCATGTTATCAAATAAAAAAAGAAAATGGGAAAAGGGGACAGATTTGAATGGCACTTACTTAACATGTTTGGCGTGCCCATTTTAGCAGTCCCCTTTTAGCACCTTTTCGGTTCCAAAGTGATGGAGGGGCTATGGTCAACAACGATTTGGTTGAGCGGTTTATCGTTCAAGAATTAGGTCCTCATGTTCGTAAGATTTTAAGGGAGGCTCTTCAGCAAAGAGCTGACTCCGATAAGGTTCTAGCTAGGCAGTGTGAATTTAATTGCTTTGATATTGAATTTGATTTTTTAAAAGGTGTGGTTGTCGTTCAAGAAGTTCTTGGCTCAGGGGACGAGAGTAGTGTGGAAATTCCGATTTCAGATTTTGTTATTCTCTGTGGTCTGAATGAGCGTTAAGGGGCTGTGCGCTATTAATAATGTGCCTCTTGGCGCGTGCGACCACTTCCATTGCTTTGGCGATATAGTTTGCATCACCGGTTTCCAGGGCATCTCTCATAGGTTCCTCAATGGCCTCTGGAGTGCTGAGGTATTCCGCGGGGTCAAACTCTGTAAAAGTCTCAATCATTTTGTACTTTCCACGTTTGTGAAAACGGGCGACCGAGAGGTCGCCGTTTTCATTATTCTGCAGCCTGTGCCCGCAACCGCCTTCCAATCACGTCCATCACATCACACCCATCGCGCAACGCTATCGTCAGCATCTTGCAAAAGTCTGAAAGCACCACCGTATCGGAGCTGATATCCGAACGGAACGCGATATTTTCCAGTAACTGGGTCACCGTGCGGATGCGGTAGTCGGCGGTTTCGAAGAGGACGTCCAGCGGAGCTTCGGTATCGATGAGCAACGTTGCGGGGACGCAGTCGATGCCAGTGATGGGCATGTAACGATTCATTTTGAAGATCTCTGTTTGATGGGCTGAAAGCCATCACTCAGTCGTCGCCAAACGATTGGGTGGTAGCTGTGCGCAGGTTGGCGAACCGGTTACAGAGAAAACCGGCAGATCCGAAGATCTCCCGCGCACAGCCGCCGTGGAATATAGCGGCTTTGCGGGTGCGTCGGTACCTGCAATCAGCCGGTAGCTTTCGCATTCTCTGTAATCGAGTCGCCAAACCCGAATCGCCTTTTTGGGCGACGAGGGACTATAGGCTGGCCCCCTCCAGTGCCACAAGACTCCGCTTTCCGAGCTTCATGTAGGACGTTTGGCCTGGGATTTGTCGGCTTAAAGCAGGCGCCTGCTGCGCAGTCGAGCGGGAGCAAGCTCCCTCGCCACGGGGACCGCGCTTGACTGGGCCTGTGGGTGTATCAGCCATGGCAGCAGCCGTGGGGCTTGGCCTCTTCGTATTTATCGTGGTGCCGCACCCAGTCCATGATTTCGTCTTCGTTGCGGCCCTTGGGCGTCAGGTCGAGGTAGTTGTAGGTGCCGACCAGGATGTCGAGGCCTCGGGCGTAGCTGGAGTAGGTGTGGAAGATGTCGCCGGCTTCGTTGCGATAGAAGACGCTCAGGCCGGGGAGTTCGCCTTCGGTGGTGTCGGTTGTTTCGTAGTTGTAGGTGGCTTTTCCGGTGGCGGTGTCTTCGGCTTTGAAGCTGACGCCGAAGTCGTAGTTGAAGTCGCAGCCTTCGGATGAGACCCAATCGAAGGCCCAGCCCATGCGGCGTTTGAAGGGTTGGAATTCGGCGAAGGGCGCGTGGGAGACAGCCACGATGGCGACGTCGTGGTGGGCCAGGTGTTGGTTGGCGCCGTCGATGTGGTCGGACAGGAATGAGCACCCTGGGCAGCCTTCTTTCCAGCCTTCGGCGAACATGAAGTGGTAGATGATCAGTTGGCTGCGGCCGCCGAACAAGTCGGCCAGGCTCAGTTCGCCGTGGGGGCCTTGGAAGCGGTAGGGTTTTTCGATTTTTACCCAGGGCAGCGCGCGACGTTCGGCGCTGAGTTTGTCTCGTTCGCGGGTGAAGGCTTTTTCGTGGGCCAGGTGTTGGCGGCGGGCGGCGAGCCATTCTTCCCGCGAGACGACTGGATGATTCTCTACGTTCATGGTGATTTCTCCTGTGGTCAGAGCCGCGAAATCGGCCTTCAACAGTTGGTCGTTTGGCCTCGGAGCATTTCGACAGGCCGTTGGTCGGCTCAAGGTTGAGACCGCCCGGAAACCCGGCTGAACGGCGGCGCGGCGCCTCGGTCACAACCTAAGTAGGCATCTCACTCTTTGGAGGATGGACCAGGATGACGACTTATAACTGGGACTTGATCGAACGGTTGTTGCACGAAGTGCAGAACGGCGCCGGCCACAGCTTTACCCCTCGGCCTTATGCGGAGCAGTATGCGGCGGCGAAGGCGGCTGAAGGCGAGGCGATCGAGAACCTCGATCATCTGAAAACGGTTGCCGGGGAGTACGAGAAGTTGCTGCTCATGCGCGGCTATATTGAGCCGCGGCCGGAGGAAGAGGGCGGCAACGGTGAGAATTTTGTGCTGACGCCGCGGGGCTCGCGGTTGTTGAGCCTGATTGATAGCAGCATTCCGGGTAACGATCATCCGCGCCAGGTGCTGGATGAGCAGGACGATGCGCTGGATGAGTTTACGTTTGATGAGTTGGCTTCTAAGGCGCAGATTGCCTGACAGGCCTGCACTGAATCCCGTGGGAGCTGGGCTTGTGTGGGAGCAAGGCTTGCCCGCGATGCAGGCAACACGGTCTATCAGAGGGACCGAGGTGAGGCTATCGCGGGCAAGCCTTGCTCCCACACAAGCTCGCTCCCACAGGGGATGTCTGCTGGTTTTATGAGCGTGCTGCTTTCAGGCACTTCAAATCAGTGAAATCCTTCTTCACCCCGTCGATTTTCTTCAGCAGCCGTTCGCGCTGGGGCGGGGTGCTTTCGGCCATGAGGTCCACCAGCAGGCTGCGGGCCTGGGCTTCGGTTTTGCTGAAGGCTTCGCGGTAGGCGGGGGTCCAGAGGCTTTCGCGGTTGACCAGCAATTGTTCGATGCGTTTGGGGAAGTCGGGGCTGTGGCGTTGGGCTACCGCTTCGCTGAACTGGTTTTGCCAGTGGGCGCGGTTGGCGATCCATTGCTGGTTCTGGTCACCCAGGGCGGTGGACCAGGCCATCACCCGTTGGCGCTGGGCGTCGTTGAGCGGGCCGAGCCAGTCGTTCAGGCGTTTGACCATGCGTTCGCTGCGTTGCTGGATCTGCTCCTGCAACGTCGGCTTGAGGTATTGCTGCTGGCGTTTGCGCTGGTCCTTGACGAAGGCGGCGTCCATGTCATCGACCTGGTCGTCGTTCAGGCCTTGCAGCAGTTCGATGGCCGAAGGGGTGATTGCCCGGGCGGTTTCGGCGATGGCGGCCTTGGCTTCCCGGGTACGCTGCTGCAGGGCTTCGTCGGTTACCTGCTCGGTTTGCACCATGGTCTTGAGGCGATCCAGCCAGTCGAGGTAGCCGGGCAACTGGGTGGTGCAATGCCAGCTCAGGTGCTCCTCGAGGCGTTCGTTGAACCAGTCCTTTTTCTCGCCGTTGATCTCCAGGTAATCGTTGAGGGTCCAGGGGATGATCAGGTCAAGGTTGCGGTAGGCCAGGCCTATACGGCTGCAGGCGGTGAGCGTCAGCAGCAGGGCGATGAACATGGCGGTGCGGGTCAACCAGCGCGGCATGAGCGAGTCCTTGCAAAGGCGTAGGTGCTTTGTTTGAGCATGGCAGGCGCGCGGCAGTTCAGCCGATCGAATAAGTAACGCTTAGTAAAAAGGATGGGCCATCTTGAGGGTCAGCAGGCTGTCGCATTCGCTGTTGTGGCCGGAGTAGGCCGAGCAACTGCTGCCGCTGAGGCTTGAGTCGCTGTAGATCAGGTCCAGGTCGATGCCCATCCAGGGGCGGGAAATTTTCAATGACCAGTCGCTGAAACTGCCGACATAACCGTTCTCGACCGAGACCGGTGTGTTGAGCTGGTGGGTGGTGTATTTGGCGCTGATGCCAATGCCGAACGGCACATTGCCACCCAGGTCGGCAAACAGCGTGCTGTTCTGTTTGTCCGGATCGTTGCTCAGGGCGGCGCCAAAACGGCTGCCGAGTACGGTCAGGCCGCCGTAGAACGCCTGGCTGTCGAGGGTATCTACGGTGGGGTAGCTGTAGTGGATCAGGCCGACTTCGTAGCCCAGGGTCTGGTCGAAGGGTTGTTTAAAGCCTATGTAGGAATCGATTTCCAGCTCGGCGGACGAGGTCAGGCCGGCGCTGGGTGACCACTGGCCGACGTACCAGCCGCTGTCGTGACTCAGGTCCAGGCCGCCATGAAACGAACCGGTGCTCGAGGGCGTGACCAGGCCCTGGGCCATGCTGCGGCTGGGGGTGGTACCCAGTTTGAGATCGAAAGCGCCGAGTTCGCGCTGGAACACCTGCCCCTGGGCGAGGGAGCACGTCAGTAGGCTGATCGGCAGCAGAACAACAGGAATGCGCATGCTTCACTCCAGAATTAGCGAGGAGCAGGGACGGTAACTAAGCTGAAACGCTTGAGCTAGACAGGTGCAAGGATACCGGCGAATACTCGGCAGCGAAGGCCGTTCGTCGATTGATACGAAATGGGTAGAGCGGGGAAGGGTTCCAGTCCAAGCGCTTCGAAGCTCAAAGCGCTTTGGGACCAGGTGAGGCGCGGGTTACTTCTTGCCCAGGCTGATTTGCTTGGACGGGCCGAAAGTCTGGCCGCTGACGCCTTTGGCAATTTGCTGGATCTCACCGCCGGACTTGAGGAACGCAGCGATCTGGTCGTTGATCGACTCGCTGGTTTCAACGGCTGGAGCTGGCTTTGATTTGCTGTTGGATGCTTTTACGCGCATGACGGCCATTAACCTAAAGATAATTAATTGGGCCAGGTATCGTACAGGAAATACTTGACAATAGCTTGGCAAATATCCTTCTGATTTATCCGTGGCGAGTCTGGAAGAAAGGCTGGTTTATCCTGCAATTATTGCCCTAAGCCACTGTTTTAACTAACAACCGTGGGTGGGATATACCGCCGATGGCGGGCATTTCCAGCCGGTCCCTGCCTGACGAATGGCCGCACCTTGGGCGAAAACCCAGGAAAATCAACGGTTGCACCGGGCCTTTTGCCTGCGCCCACGAATCGCGCGGCAAAACCGGGTAGAATGCCGCCCACGCAATGAGGGTATTGGAAATGGCTTTAGTCGGGCGCTACAACAGTTTGCAAGTGGTTAAACACACTAACTTCGGTTTATATCTGGACGGCGGCGCGGACGGCGAAATTCTGCTGCCCAACCGTTATATCCCCAAGGATATTCCCAGCGAAGATGAAGACTGGCTCAATGTTTTTATTTATCTGGACAGCGACGACAAACTGATCGCCACCACCGAAAAACCAAAAGTGCAGGTCGGTGAGTTCGCCAGCCTGAAAGTGGTTGAGGTCAACAGCATCGGCGTGTTCCTGGACTGGGGCCTGCCCAAGGATCTGCTGCTGCCGTATTCCGAAGAAAAGCGCCAGATGAGCGCCGGCGAGTACTGCGTGGTGCACGTCTACCTCGACAAGCACACCCGGCGCATCACCGCCACGGCGCGCCTGGATCGTTATCTGGACAAGACACCGGCCACCTACACGCCGGGGCAGGAAGTTGATTTGCTGGTTGCCGAAGCCACCGACATGGGTTTCAAGGCGATTATCAACAACAAGCACTGGGGCCTGATTCACAAGAACGAAATCTTCAAGTTCATGCGCGCCGGTAAACAGGAAAAAGGTTTCATCAAGGAAATCCGTCCGGACGGCAAGATCAGCCTGAGCCTGCAGCCAGTGGGCCAGGAAGCCGCCACCAGCCTGAACGCCAAGATCCTCGCCAAGTTGCGTGAGAACAACGGCACCCTGCCGGTCAGCGACAAGAGCGACCCGGTGTTGATCAGCAGCCTGTTTGGCGTGAGCAAGGGCAACTTCAAAAAAGCCATTGGTGCGCTGTACAAGAATGGGCAGATTGTCATTCATGCTGATCGCATTGAATTGAGCTAACTGCACGCAACCCCCGTGGCGAGGGAGCTTGCTCCCGCTTGAGTTCACCGGGTTTGGGGCTGCTTCGCAGCCCAGCGGGAGCAAGCTCCCTCGCCACAGATTAACCCTCTCTGTATACAAAATCCTGCACCTTTAGCATGCACCCGCGCCCTGTTCGTGGGCGCATGCCTGCTCTTGCTCGGCTTTAACCCCCGCTGCACACCACGGGTTGTCTCAACTTTCTCGCATATGGCACGCATTCTGCGTAGCAACGCGTATACAAACCATGCCGGCTCCCGTGCGCAGTATGGTGAGCAGGTTGACTCGGGGGCACGGCGGTACTCAAAAGGAGCCCCGCAATGTCCGAGCAATTGCCCAACGGCTACAGCCCCCGCCTCTATAACGAGGACCTGGGCCCGCTGCCGCAGAAATGGAATTGGTACAACATCTTCGCGTTCTGGATGAGTGATGTGCACAGCGTGGGCGGCTATGTGTTTGCCGCCAGTCTGTTCGCGTTGGGGTTGGCGAGTTGGCAGGTGTTGATCGCGTTGTTAGGCGGGATCTGCATCGTGCAGTTGATTGCCAACCTGGTTGCCAGGCCGAGCCAGCAAGCAGCGGTGCCGTATCCGGTGATCTGTCGGCTGGCGTTCGGGGTGTTTGGAGCGAATATTCCTGCGGTGATCCGCGGTTTGATCGCTGTGGCCTGGTACGGCATTCAGACGTACCTGGCTTCCAGCGCGCTGATCATTGTGGTGCTGCGGTTTTTTCCTGCAATGGAAGTCTATGCCACGCCGCAGTTTGCCGGTTTGTCCTACCTGGGCTGGTTCGGTTTCCTCAGCCTGTGGTTCGTCCAGGCGCTGGTGTTCTGGACCGGGATGGAGTCGATCCGGCGTTTCATCGACTGGGCCGGGCCGGTGGTGTACGCGGTGATGTTTCTGTTGGCCGGCTGGATCGTCTGGAAGGCCGGTTGGAGCAACATCAGCTTCACCCTGGCGGAAAAGTCCTTGTCCGGCTGGCAGGCTTTCGGCCAGGTGATTGTGGCGACGGCGCTGGTGGTGTCGTACTTTTCCGGCCCGACCCTGAATTTCGGCGATTTCAGCCGTTACTGCCGGAGCATGTCTGACGTGCGTCGGGGCAATTTCTGGGGCCTGCCGGTGAATTTCCTGGCGTTCTCCCTGGTGACGGTGGTGATTGTTTCCGGGACCTTGCCGGTATTCGGTGAAATGCTCCACGACCCGATCGCCACCGTGGCACGCATCGACAATGACGTGGCCGTGTTGTTGGGCGCCTTTGCTTTCGTGACCGCCACCGTCGGTATCAATATTGTCGCCAACTTTGTCTCCCCCGCGTTCGACTTCGCCAACGTCGCGCCCAGCAAAATCAGCTGGCGGGCCGGTGGCATGATCGCGGCGCTGGCCTCGATTTTCATCACCCCGTGGAACCTGTTCAACAACCCCGAAGTGATCCACTACACCCTGGACGTGCTGGCGGCGTTCATCGGCCCGTTGTTCGGGATCCTGTTGGTGGATTACTACCTGATCAAGAAGCAGCAGATTGACGTCGATGCGCTGTTCAATGACGGCCCGAGCGGGCGTTATTACTACAGTGGCGGCATCAACTGGACGGCGGTCAAGGCGTTGGTTCCGGCGACGCTGATGGGTGTGGCGATCACCTTCACACCACTGCTGCAACCGATGGCCAACTTCGCCTGGTTCACCGGTTGCTTCCTCGGCGGGGTGTTGTATTTCGCCTTGGCGCGACGCGAGCCGGTCGCGCACTTGAGTTCATCGCTCAGCCAAGCCTGATCAACGCAGGGCGGTCTGGGCGCAAGGGTTCTCCGCCCCCCGGCTGGCGGGCCGCAGCAACAGCCCGCCGGCCAACACCAGGCCGCTGCCGGCAATGATCAGCGCCGGTTGCAGGCCGCCGCTGAAGTGACTGCTCAGCGCCGCCAACAACGGTCCGCTGAGCTGGCCCACGGCAAAGCAGGCGGTCAGCAGCCCGGCGTTGCGCTGGGTGGCGTGGGGCGCCAGTTCCCGGGAGCGCAGCATCACCAGTTGCATGCAGGCCAGGAAAGGCCCGCCACACAGAATGACCCCCAACGCCAGTCCCGGCCCGCTGCCCAGCAGGCAGGCGAACACCCCGGCGGCCTGCAGCCAGAGCGTACCGATCAGCCAGCGGCCGGTGGTGTTTGGGTCTGGTCGACGCAAACTCACCAGCAACACGCCAGTGGCCGCGGCCAGGCCGAAGCAGGGCCAGAACAGGTCGGCCTGCCATTGTCCTTGGAACTGCGCCGAGGCCATCTGCGACAGGAAGGTGGCCGGGATGATGTAGCCCACGCCGTACAGGGCGTACACCACGCCGAGGCGAGCGATGCCACGGTTCGGCGATGGGGTAGTCGGCGCGGCAACGGTGGCGGCTGCGGCGGGTTGCGGCAGGATCGGCAGAATCACCAGCAACGTCGCCAGTGCCACGCCGGCATACACCAGCCAGAGGGTCGCGGAGGTCTGGCCCAGCAGGTTCGAGCCCAAGGCGAGCAAACCGGTCAGGAAAATCCCCAGCCCCGGGCCGGCAAACACCAGGGCACCGAGGCGTGGGCGTCCCGCCGCCGCAGCCAAGGGTTGGCTCAGGGCGGTGATCATCACCAGCACCCAGGCGCTCGCCACACCGGTGCCGAAACGCAATGCCAGGTGCGGCCAGAAACCCCAGGCCCAGAACGACGCCAGGGTCAGTAGCCCACACAGCCAAAGGCCACCGAGCAAACGCCGACGTACCTGTTCCGGACGGCGAGCGAACATGGCGTCTAATGCGCCGAGGAAATACCCCAGGTAGTTGGCGGCGGCAATCAGACCGGCGGCGGTCAAGTCGAGCTGACCTTCGCCGATCAAATGAGGTAACTGGGGCGTAAGGGCGAAGCGGCCGATGCCCATGGCCATCATCAGGGCGATGAAACTGCCGAGCAGACGAATTAGAGGTGACATGGTCGTTCTCCAGCGTTGAGGCGAATGACCGTCAGGCTAGGACCGATTGACTTTCATTAAAAATGAATAATAGTGAGTAACTTGTTCTTTTTTGGAGAATGTCGTGGAGTTCAGCCAATTACGGATTTTCCAGGCCGTGGCCGAGGAAGGTTCCATCACCCGGGCCGCCGAGCGCCTGCACCGGGTGCCGTCGAACCTCTCGACCCGGCTCAAGCAGCTTGAAGAGCAACTGGGTGTGGACCTTTTCCTGCGCGAGCGTCAGCGTTTGCAGTTGTCGCCGGCGGGAAAAGTCCTGCTGGACTATGCAGCCAAGCTCTTTGCCTTGCATGACGAAGCCCATGCGGCCGTGCAGGGCGGGCAACCGGCCGGGGATTTCCTGCTGGGCACGATGTACAGCACGGCGGCGACGCATTTGCCGGACCTGTTGGCGGCATATCACCGGGCGTATCCGGCGGTGAACCTGCAGGTGCAATCCGCGCCCAGTGGCGAATTGTTCGAAGGCTTGCTCACCAATCGTCTCGACGCGGCGTTGGTGGATGGCCCGCTGGAGCTGGCGGGGCTCGATGGCGTGCCGTTATGCGACGAGCGGTTGGTGCTGATTACCGAAGCCGATCATGCGCCGGTACGCAGCGCGCTGGATGTACAGGGCCGCGCGGTGTTCACGTTCCGGCGTGGTTGCTCCTACCGGATGCGGTTGGAAGCCTGGTTTGCCCACGACCATGCCACCATGGGCCGGGCGATGGAAATTGAGTCTTACCAGGGGATGCTGGCGTGTGTAATCGCCGGGTCCGGGGTGGCGCTGATGTCCGAGTCGATGCTCGCCAGCCTGCCGGGCCGCGAGCGGGTGACGGTGCATCCGCTGGCCGAGCCGTTTGCCAGCGCTACCACTTGGCTGATGTGGCGCAAAGGGATGGTTGGGGCCAACCTCAACGCCTGGATCGAACTGCAGCAACAAGCCTGGCCGCGTGCCTCCATGATGGCGGCGCAATCGGCTTGAACTCCGGGAGGTGGATTTGGATCAATTCAGTAACAGATCATTGCAAACAGAGACGAGCATTGCGTAGCACATCGGACTATTATCAGTGCGAAGGGGCCACAGAATTCTGCCGCTCGCACCACCCTGAGGGGGCACCACGATGAAAGAGAAAATCCAGAACTGGCTTCACGACTTGGGTGTCGCGCTGGGGCTGATCGAGCCGCCAATGCAACCGGTACCGATCCGCACCGATGACGAGCAACGCCGCCGCCAACCGCGCCGCCGGTAAACACACCGCAGATTATTGGAGAGATCGCAGTCTCAGGCTGTTTCAGTTGAAACAGCCTGAGACTGCGATCTTTTTTATTGTGTAGCTAAACCTGTGGCGAGGGAGCTTGCTCCCGCTGGGCTGCGTAGCAGCCCCAAACCAGCCACCTCAACCCGATCTGGTACACCGAGGTGCCTGGCTTTTGGGCGCGCTTCGCGCACCAGCGGGAGCAAGCTCCCTCGCCACGGGTACTGCGTCGTACCGGTCAGATCGCCTTGGCCACCACACCCGGCCGCGGGGCCAACACACTCACCACCACAAAGCTCACCAGCGCCACGCTCAGGCTGTAGTAGATCGGCGTGTTGGCGTCCAGGCCGTCCTTGAGCATGAAGAACAGCGCGGTCAAGAAGCCCAGCGACATGCTGGTGATCGCGCCGGCGGTGCTGGCGCGTTTCCAGTAGATGGCGCCGATCAGCGGGATCAGCATGCCGCCCACCAACAGGTTGTAAGCCAGCGTCAGGGCGCTGATCACGTCGCTGACCACCAGGGCGATGCCCAGCACCACCAACCCCAGCAACAGCGTGGCAATGCGGTTTTCGTGGACGTCGCCACTGCCGCTTTCACGACCCTGGCGCAAGCGTGGCAACAAGTCCTGGACCACCGTGGTGGACGCCGCGAGCAGGCCCGCCGCGGCGGTGGACATCAAGGCCGCCAGGGCCGCGGCGATCACCAGCCCGCGTATGCCGTTGGGCAGGCTGGTCTGGACGATGCTGGCGAAGGCGTTGTTGACGTTTTCCAGGTCCGGCAGCAACACCTTGGCCGCCATGCCAATCAACGCCCCGGCCAGGCCGTACAGCACGCAGTACAAGCCAGCGGCGGTGCCGGCGACTTTCGCCACGCCTTCGCTGCGAGCGGTGAACACCCGCTGCCAGATGTCCTGGCCGATGAAAATGCCGAAGAAGTAGATCAGGAAGTAGGTGAGGATGGTGTCCCAGCCAATCGCGGTGAAATCGAAGTAACTGGCCGGCAACGCCGCCACCATCGCATCCCAGCCGCCGGCGTCGACGATGGACATCGGCATCAGCAGGAACACCAGGCCGACGGTCATGATCAAGAACTGCACGATGTCGGTGAGGGTCAGCGACCACATGCCGCCGATGGTGGAATACAGCACCACCACGCCGCCGCCCACCAGAATCGACACCCAGAAGGGCAGGCCGAACAGCACCTGCATCACGGTGCCGATGGCGATGGTCGAGGTGGCGCCGATCATCAGCGCATAAACCAGCATGATCAGTGCACTGGCGTGGCGCGCGGCCGGGTTGTAGCGGCGCTCCAGCACTTGGGTCACGGTGTAGATCTTGAGTTTGAGCAACGGCTTGGCGAGGAACAGGCTCAGGCCGACGATGCCCAGGCCGATGGCGCCGCACAGCCAGAACCCGGAAATGCCGTAGACGTAGCCCAGGCGCACCGTGCCGATGGTAGATGCACCGCCCAGGACGGTGGCGGCCATGGTGCCCAGGTAAAAGCCCGGGCCGAGGTTGCGCCCGGCGACCAGGTAGTCGTCACGGGTCTTGGCGCGGCGCATGCCGTACCAGCCCAGGGCGATCATCCCTGCGGCGTAGATAAGAACGACGATTAAATCCAAAGCCATGATGGCGTGTCTCCGATTGTCTTTTTTGTATGGGACGAGGCGGTGCTGTCCCTGGCACTGCAGCCTCAGTGCGAACGCGCTTTTGTGGCCAGAGATTGCTCCCGCTCGGTTGCGCAGCAACCGCTAAAAGCTTGGGGCCGCTGCGCAGCCCAGCGGGAGCAAGCTCCCTCGCCACAGGTATTTCGTTGTCTCGGATCAGGCGGTTTGCCTGAGGGCGGGTTTATCGATGGGCGCCGAAGCGTCCTTGCTACGCGGATCATCCGGCCCATACACCGCCGCCGGCTCTGGGAACACCGCAAGCAGCACCAGGTACACCACCGAGGCCAACCCCAGGGTCACTGGCAGGCTGACGTCGATCCCGCCGGCCAGTTCGCCCAGCGGCCCGACGAACTGCCCCGGCAGGTTGACGAAGCACAGCCCCACCAGTGCGCTGGGGATCCACGCCCCCAGGCCGCGCCAGTTCCAGCCGTGGCTGAACCAGTAGCGCCCGCCGGTTTCGCCGCGGGTGAAGACTTGCAGGTCATCCGGGCAGTAGAAGCCACGCCGTACCAGCAGGCCGATGATCATGATCACCATCCACGGGGTGGTGCAGGTGATGATCAGTACGGCGAAGGTCGACACGCTCTGCACCAGGTTCGCGGCGAAGCGGCCGATGAAGATGAAGGCAATCGATAGCACGCCGATCAGCAACGTCGCCTTGACCCGCGACAGCACCCGTGGAAACACGCTGGACATGTCCAGCCCGGTGCCATACAGCGACGTGGTGCCGGTGGACATGCCGCCGATCACCGCGATCAGGCACACCGGCAGGAAGAACCAGCTCGGCGAGACCGCCAGCAGGCCGCCCACGTAGTTGTTGGCGGCGATGTAGTCCGGTGCCTTGATCGCCACGATGGTGGCGGTGGCGAGGCCGAACAGGAACGGGATCAGCGTCGCCAGTTGCGCGGCGATCACCGCCAGCATGATGCGGCGCTTGGGGGTATTGCGCGGGATGTAGCGCGACCAGTCACCGAGGAACGCACCGAAGGAGATCGGATTGCTCATGGCCACCAGCGCCGCGCCGATGAACGCCGCCCAGAAGCCCGGCTGGCCAAGGCTGACGGTGCCGGCAAACTGGCTGTCGAAGGTCGGCGCGAAGGCCAGGATACCCAGCAGGAACAGCAGGCTGGCGGCCCACACGGCGATGCGGTTGACCCACAGCATGAAGCGAAAGCCGTAGATGCACACGGTCAAGACCAGCAAGGCGAACAGGCCGTAGGCCAGGCCCAGGCTCAGGTCGGTTTCCGGCACGCCGATCAACCGCTTGGCACCGCCGATCAATGCATCCCCGGAACTCCAGACCGACAGCGAAAAGAACGCGATGGCGGTCAGCAACGACAGGAATGAGCCGACGATCCGCCCGTGCACGCCGAAGTGTGCACCGGAAGAAACCGCGTTGTTGGTGCCGTTGAGCGGGCCGAACAGGCCCATGGGGGCGAGGATGATCGACCCCACCAACACCCCCAGCACAATCGCCCAGACACCGGCCTGGAACGACAGGCCGAACAGCACCGGGAAACTGCCGAGCACGGCGGTGGCAAAGGTATTGGCGCCACCGAAGATCAGGCGAAACAAGTCCCCCGGGCCGGCGGTTCGCTGGTGGTCCGGGATCTGTTCGACCCCGTTGGTTTCAATTTGCGTAAGGCTTTTATCGTTATTGTTATTCATGATCTGCTCCGATCATCAAGGCGCACTCATCGTGTGTGAGCGTCGCCTGTTTGGCTAAGGGGGTGGCAGCCCTTCCGGCATTGCGGACAAATGTTCATGACAGGCCAGCCATAGGCCCTGTTGTTCTTGTGCGCGTCCTGCCTGTTTGCGGAACAGGATGGTTTCGCGCTCCTGGCTAAAGTGTCGCTCCCCTTGCATGCGCAGCTCGGTGGCCACGTCATGGATGAAAATCGCCACGTCCCCTTGCAGGCTGACGAAGGCGTTGCTTGAAGTGCACGTGAGCACCTCGAAGCCATCCTCGGAGCGCCAGCGATCCCACAACGCCTGGTAGGCATCGCGTGACAGCAGGGGCTGTTCGAGGGTGTAGAACACGAAACTCGCATCGCTTGTGAACGCGCCAAAGTAGGCGTCGCGGTCATTGCGGGCGAAGGCCGCCACCAGCCCGGCGGCGGCCTTGAGGACCTGCTCCTGTTCGCTCATGGGCGCACCTCAGCGATGAACCACGCCGGGCAGTACGCAGAGCATCTCGTACAGCAGGTTGGCGCCCAGCAGCGAGGTGTTGCCGGTGGTGTCGTACGGCGGCGAGACTTCTACCAGATCGCAACCCACCAGGTCGAGGCCCTGGCAGCCGCGCACGATTTCGATCGCCTGGATGGTGGTCAGCCCACCGATTTCCGGGGTGCCAGTGCCTGGGGCCCAGGCCGGGTCGATGCCGTCGATATCAAAGCTCAGGTACACCGGGCCGCCACCGACTTTCTCGCGCACTTCAGCCATCAGCGGTGCCAGGGATTTGTGCCAGCACTCTTCGGCCTGGACCACGCGGAAACCCTGGTTGCGACTCCAGTTGAAATCGTCGGCGGTGTAGCCCTGGGCCCGCAGGCCGATTTGCACCACGCGGTCGCAATCGAGCAGGCCTTCTTCCACGGCGCGGCGGAAGGTGGTGCCGTGGGCGATCTTCTCGCCGAACATGTGGTCGTTCACATCGGCGTGGGCGTCGATATGCACCAGGCCGACCTTGCCGTGTTTCTTGTGGATCGCCCGCAGGATCGGCAGGGTAATCGTGTGATCGCCGCCCAGGGTCAGGGGGATGACGTTGTGTTCGAGGATCTTGTGGTACGACTCTTCGATGATCCGCACCGCGTCCAGCAGGTTGAAGGTGTTGATCGGCACGTCACCGATGTCGGCCACTGACAGTGAATCGAATGGCGCGGCGCCGGTGGCCATGTTGTAGGGGCGGATCATCACGGATTCGGCGCGGATTTCCCGGGGCCCGAAACGGGTGCCGGCGCGCAGGGAGGTGCCGATGTCCAGCGGTACGCCGACGAACGCAGCGTCCAGGCCGGCAGCGGTTTGCAAGTGGGGGAGTCGCATCATGGTGGCGATGCCGCCGAAGCGCGGCATTTCGTTGCCGCCCAGTGGTTGGTGAAGAATCTTGTCCACGGGTAGGGCCTCATCGTTGTTTTATTTATCAGGGGCCGATTCTGCGAAAAGCGTGGGAGTGGAAGAATCGCTGGGGGCAAATACTTAGTTCAGATTTTTCTAAACTAATGTGAGGTGGGACGATAGACTCCCAACCAGTGCAGTACCCCGTGTGGTCTGGGGGACATGGTGCCCCTGTGGCGAGGGAGCTTGCTCCCGCTGGGCAGCGAAGCGGCCCCAAAACCATTCACCTCGGTGAATCAGGCAGACTGCGTCGCCAGGTTTTGCGACGGCTGCGCCGCCGAGCGGGAGCAAGCTCCCTCGCCACAAGGGCACAGCAAGTTCTATGTATTGTGTAATTTGGAGTTCCCCATGGCCAACGCTCTACCCGACCTGAAACTGCTGCGCATTTTTGTCAGCGTGGTCCGGCATCAGGGGTTCGCCAATGCCCAGCACGAACTCAACCTCTCCACGTCGGCCATCAGCACCTACATGAGCCAGCTCGAGTCGGCCCTGGGCCTGGTGCTGTGTCATCGCGGGCGGGGCGGGTTCAGCCTGACCAGCAAGGGTGAGTTGTTCCACCAGGAAACCCTGCGTCTGTTGGCTGAGCTCGAAGGTTTCGAACAGTACGCCGCGGCCCTCAAGGGCGAATTGCGCGGCACCCTGAACCTGGGGGTGATCGACTCCACCGTCAGCGACAAGGCCTTGCCGTTCGCCGAAGCCATTGGCGCCTACAGCCAGGAGCATCCGGCGGTGCACCTGCACCTGTCAGTCATGAGCCCTTATGAACTGCAACTCGGCGTGCAGGACAACCGCCTGGATCTGGCCATCGGAGCGTTTTCCACGCGCATGAGCGGGCTGGTCTACATGCCGCTGTATCGCGAGCAACATTGGTTGTACTGCAGTAACCGTCACCCGCTGTTCAACGAACGGCGCATCCCTGAACAAGTCATCACCCAGCAGCGCATGGTCGGGCGCGGTTACTGGAGCCAGGCCGAACTGGCCCGCCACGGTTTCAAGCACAGCGCGGCGACGGTGGAGAGCATGGAGGCGCAGTTGATCCTGGTGTTGTCCGGTGCCTACATCGGTTACCTGCCCGAACATTACGCCCAGGCCTGGGCCGACAAAGGCGATTTGCGCGTGCTGCTGCCGGCGACCTTCGGTTATCAGGCACCGTTTTCAATGATCGTGCGCCGTGGCCGCAGCCGCGAGCCGCTGATCCAGACGTTCCGTGATTTGCTCAAAGCTCAACTGAATCAGGCCTGATCATGTCCAGAATCCAATGTCCGCGCTGCCTCAGGCCACAAAGCCACTGTTTGTGCACGCTGATCCCCAACCTCGACAGCCGCACCCGGGTCCTGCTGTTGCAGCATCCCAGCGAAGTGAACCACGCGTTGAACACCGCCCGCTTGGCGGCGTTGGGGCTCAATAATGCCGAGCTGATCGTGGGTGAGGTGTTCGACGATTTACCCAGCTTGCTCAACCCACCGGGTTATCGGGCGCGGTTGCTGTTTCCCGGCGACGATGCGCAGCCGCTGCAGGCTTATGTTCCGTCCGATGAGCCGCTGCTGTTGGTCGTGCCCGACGGCACCTGGCGCAAGGCGCGTAAGCTGCTGCACCTCAACCCGCTGCTGGCGGCGTTGCCGAGGGTGACCTTGGCCGAAGGCGGGGTGTCCCGTTATCGCTTGCGCAAGGCGCCGGGGCCGGGGGCGTTGTCGACGGTGGAGGCGATTGTCCAGGCGTTGCAGACCCTTGAAGCACCGACCAGTTTTGAGCCCTTGTTGCGGCCGTTCGAGGCGTTGATCGAGGGGCAGATTGCGGCGATGGGGGAGGAGACGTTTCGGCGTAACCATGCTGAGAAATAAGGGGTGTCTTTGCTGGCCCCTTCGCGAGCAAGCCCGCTCCCACAGTTGATCGCCTGTGGCCGCAAAATTTGTGTTTGCCGCAGATCCATTGTGGGAGCGGGCTTGCTCGCGAAGGCGGCCGCTCAGTCAGCGCATATCCCAGCAAAAGTCACCGCTCACGCATCGCCTCCGTCCGCGCCTTCAACACCGGCTTGAGCAAGTAATCCAACACACTCTTCTCCCCGGTAATGATGTCTACCGTCGCCACCATCCCCGGAATGATCAGCAGCGGTTTTGCATCCCCGCCCAAGTGGTTTTTATCGGTGCGCACCTGGATCAGGTAGAAGCTGTTGCCCTTGTCGTCGGTGATGGTGTCGGCGCCGATCAGTTCGAGTTTGGCGCTCATCCCGCCGTAGATCGTGTAATCGTAGGCGCTGAACTTGACCATGGCTTTCTGGCCCGGATGCAGGAATGCCACGTCCTGGGGGCGGACCTTGGCTTCGATCAGCAGGTTGTCTTCCAGAGGCACGATTTCCACCATGTCGCTGCCCGGCTGCACGACGCCGCCGATGGTGTTGACCTTCAGTTGCTTGATCACCCCATGCACCGGCGAAACCACGGTGGTGCGGGTCACGCGGTCATCGATGGCGATGCTCGAGGCGGTGATTTTCGACAGTTCTGTGCGTTTCTCGTTGAGGTCCTTGGCTGCCTCGGAGCGGAAGGTCTGTTCCGATTCGTCGATTTTGCTCTTGATCTCATTGATCGCCGATTCGGCGCGGGGAATGGCCAGGGTGGTGGCGTTGAGCGAGCCGCGGATTTCCACCGCGCTGCGTTTGAGCCGCAGGATCTCCACCGGCGACACCGCACCGGTGCGCACCAGTGGCGCGGACATGTTCATCTCTTCTTGCAGCAAGGCCAGGGCGGAGCTGAACTGGCCTTGCTTGGAGCGAAACTCCGCCAGTTCCTGGGTCTTCTGCCGCAGTTGTTCGGTCAGGGTCCGTTGTTCGCTGGCCAGGCGCCGTTGCCGTTGTTCGTACAGCGAGCGTTCGTCCTCAGCCACTTGCGGAGCCTTGGCGATCACCTCGGCTGAAAGCTTGAATGGCCGGCCCTCGGCCTCGGCCGACAGGCGCTCGACCTGGGCGGTCAAGGCATAGCGGTCGGCCTCGCTCTCGCCCTTGTTCGACAGGAACCGCGTGTCGTCCAGGCGCAGCAGGGTGTCGCCCTTGTTCACCATCTGGCCTTCACGCACGAAAATCTCGGTGACGATGCCGCCCTCCAGGTTCTGGATCACCTGGATCTTGCTCGACGGAATGGCTTTGCCTTCACCAGTGGTGACTTCCTGCAAGACCGCCAATTTCGCCCAGACCAGCCCGGTGATGATCAGCCCCGCGGCCAGCCACACGGTGACGCGTGAGCGCCGGGGCGAATCCTGCAGCGCGGCGCCGGCGGTTTCCGGCATGAACTCGCTTTCGGCACTTTTGCTGAAACTGCCGAAGTAGCTTCGGGCGGCTGAATCGGGTGTTTGAGCAGACATGGGGCGATACCCGTCAGTTAAGTGAAATAAGCCGAACACATACCTGTGGCTTGAGAGGGTTATCTGTGGGAGCAAGGCTTGCCCGCGATGAAGCTAACGCGATCTCACTGGAACCGAGGCGCCTGCATCGCGGGCAAGCCTTGCTCCCACAGGTGTTGTGTTGACAGCTAGAGGGGCTTACACCGCCGCCGACCCCACCCGTCCCTTGCGCAGTGCATCAATAACCGTTTCCTTCGGCCCATCAGCCACGATCCGGCCGTTGTCCAGCACCACCAACCGGTCCACCAGGCTCAGCATCGAGGTGCGGTGGGTGACCAGCAGCACCGTTTTGCCCTGCATGTGGGTATGTAGCTTTTGCCGCAAAACGTCTTCGCTGCTGTTGTCCATGGCGCTGGTGGGCTCGTCCAGCAGCAGGATCGGCGGGTCGAGCAGCAGGGCCCGGGCCAGCAGCACGGCTTGGCGCTGGCCACCGGAGAGCAACTGCCCGCGCTCGCCCACCGGACGGTCGAAGCCTTGGGGATGCTGGCGGGCCAGTTCGGTGACACCGGTCAGTTCCGCCACTTCGAGCATGCGCGCATCGCTGATGTAGCGAGCGCCGAGGGTCAGGTTGTCCCGCAGGCTGCCGGCCAGCAGCGGCAGGTCATGGGCGACATAACCGATCTGTTGGCGCAGGTCGGCGACGTCCAGTTGGCGCAGGTCCAGGCCATCGAGCAGCAACTGGCCTTCCTCCGGCGCATAGAAACCCATCACCAAGCGCGCCAGGGTGCTCTTGCCTGAGCCGCTGCGGCCGATGATCCCGACCCGTTCGCCGGGCTTGAGGCTGAAGCTGATGTTGGCAAGGGCCGGGGTGTTCTGGCCGTTGTAGTGGAAGGTCACGCCATTGACGTCCAATGCGCCCTGCAATTGGGTGCGATCCAGCGGCCGTTGCTTGGCATCGCGTTCCTGGGGCAGTGCCATCAGGGCATCGGTGCTGCGCATGGTGAGCTGGGCTTGCTGGTAGCGGGTGATCAGCCCGGCGATTTGCCCCAGCGGTGCCAGCACCCGGCTGCCGAGCATGTAGGTCGCCACCAGCGCGCCGACGCTGAGGTTGCCGGCGATGATGCTGTAGACCCCGGCGACGATGGTCGCCATGCCGGCCAGTTGTTGGAGGAACAATGTGCCGTTGGTCGCCAGTGCCGAGAGGTTGCGTGCGTGGCTGTCCAGGCGGGTGAGGGCGCCGTGGGTGCTTTCCCACTGATGCTGGCGCTCGCTTTCGGCGCTGCAGGCCTTGAGGGTTTCCAGGCCGCCGAGGGTTTCAATCAAGAGGGCCTGGCGCTGGGCACCGAGGGCGAGGCTTTTTTGCACGGTGTCACGCAGGCGCACCTGGATGATCATCGCGAAGACAATGGTGAGCGGAAAAGCCACCACTGGAATCACCACCAGCCAGCCGCCCAGCAAGCCAATGACTACCAGCATCAGCACGGCGAAAGGCAGGTCGATCAGGCTGGTGAGGGTCACTGCGGTGAGAAACTCGCGCAGGCCCTGGAAGTCATGGATGCTCTGGGCGAACCCGCCGATGGTCACCGGTTTGGCCTTCATCGCCATGCCGGTGATGCGTTCGAACAGGGTGGCGGAAAGAATCACGTCGGTTTTCTTGCCGGCGGTGTCCAGCAGATGGGCGCGCACCACCCGTAATACCAGTTCGAATCCGGTGCCGATCAGCAGCCCTACGGCCAACACCCACAAGGTGGATGTCGCCTGGTTCGGCACCACGCGGTCGTAGGTCTGCATGACGAACAACGGGACCATCAACCCCAGCAGGTTGATCAGGAAACTCGCCAGGATCGCATCGCTGTACAGCCAGCGCGACAGTTTCAAGGTGTCGCGAAACCAGGCCTCGACCCGCGGCACCAACGGGGAACGCAGGTCTTCGAGTTCATGGCGCGGCCGGGCAAATAACGCCTGGCCACTGTAATCGGCGGTCAGCTCCTCGCGGCTGACCCATTGCTCGCCGCCATCGGCTTCGCTGGGCAGAATCAGCGCCTGGCCGTCCTCGCTCCAGCGCCGCAACACGGCGCAGCGGCCACCGGCCAGAATCAGCATCACCGGCAGGTTGAGCGGCGAGATGTCGGCCAGGTCCCGGCGCAGCAACCGGGCCTGCAAGCTGGCCCGGGCCGCTGCGCGCGGCAGCAGGTCCAGGCTCAGGCGTTGGTGCGCCATAGGAAGCCCGGCGCTGAGGCTGGCACGACTGACCGTCGCGCCATGGAGTTTGCAGAGGATCAACAGACCGTCCAGCAAGGGGTCATCGAAATTCAGGCGCGGGTCGGCGCCAGGGGTTGCGGGTTCCATGCTGGTCACATTGATCGCTCCCACTGGGCTACTTCAGTTCGGGCAGCTGTGCCTGATTCTTGACTTCGGTCTGCGCGACCGCATCGGCCGGCAGTACGATCCGTTGTTTGTGCAACAGCAGGCCCATATTCGCCAGCACCCGGTACATCGAGTACTCCTCGGTGTAGCGCACCTCGGTGTAGCGACGGTTGGCGTTGTACAGCTCGTTTTCACTGTCGAGCACATCAAGCAATGTCCGCTGACCGAGGCCGAACTGATCCTGGTACGCGGCGCGCACGCGGGAGGTGGTTTCGGCGTATTCCCGGGCGGTGGGGGTCTGTTTGCGGGCGTTGTTCATCGCGTTCCAGGCCAGGCGCGTGTCTTCGTTGAGCTGGCGCAGGGCGTTGTTGCGGATGTCCATGGCCTGGTTGATCTGGTGGGCGTTGGACGCCAGCCGGGCCTTGTCGCTGCCGCCACGGAACAGGTTGTAGTTCATCACTACACCGACCCGCCAGTTGTTGTCGTGGCCCTCTTCGCCACCGATGTTGTTATTGGCGCCCACGGCGGCCTCGGCATCGAAGCGCGGGTAGAAAGGCGACTTGGCCACTTCGTACTGGCTCTCGGCGGACTGTATGTCGGCCTGGGCCGATTTCAGGTACGGGTTGTTATCGACCATGCTTTGCTGGGCTTCGCGCAGGTCGGCGGGCATTTCACCTTTGGTCGACGGCGGGGTTTCCAGCTCATCGGGCATGCGCCCGACCACGCTATAGAAATTCGCCTCGGCGTCGGCCAGGTCAACCTGGGCAGTGTCGTAGTTGTTTTCCGCCAGGGCCCGACGGGCATTGGACTGGTCGGAGTCGGCGGTGCTGCCCACCCCACGCTCGGTGCGCAGGCCGATCTGATCGTTGACCCGCAGGTGCGCTTGCAGGTTGTTCTTGGCCAGGGTCACCAGTTCGCGCCGCTTGAGCACTTCCAGGTAGACCTCGATGGTGCGCAGCGCCAGATCCTGGGCGGTGCCCTGGGCGTAATAGGCCCGTGAGTTGACCACCCCCTTGGTGCGCTCCACTTCATTGGCGGTGTTGAACCCGTCGAAGATCATCTGCCGCAGGCGCAGCTCCGATTGGGTGTAGGTCAGGATATTGGTGTGGTGATTGCCCTGGGCCCGGGTGTTGGTGTTGTCGCTGTAGCCACGGCCGTAACCGGCATTCAAGTCCACCGATGGAAAAAAGCCCCCCCTGGCGACTTTCACATCTTCATTGGCCGATAGACGGCTATCCACCCGTTGTGCCAGCTCCGGGTGAGTGGCGATGGTGCTTTGGATCGCTTCGGTCAACGACATCGCCTGTGCGTGAGAAGAGCAGGCCATGGCCAGCAAAACTGCGCAGTAGAGAGGGGTGAGAACGCGCATGGGGTGCATCTCCTTAGGTCTATAGTGCTTGGCTGTCGCCAAAATATTGGCGTATTTGAGATCAAAACCGTTTCAAGCTTGTAACAACACAGCTAAGAACATCCTGCGCAAAACCTAAGAAGGATTTTTCATAAGGGTTATGCCGAAAAAAACTTATGTGCTTGGAAAAAACCAGCACATTGTTCAAAGCGAAAGCCTTTGAATCTGCGGGTTCTGACGGCTTTTAGGCGTCAATAAAAGTTCCAGGCAAATTTTTAAACGATGTGAAGAAGCGGCGAAAAGGTGAAATACGGGGCGGTTTTTAGTGACGGTTTTTTGTCGTTGTGGCGAATGGCTAGCGTCTTCCACAGCACGAAAGCTGGCAGATTTTCCAGATTGTCTGGCCGCCAACCTGAGCACGAATTCTTCACCCAGACAGGTGCCAACCGCGGTTGGCAACGGAGGAATGCACATGGCAGCGCTCATCGGTACCGTCAGTAAGGTGGTAGGACAGGTTTTCGCAGAAGCGGCCGGCGGCCTGCGGCGGCCTCTGGTTGAAGGCGATCGGCTCTATGCCGGCGAACACCTGATCACCGGGAGCGAAGGGGCCGTGGCGGTGCATTTGCAGAACGGCAGGGAATTGACCTTGGGTCGCGAAAGCAACCTGACCCTGACCCCGCAGTTGCTCGCCAACCATGCACCCCATGTCGACACGCCTGAAGCGGTGACGCCGAGTGACGCACAGTTGACCGATGTGCAAAAGCTGCAACAAGCCATCGCCGCCGGCGCCGACCCGACCCAGACCGGCGAAGCCACGGCCGCAGGCCCCGAGGGCGGTAACCCCGGGGGCGTGGGTGGTGGGCACAGTTTTGTGCTGCTGGAAGAAGTCGGCGGGGAGGTTGACCCGCTGATCGGTTTCCCTACGGCCGGGTTCAACGGGATTCCCGAGTTTCCAGAGCTGCGCCTGGCCGGTGATCCGGATAACGGTGGCGACGACGGGACGGTGCCGCCAGTGACGCCTCCAGACAACCCCGTGACCCTCGATGGCGTGGAGGTGGAAGGCGGCGAACTGACCACCAACGAGGCCAATCTGGCCGATGGTTCGGCGAGCAATCCAGGGGCGCTGGTACAAAACGGCACCTTCACCATTTCTGCCCCCGATGGGTTGAGCAGCCTGAGCATCGGCGGCATCAGTGTGATTGCCGGCGGTGTGCCCACAGGCTTTCCTCAAACCGTCACCTCGGCGCTGGGCAACACGTTGACCATCACCGGCTACAACCCGACCACTGGCGTGGTCAGCTACAGCTACACCCTGGGGGACAATGAAAATCACCCGGCCGGCGGCGGGGCCAACAGCATCACCGAACAGTTCCCGGTCGTGGCCGTCGACACCGATGGCGACACCGCCACCGGTACCCTGGACGTCAACATCACCGACGACGTGCCCCAGGCCATCGACGACAGTCACGCCAGCACGGCATCGGAAACCCTCGTTACCCTCACCGGCAACGTATTGCCCAACGACCATCAGGGCGCCGACCGTATCCCCACGGGCCCCGACAGCGGGCCGATCATTGGCGGGACCTTCACCGGCACCTACGGCACCCTGGTGCTCAACCCCAACGGTACGTACACCTACACCCTGAACACCAGCGATCCACAATTCGTCGCGCTGCACGGTGGAGGAAGCGGCACCGAAACCTTCACCTACACCCTGACCGACGCCGACGGCGATACCAGCACCGCGAACCTGGTGCTGCAAGTCCACAACA